>JANYJX010000095.1 GCA_025358355.1 Actinomycetes bacterium | reverse complement strand
ACGAACCCGACAGCAGCGTTCAGCTCGCCCCGATCCGCCAACGGATCGAATCCGTCTTCCACACCTGCAAAGACCTACTCAGCCTCGAACGACACGGCGCACGCACCCCACGCAACCTGCGAGCCCGCATCGCAACACGGCAACTCGCGCTCGCCGCCTGCATCCAACTCAACCACCAACTCGGCCGACCCAGCCGCGCCATCGCCGACTACACCGCCTAACCCCGTGGCATCAACCATCTAGGCGAACCACTCATCCGAGCGATAGGCGGGTTGCTGCCAGCGGCGTAGGCTCGACGAGTAGTTCGAAGAGGAGGCAGCGTGGTCGCGCTCGTGCGCTCCGCTGCGGCACCAACAGCGCCGAGGGGCGATGCGATGGATCGAGCCTCCTCTCGGGCGCCACCCAAAGTTCCGCCGCGCTCCAGCACTCCGTCGGGGGAGGTGAGTCCCCGCCGGCCGGAAGGAGCACGATCATGGCACGCGTACGGAATGCCAAGGGCGAAGCCGTCCAACTGCACGTCGATGCGCAAGTCCTCGATGTCCGGCAAGATGAGCAGCCGCCGCCCCTGAGCGCATACGCGTTCGGGAGCAGCGGCCGACTCCTCGGCCGGGCGGAGCTCAAGGACGGAAGCACCCCGCTTTCCTTCGAGCAGGGCGCTGAGCCGGACCAGATCCGTCTGCTCGTTGGGCCAAGCATCGAGCACACGAACGAGGGCGAGCTGCTCTCCGCCCTGATCCGGACCGGCTCTGCGGAGCGCATGCTCCGACCCGCCGACCTGGCAAATAGGGTCGCGCTGCCGATCGATCGTGCGCTCTGGCTCTGCTGGTGGCGGTTCTGCACGGTTCGCGGCACGCTCCTGAAGCGCGTCGTCTCCGGTGGCGTCCCGATCGACCTGCCGGTGTGCGACGCAGAGATCGAGGTCTAAGAGGTCGACCCGGTGACGATCATCGTGCCGCGCATCCCCGACTGGATCCTCGAGAAGCTCCGCGACGTGATCCTGATCCCGCGGCCGCCATGGCCGCAGTGGCCGCCAGTGGACGGCGTCCCCATCCCGCCGCGGCCAGGCCCTGGTCCCGACCCGGCACCGTTCCTTGAAATCGGAAAACTGGCGGCAGCCACCGGGGCGCGGCCTGCCGTCAGTGTCGAGCCGGAGGCGCTCCACGTCGAGGCGAAGCTCGCGTCCGGTACCGAACGGCTCTTCCGCTTCACCGGCGAGGAGCACACAACGGTCAGCCGAGCCGAGGCGAGCGTCGCGCTCCAGGGAGTCGTGGAGGAGCCGGCGTTCGTCCGCGCAGCCTCTGTCGGGGTGTCCGCGCTACGTGACGCGCTGATCGCGAGACCCGATCTGACAAGGCCAATGCTCTGCTTCCTGTGGCCGGCCGCCGTGACGACACAGCTCGTCGCGACGACGACCACGGACGACTGCGGGCACTTCCGCGGTCGGTTCTAGCCCGGCTGCACAAGCGACGTGCCCGACCTTTACTTCAAGGCATACCGGCGGATCGGCTTCTGGCGCTTCCCGATCTACACACCGACGCCGATCGCCTGCCACACGCGGTGGGACTACGCCTGCGGCTCGGGGGTCACGCTCACCACGACGAGCCCGTTCGCACACACATGCCCACCGTGCCCGCCGGTGATTGCCCCACGCCACTGGGTGCTGGCGATGGCGGTCGGATATACCTCGCTCGCCGCGATTCGCGGCACCGGCAGCGATCTGGCCGCCACGACAGATGCGTCGAACCTCGGGCTCACGAGCTCCGGCTCGCCGTTCGGCGGCTCGCTCCACTTCCGTTTCGAGTTCGACAACACGCTCCGTCCCGACCTGAACGTCCGGTACTACCGCCTCCGCTGGCGGAACGTGGCCAGCGTAAACCCGTTCGTCGACGTCCAATCCACTGAGCTCCGTCACTACGGCCACGTGGTGGGATCGTCCTTCCAGATCGAGCCGTACAAGCTCGGCACACAGCCCGTCGGAAGCAGCGTGAACCTGTTCGAGATCCCGCCGGCGCTGCCGCCGATCGGCCAGTGGCTGATCGCCGACGCGGTTGTCGACACATCGAACGCAACGTTCGCGTCGGCTGCCTTCGCACCGCCGGCCGAGGCCGGGATGTACGAGTTCGAGCTGACGCTCTTCGATGGGGCGGGCGTCCAGGTCAACACGAACACGCTCGGCATCAGTTACCGGATCCCGAAGACGACCGACCTGACGACGACGATCGACACGAACGATGCCGCCGCGCTCGGGCTCGTGACGGCGGGCGGCGCGCTCTTGTTCCAGCTCCACATCGACAACAACGTCTGCTCAGCGCACATCGACGCACCCATCCTCGACGGCGTGCCGGCCGGCGACGAATGGGGTGTCCTCCGCTACGGCGACACGTCCCACTCGGTCTCGATCGGCTGGGAAGCGTCGCACCCGAACGGCTTCGCGAGGTACGACTTCAACGTCAAGCGCGGGATCAACCCTCGGCTTTCCGACAGCGGCGCCGTCGGCGCGCCGCCCGGAGCGCACACACTCTCGCCGAGCGTCGCGTTCCTGCTGGAGTCGTGCACGGTTGCAGGCTTCGCGGAGGTGCTCAACGTCCACGCGACGGCGACCGACGGCTGGTCGACGCAGACGCAATACAACGCCAGCGACGTGCGGGCCTTCGTCCTCGCCCCGCCAGAGGCGAGTTAGGCGCCGGAGCCGAGTTAGGAGGCGAGATGACTCTCGACCGCAAACGCGCACCGCCCAACCTCCACTGGCTCTCAGCTGCGGCTGACCGGTCATTCGTCAGGAGAGGAGCGAGACCATGGCACCACCAAGGGGAACCCCAGTCGAGATCGAGACGGTGTCGGAGGAGCAGGCACAGAAGCACATCCGCGAGACCTACGCCAAGCCCGACGCCGCGCTGAAGTTCTTCGGCGGCTACATGGCGCAGCGGGAGAAGGCGCTCAAGGAGTTCGACGCGGAGGTGAACAAGGACGAGGCGCTCGCCGCCAGATTCGCGCAGAACCCTGTCGGGACGCTGCAGGAACGCAAGCTGCTCGGCCCGCTTGACGTGCTGAACATCGAGGGACTGGCCAACCCGCTCCTGCCGTGGCCGCTCCCGTTCTGCCGCTTCGTCTGGCGAGTCGAGTGCACGTGGGGCTGGGAGTGGCGGTGCGTGAGCTTCCTTGGCTTCCGCTTCTGCTGGCCGGTGCTCGTACTCCGCTGCCGCTTGGTGGTTCGGCTCATCTGCAGCTGGTAGGGGTGGCTGCGTGCTGTGGCCGGCGCGCTCGGGCCCTGCGTTCCCTCTGGTGGGGACGCTAGGAGATCGTCCAGGTGTCGCCGGCGTGGAGCAGCGCTTCCAGCTCGCCGTCGCCTTGCTTCTCCTTCGCGGCGCGGATCTGCTCGGCGACTGCCTCGTCGTACACGGGCCGCTCGACATCGCGGAACACACCCATCGGAACTGCGCCGACTGTGTCCCACGTCAGGCGAGACAGGGCGAATGCGACGCTCGGCTCCGGATGCCCCGGATCGTGCACGAGCAGCCCTTCGGCGTCGGCGGAGACAATCTCGGCCGAGCCGTCCGGGCCGATCCGTACGCCTTTGTCGCCCCACGTCACGGGCTCGCCGGCGCGAAGATAGAGCCGATTCTCCTTGTGCTCACGCACCGAGTCGAAGGCGCCGTCGTTGTAGATGTTGCAGTTCTGGAGGATCTCGACGATCGCGGTGCCCTTGTGTTCGGCGGCCGCGCGTAGCACCTCGACCAGCTCCTTCTTGTCGGTGTCGATCGCGCGCGCGACGAAGGTCGCCTCGGCGCCGATGGCGATCGACAACGGATTGAAGGGCTGATCAATCGAGCCGTACGGCGTCGATTTCGTCACCTTGCCGCGCTCCGAGGTCGGCGAGTACTGGCCTTTCGTCAGCCCGTAGATGCGGTTGTTGAAGAGCAGGATCTTCAGGTTGACGTTGCGGCGCAGCGCGTGGATCAGATGGTTGCCGCCGATCGAAAGGGCGTCGCCGTCACCGGTCACGACCCACACGGAGAGGTCTCGCCGAGAGGTGGCCAAACCGGTCGCGATCGCCGGCGCGCGCCCGTGGATCGAGTGCATCCCGTAGGTCTGCATGTAGTACGGGAAGCGCGCCGCGCAGCCGATCCCGGAGACAAAGACGATGTTCTCCTTTGCGATCCCGAGCTCCGGCATGAAGCCCTGCACCGCATTCAGAATCGCGTAGTCGCCGCAGCCCGGGCACCAGCGGACTTCCTGGTCGGACTTGAAGTCCTTCGCCGTCAGCTGGATAAGGTTGCCGTTGCTGTCGCTCATGGGCCAACCTCCGGCTGGACGCTCATCGCTCGTCGCCTCGCTTGAAGTTTTTGGTTACGCGGGCCATCTCGAGCTGGCAACCGTCCGCATCCGCCGAGCTCGTCCGCGCAAGGAACTGCTGCGCCGGGGCGCCTTTCAACGTCGTCACAACGCGTCCCTCCCAGGAGATGAGCACTCTGCCGTCCTTCGTCGCGCGATAGCTGAACTGCTCATTCACGCCTCGATCAGAGCGGCGATCGCGTCCGCCAGGTCGCTCGACTGGAACGGCCGGCCGCGCACCTCGTTGTAGCCGATTGCATCGACGAGGAACTCGGCGCGGATCAACAGCGCGAGCTGGCCGAGGTTCATCTCGGGAATCAGCACCTTGTCGTAGCGCCGCAGCACCTCGCCAAGGTTGCGCGGGAACGGGTTGAGGTAGTGAAGATGTGCCCTCGCCACCTTCCTGCCCTCTGCGCGCACGTTCCGAACTGCAGCACCGATCGGGCCATAGGTCGAGCCCCAGCCGAGTACAAGCGTGGTCGCCTCGCCGTCCGGGTCGTCGACTTCGAGCAGCGGAATGTCGGCCGCGATTCCGGCGATCTTCCGCGCGCGCAGCCTGACCATCAAGTCGTGGTTGTCGGGGTCGTACGAGATGCTGCCCGTGCCGTCGGCTTTTTCGAGCCCGCCGATCCGATGCTCGAGACCCGGCGTTCCCGGCACTGCCCACGGCCGGGCGAGCGTCTCCGGATCGCGCTTGTACGGGTGGAACTCGTCGCCCTCGTTTGGCTTCGTCGCGAACTCCGTCGAGATGTCCGGCAATGTCGAGACATCGGGGATCAGCCACGGCTCCGAGCCGTTCGCAAGGTAGGCGTCGGAGAGGAGATAGACAGGTGTGCGGTACTTGAGCGCGATGCGCGCGGCTTCTATCGCAGCGTGGAAGCACTGCGACGGCGTGGATGCGGCGATCACCGGCACCGGGCTCTCGGAGTTGCGACCGAAGAGCACCATCAGGAGGTCGGCCTGCTCGGGCTTCGTCGGCATCCCGGTCGAAGGGCCGGCGCGCTGAATGTTCAGCATCAGCAGCGGTAGCTCGAGCGCGACACCGAGGCCTATCGTCTCGGCCTTGAGTACGACGCCCGGGCCCGCGGATGTGGTGACGCCGAGCGCGCCACCGAAGGCCGCCCCCAGCGCGGCCCCGGCAGCGGCGATCTCGTCCTCGGCTTGGAACGTGATCACGCCGAAGTTCTTGAACCTCGCGAGTTCCTCGAGGATCGACGACGCTGGCGTGATCGGGTAGGCGCCGAGGAAGAGCGGTAGCTTCGAGAGCTTCGACGCGGCGATCAACCCATACGACAGCGCGGTGTTGCCGGTGATCTGCCGGTAGCGCCCGGGCGCGAGCTTCGCCGGCGCGACCTCGTACGAGACAGCGAAGTCCTCTGACGTCTCGCCGTAGTTGTAACCGGCCCGAAACGCGCGGGTGTTCGCCTCGGCGATCTCGGGGCGCTTGCCGAACTTCGTCTGGATGAACTCGAGCGTCCCTTCCACCGGCCGGTGGTAGAGCCACGACATCAGGCCTAGCGCGAAGAAGTTCTTCGACCGTTCGGCCTCGCGCGATGTGACTCCCTCGATGCCTTTCAGCGCCTCGATCGTCATCGCAGTGAGCGCGACCTCGTGCAGGTGGTAGCTCGTGAGCGAGCCGTCTTCGAGCGGGTTCGTCTCGTAGCCGGCCTTCTGGAGGTTTCGCTCGTTGAATGCGTCGGTGTTGACGATCAGCGTGCCGCCGGCGGGAACGTCCTCGAGATTCGCTTTCAGGGCGGCCGGGTTCATCGCGACGAGGACACTTGGCCGGTCGCCCGGCGTCAGGATGTCGTGGTCGGCGAAGTGGACCTGGAAGCCGGAGACGCCAGGAAGCGAACCAGCCGGTGCACGGATCTCGGCGGGGAAGTCCGGGAACGTCGCGAGGTCGTTCCCGAGCAGCGCGGTCTCGCTGGTGAAGCGGTCGCCGGTGAGCTGCATCCCGTCGCCCGAGTCGCCCGCGAAACGGACGATGACGTGATCGATCCGCTCGACCGGTTTAGCGCCCAACGCTGCTCACGGAGGAGAGGGTAGCGAGCGGGGTCCCGGGTGCCGGCGGGTGACCGTCCGGCAACTAACCAGTAACTGTCCCTCGGCCGTCCCCGCTAGCCAATGGGGACGGCCGAGTGACAGTCGGGGGCTAGCTGGTGGCGCTGCCGGCGTTCGGGAACGCGGCCTTGATCGCCGACTCGTCGGCGGCGAGCTTCGAGAGGAGGGCGGCGATCTTGCCGGTGATCTCGGCGGCCTTCGCGCACTTCGCCGGCGGGGTCGCCGAGGCGCACTTCTCCTTGATCTTCGACTCGATCTTCGTCAGGAGCGACTGGGCCTTGTCCATCCGCCGAACAGCCTTCCCGGCGACCCTCTCGCACTGCTTCGGCGCGTTCGCGACGAGACATTTCGCCGAGAACTTCTGGAACCGCTCGTCGACCCGGGCCGAGATCTTGTCGAGGCGAGCCGACAGCTTGCTGCCGTCGTGCGTGGCAGGCGCGCTGCCACCGTCGTCCGCCAGCGAGATGGCGGGAACCGCCAGCGCCGCGACGACCGCGGCGAGAATGAGGACGCGTTTGCTCATGTGCGAAGTGCTCCTTCTGGATGGTGTATCTGCCGCTCAGAGCATCGCGGCGTCCTGTAAACGAGATTCAGAGGCTACGTAAGTCCTGCGTAAAGCAACACATCGCCATAAAGCAACTACGGGCGGTGTCGGACGACTGCGACGCCCCAGGCTTGGCCCGAGGCGAAGAGCGCGTCCGGATCGACATCGTCGCGCCAGCCGATGAAGTGCCGCTCTGGGTCGTCCACCGTCGAGCCGTAAACCGCCGCGCGATCCGGCGGCGCGGGTGGCGGCACGCCGGCGGCGAGCTCCTCGAGCCTGCGTTCGGCCTCCTCGGCCGCTGGCCCCTCGGCGTAGCCCTTGCCCATCAGCGCTCGAGCTCGGGCCGCAGGCTCGACACCGTGTAGAGAACGACGTACGCGAGCACGAGGAACACCGCATAGCCCGCGGTCGCGGCCAGTGCGCGGCGGCTCGCGAGCGGATCGGCGGCGTGCGCGGCGATGAACTCCACGAGCCGTCCCGGCCGAACGAGCGCGTCCCAGCTGTTCAGCCGTGCGAACCGGCCGAGGACGACGCCGGCGCTGCACAGCGCGAGCACCGGGAGCAGAACAGCCCAGCCGAGACGTGGGCCTAGCGTCCGCAACGCAACCGTATGCACGAGGAACACGGAGCCGAGACCGAGCAGCAGGCCGGTTCCCGCGAACGCCGAGATCATCGCGCCGTCGTACCAGAGCGGCGCGCCCGAGATCCGCCCGAGATGGACGAGGTCGGTCACCATGTATGGCGCGTTCGGGAGGAACAGCAGCCACAGCGAGCCAAGCGCGACAAGCAGCCAGCGCGGCCGGCCGCGGCGCCAGCTGTCGTAGAACGCAAGCGCGACGATGAACGGGATCCACGCGAGCTCCAGGTTCCAGACGAGGAACCCGTAGTCGTTCTCTCCGGTTCGCCAGGCGCGTAGCCAGACAAGCGCGAAACAGAACCCAGAGGCGAGCACGAGCGCGAATATCGTCGCGACCCGCCTGTCACTCAGGCGACGCATTCCTCCATGGTACGGACCTCGCGCTCGGCTATGCGGGATTCTCGTCGAGCAACGCGCGCAGATCGAACGGCGCATTCACCATCGCGAGCTCGCCTGTCGCGGTTCGTGGCCACTCATCGCGGGGTCGATCGCGGTACAGCTCGACGCCGTTCTCGTCGGGATCGCGCAGGTAGATCGCCTCACTGACCCCGTGATCCGTGGCGCCGTCGAGCGCGATGCCGGCCGCAAGGAGTCTGCGCAGCGCGTGGGCAAGAGTTGCGCGATCGGGGTAGCGGATCGCGACGTGGAACAGCCCGGTCGTGCCGCGCGGCGGCGGTGAGCCGCCAAGGCTGTCCCAGGTGTTAAGCGCGATGTGATGGTGATAGCCGCCCGCCGAGAGGAACGCAGCCTGATCTCCGTACCGTTGCTGGACCTCGAACCCGAGAACGTCGTGCCAGAAGCCGAGGGCGCGATCGAGGTCGGCGACCTTCAAGTGGGTGTGACCGATGTCGACCCGTGGATCGATGCTCATTCCTGTTGGAGGGTAGCGCCGGCCGCCGCCCACAGGCAGTACGCGAGCCAGTGCACACCGAGGAGGTCGGTCTGTAGCCCGAGCGCGAGGACCGCACCGAACGCCGCGAAGAGCCACGGCGAGCGCGACCACAAGCCGCGGAAGACGGCCAGGCTCCACGCGACGAACGCGAGCATCCCAACGAGGCCGATCTCGACGCCGAGCTGGGTGTACGTCGACTCGCCGGCCAGGATGTCAACGTGGGTTCGCTTTGCCTCGGTGCCGGCGTTCCCTAGCCCGAACCCTTGCAGATGGTGGATCACGGTGCGCAGCCCGTCTCGGAGATTCCGCCAGTGGCTCGAGAGCGACGTATCGCCAGCCGAGAACGGGTCGCCGCCAGCGGGGTGCGGCTTGTGCGCGTTCTCCCTGAGTGCGGCGAGCTCCGTCGCCGTGTAGCTCGTCGATGGGCCGATCGACGAGTAGGCGGCGAAGAAACCGACCGAGACGCCGACGACCACAGCGGCGAGGCCGAGCGGCGGCCAGCGACGCTGCGCGGCCGCGAGCAGAACGAGCCCGCCGGCAAGGGCAAGCGTTGCGGCGCGGGTGTGCGTCCAAAGGAGCCCGGCGAAACAGGCGAGCGCGGCAACGTTTGACCAGCGCGTGGCCCGTTCCCGCGCTGCAAGGAACAGCAGCACCACGACAAGCAAGTACGCCGTGGCGAGCGGGCTGAGGAACGTCGCGACGAGCCGGCGAATCGGGTTTGTCTCGTCTCCAGTGTTGTAGACCCAGTTCTCGGGCAGGCCCGTCAGACCGTGGCCATAGTTGAGCGACAGCTGATCCTTGAACCAGCCGGGAACGCCGGAATCGCGCCACCACTGCAGCGGCACGAGGTAGACATCGATCAATCCCCAGATCGATAGCGCTGCGCCGACCGCGACCGCGAGCCAAGCGAGGCGCTTCCTGTCGCCGGCGCGGAGCACGACGAGCCGGCCGAGCGCGTACGCGGCCACCGGTCGAGGTCGTGGCGGAGCGAATACAAGACGCCTTTGGTTGTGGCGTTTCCGCCGAGCCAGCCTTGCGGGAGGACGGCGTAGACAACGACGAACGCAGCGTAGAGAAGCGCAAGCCGGTCGGCGGTCGTCGCGAGCGGCAGCCTTCGCGCCCGCCAGGCGGCGGCACCGAGTGCGAGCGCCAGCAGCGCTTCCTTCCACGCGGCGACGACGTCGAGGCTACGCCCTCTAAGACCCGCGTCCCACAGCTCGGCGAGCACGAGATTGTGGAACGCGAGTCCGACAACGAACACGGCGAGCGCGAGGCGCGGAATCCGCGCGGTCATGTGATCGCCACGATCGTCAGGCCGAGGTTCACGATGCGGACTGGGACCGGGAAGAGCGCCCGAAGCTGGCTCGACCCGAGTAGTCGGTTCTCCTTCGCCCACGGCTTGCGCGCCAGATCGTAGGCGCGATTCGCCGCTGCCTCCGGCAGCCAGTGAACGAGTGGCAGGCGGGTGTGCACCTCGATCGGGAACCAGCGGTTAGGCGTCGTCAGGAAGACGCGACCCGCGACGCGCACTGCTTCGTGAACGAATGCGCGCTGCCGATCCAGGTCGCCAACGTGCTCGATCACCGCGTTCGAGAAGGTGATGTCGAATGCGCGATCCGGGAACGGGAGCGCGCAGCCGTCGCTCTGGACGTAGGCGATCTGCGGGTGGCGCGCTCGGAATCCGGTTCCGTCGTGCAGCCCGACCGCCGTGATCTGCTCCGACCACGGGTAGAGCTCTTCGAGGAAGTTGTGCGTCGTGCAGCCGTCCTGGCCGCCGGCGGCGCCGAAGCCAACCTCGTCCGCGCCGACGTCGAGCACGGTCGTCGCGGCGGTCGGGCGCATCTCGTCGAGGAAGAGGCGAAGCTTCCGTTGGCGCGACCGGAGAGAGACGGTGTCGGCGAGCGTCATCGGGCGACGGTAGCGCGAGCGGCGGCCAATGCCTACGAATCAGACGAACAAGCCCGCAGCCAAACTGTCTCGGCGGGACATGGCCAGGGTCTGACCCCAGACGTGTCCGCTCGGGTCATTCGCGAGACCAGCCGAAGTAGGCTGCGCCTCGTGCTGGAAGCCGTCATCCCGCCGCGCGGGCCGTACCGACTCCAGCTGATGGCGCGCTCCGGCCACTGGTCGGCGCCGCTCGCGGACGGGACCACGGCAGCCGCCTGGCAGCGCCCCGACGGCCGCGTCGTCGTCCACGCAGCGACCGAGGAGAACCTCGCCAAGGCCAGGTTCATGCTCGCGCTCGACGACGACACCGCCGAGTTCCACCGCCGCTTCGCAGACGACGCGCTCCTGGGCCGCTCCACCCGAGCACTCGCCGGCTGGCGCCCACTCCGGCTCCCAACCGTTGCGCACGCAACGCTCCGCGCGATGTGCGGCCAGCTCGTCGATGCGCGTCGCGCACGCCAGGTCGAGCGCGCAATCCTCCGCGCCTGCGGAACTGAGGTCGCGGGACGAGCAGCCCTCCGAACCCTCTCTCCCGCCGGCCTTCGCGCGAATGGCCTTGCCGCGAGCCGAGCCGCCACGCTCCTGCGCCTCGTCAGCACGATCGACCTCGAACGCCTCCACGACCACCCTACCGCCGCCATCCTCGCTCGCCTCACCCGAGAGCGCGGAGTCGGCCCGTGGTCGGTGGGAGTGATCGCGCTCGAAGGGCTCGGCCGCTACGACCATGGGCTCGTCGGCGACCTTGGGCTGATCAAGCTCGTCACCGCGTTGCGGGGCCGCCCCGCCGACGCAGCCGAAACAGCAGAGCTCCTCGAGCCGTACGCCGAATGGCAGGGCCTCGCCGGCGAACTGCTGCTGCTCGGTTGGACGAAGGGCCTCGTTCCAGGAGCCGACGCCGACGTCGCGCGCCGCACCCGACTGCGCGCTCGTCGCGCGGCTTAGACTCCGGACATGGCCGTAGACGAACGACGCATCGCCGTCCTAGGCGCCGGCAAGATCGGCGAGTCGCTGATCTCCGGACTCCTCAGCTCCGAGTGGCGCTCGCCCGGCGACATTGTCGCGACCGGCCGCCGCCCCGAGCACCTGTCGGAGTTGCACGAGCGCCACGGCATCCGCACCACTCTTTCGAACCCGGACGCCGTCACGCGCGCCGCGCTTGTCGTGGTCTCCGTCAAGCCACAGGACATCGTCCCGCTCCTCACCGAAATCCGCAGCGTGATCACGCCCGAGCAGACCGTCCTTTCGATCGCAGCGGCGATCCCAACAGCCACGGTCGAGCGCCACCTCGCCGACGGCATCCCCGTCGTCCGTGCGATGCCGAACACGCCATCAGTCGTCCACGAGGGAATCGCCGGGCTGTGCGCGGGCGCGCACGCGAGCGAGGCGCACCTCAAGCTCGCCGAGGAAGCGCTCCTCCACCTGGGAGCGGTTGTCCGCGTCGCCGAGCCCTACATGGATGCGGTCACCGCCGTTTCCGGCTCAGGCCCCGCGTATTTCGCGCTCCTGTCCGAGGCGATGATCGAGGCCGGGATCCTCCTCGGGCTCTCGCGCGAGATCTCGACGCAGCTTGTCGTGCAGACGATGTTCGGCACCGCGAAGCAGCTGCGCGACATGAAGATGCATCCGGTCGAGCTGCGCGAGATGGTCACCTCACCGGGCGGAACGACGATCGCGGCGATCCGCGAGCTCGAGATCGCCGGCGTGCGGGCCGCGTTCCTGAACGCGATCCAGGCAGCGATGAACCGTGCCCGCGAGCTCGCCTCCGACGACCAGTAGCCGGCGTTCAGCCCGGCTGATCGACTAGTCAGTCAACGCGGCTATCCTCCCGAGAATGGCACGTGAGCTGCGCGAGGTCGTATACGTCGACGGTGTCCGAACAGCCTTCGGCAAGGCCACCCCGGACGGCCTGTTTGCGAAGACCCGCGCCGACGACATGGTGGCCAAGCTCGTCCGCGAGCTGCTTCGTCGGAGTCCGTCGCTGCCACCGGAAAGGATCGGTGATGTGATCGTCGCCGCCACCGCCCAGGTCGGCGACCAGGGGCTGACGCTCGGCCGCGATGTGGCGCTGCTTGCCGGCCTGCCGCATTCGGTGCCCGGCTTCGCGCTCGACCGGATGTGCGCGGGCGCGCTCACCGCGACCACCACTGGCGCGGGCGAGATCGCAATGGGTGCCGCCGACATCGTGATCGCCGGTGGCGTCGAGCACATGGGCCACCACCCGATGGGCGCCGAGGTCGACTTCAACCCGCGCTTCGCCGCCGAGCGGCTGATCGACCAGACCGCTGCCGCAACGGGCCAGACCGCCGAGAACCTCCACGACGTGCTGCCGCAGCTCACGCGCGCGGACGCCGACGCATACGCGGTCGCGAGCCAGCGCAAAGCGACGGCCGCATGGGACGCAGGCGAGATGGACGGGATCGTCGTGCCGATGGCTGTCTTCGGCGATGCCGGCTGGACAGTCGCCGCGCGCGACGAGTTCCTCCGCCCCGAGACGACGCTCGAAGCCCTGGCCGGTCTCCGAACGCCGTTCCGTGCTGGCGGCCGCGTGACCGCGGGCAACTCCGCCGGCCTCACCGACGGCGCAACCGCCTGCATCCTTGCCGCGGAGGAGACCGCGCGCGAGCTCGGCCTCCAGCCGAAGATGCGCCTCGTCGGCTTTGCGTACGCCGGTGTCGAGCCGCATCTGATGGGGCTCGGGCCGATCCCCGCGACGAAGCAGCTACTCGAGCGAACCGGCGTCACGCTCGACGAGATCGGCCTCTTCGAGCTGAACGAGCCGTTCGCCGTGCAGGTCCTGAGCTGGTGCGACGGGATGGGCATCGCGTCCGACGACCCGCGCCTGAACCTGTACGGCGGAGCGATCGCATGCGGCCACCCGCTGGCCGCGACTGGCGTGCGCCTGATGGCGCAACTCGCACACGGGTTCGATCGCCAGCCCGACGTTCGTTTCGGCCTCACCGCGCTGTGCATCGGCTTCGGCATGGGCGCGGCACTGCTCTGGGAGAGCTGCGTTGGCAGATAGCGGCAAGCCCGTGACGCAGTTCAAGCTCCGGCAGCTAACAACGCGCGCCGGACAGATCGCGCTCGTCACGATCGACAACGGCGCCGACTGGCGGAAGCCAAACACCTTCGGCCGCGAGGCGCTCGAATCGCTCCGCACCGTTCTCAGCGAGCTCGAAGCACGCGACTGGAGCGGCCTCTTGCTCACCGGTAAGCCGCTCGTCTTCGCGGCCGGCGCCGACATCGACGAGTTCCCCGGCATGACCGCCGACCGGGCACGCGAAGCGGGGCGCGCAGGCCACGAGCTGTTCGGCGCGCTGCGCTCGCTCCCGTTCCCGACGCTTGCGGCAATCAACGGCGCAGCGCTCGGCGGGGGTGTCGAGATCGCACTGCACTGTGATTTCCGAACTATCTCGTCGGCCGTACGTCACATCGCGTTGCCCGAAGTCTCGCTCGGGATCATTCCCGGCTGGGGCGGCACGCAACTCGTTCCCCGCCTGATCGGAGCGAAGCGCGCGGTCGAGCTGATCGTGTCGAATCCGCTGCGGCAGAACCGGACGCTGACCGGGCCGAAGGCGTTCGAGCTGGGACTCGCTGACGCGCTGTTCGAGCCCGTCGAGTTCGTCGACGAGTCGCTCGCGTTCCTCCTGGCGCGGATCGAGGAGCAGGCGCCGAAGCCCGCTCTGACCACCGATCTTTCGGATGCCGCCGAGATCTGCCGGCGCGCGCGCTTCCAGGTCGACGACCAAGTTCACGGTGCCGCCCCCGCCCCATACCGCGCGCTCGACCTGATCGAGGGCGCCGCTACCTGGACGATCGAGGAGGGCTACCAAGCCGAGGAGGATGCGCTCGCCGACCTGCTCCCCGGGCCGCAGGCGCAGGCCTCGATCTACGCATTCGACGTCGTCGAGCGCCGCGCGAAGCGTGCGGCCGCCACGATCGACGCCGAACCGAGGCGCGTCACGAAGGTCGGTATCGTCGGCGCCGGGCTGATGGCGCGACAACTCGCGCTGCTCTTCCTGCACCGCCTCGAAGTGCCGCTCGTGCTGCGCGACCTCACGCAGGAGCAGGTCGACGACGCGATCGGCTGGATCCACGGCGAGCTCGAGAGCATGGTCGCGAAGGGTCGGCTGGCCGAGTCGAAGGCTCGCTTCCTCACGTCGCTCGTCTCCGGCGGCACCTCGTACGACGTGTTCAACGGCTGCGACCTCGTGCTCGAAGCCGTCTTCGAGGAACCGGCGCTGAAGCGCGAGGTGTTCGCCGCACTGGAAGCCGTCGTCGGCCCCGAGTGCATGCTGGCGACGAACACCTCGTCGCTGTCGATCACCGAGATGGGCGCGGAGCTTGCACATCCGGAACGCGTCGCCGGGATGCACTTCTTCAACCCAGTCGCATTACTGCCACTCGTCGAGCTCGTCCGCACCGCGCACACCGACGACGCGACGCTCGCCACCGCCTGGGCCGTCACGGGCAACCTCAAAAAGCGCGGCGTCCTCGTCCGCGACGCGCCCGCATTCGTCGTCAACCGGGTGCTCACCCGCATGACAACCGTACTGATGCACGCGCTCGAGCACGGCAATACGATCGAGGAGACCGACCAAGCCGTACTCCGGCTCGGGCTGCCGATGGCGCCGTCTGTTCTGCTCGGCATGGTCGGGCCGCGCGTCGCAAATCACGTCCTCGAGACGCTGCACGGCTCGTTCCCGGATCGATTCCCGCTTTCGGCAACCCTCGCGAGCCTGGCGGCCGGTGACACCGACATCGTCGTGCTGGAGCACGCACCGCAGCCGGTCGAGCAGCTCACGATCGCGGTGCTCGAAGCTCTCGCCGACGAAATCCGCCGCCTGCTCGAGGAAGGCGTCGTCGAGTCCGCCGCCGCTGTCGACGCGTGCCTGATCCTTGGCGCCGGCTTCCCGTTCTTCCTCGGCGGCCTCACGAAGCATCTCGACCAGACCGGCGTTTCGCAACGTGTTGCCGGCGGCCCGCTCGCCGAAATCCGTGCAGGAATGAGCTGACCTAGCCAGCATCCGACCTCGTCGGGTATGCTCCGAGTAGCGACGCTCAAACCGTTGAAGCATGTACGGGCGCGCGAGATCCCTTCAGTAGCAGCACCTGTGTGTGCTGCGCTCATGCACGAAGCGACACTTCACCCGACAACACCGTCGGAGTCGACCGAGAGCCTCGAGGCTCTGGCGCTCCGAGCACAAGCCTGGTACGGCGAGCCGTTCCTGCACCCCGGCGAGGACCCGCGGGAGGCGCTCGCCACGGGCACAGCTCGTCGTGCCGCGCTCGAGGACGCGTGTGCGGAGCTTGACGCCGGGCGCACGACGCCGTCGCCCCGCTGGAAAGTGCGCTACGGCCTGATGCTCGGGCTGGAGCGGGTGCTCGCCTCGCCGAGCCCGGCCACCGCGACCGGCACGGAGCTTCGCCGGCACCAGATCGACGCGCTTGCCGGAATGCTAACCGAGCTGATCGCGGCAAATCAACGCGACGCCGAGGAGAACGGCAACGGGAACGGCACAGCGACGGCCGAGCTCGAAGCCGAAGTCAACCCCGATCTGGAGGACGACGACGAAGACGCTGGCCTGATTGACGAGGATGTCGACGAGGTCGTTCCCGTGGCCGACGACCCCGGCGCCAGCCGTCGCTACCGCTTCCGCCACCCGACTGCATCCGGCAAGACGATCGCCGCGGCGGGCTTCGTCGAATCGGCTCGCCACCTGGGAATCCTGATTCTCACCCATCGCCGGCTGCTGGTCTCGCAGTTCACCAGCGACCTGACGACCGAGGGCTACGCCGATCGGTTCACGCCCGCGATCGAGACCGGCCTCGAGCCGCTGCGGGACGACCCGATCACGATCCAGACCTACGCATGGTTCGCGCGCCACGCCGGGTCGATCAGCCGCACGGCGTACCAGCTCGTGATTTGCGACGAGGCGCACACCGCCCTTGGCGAGAAGACGAGCGCCGCGATCCGCAGCCTGCCGGAGCCGATCTACATCGGCATGACGGCGACCGAGAACCTGATCGCGAAACAGGTCTCCGATGTCTTCCCCGCCTCAGTCGACGACCTGCCGCTTGCCGACGCCGCGCGACGCGGGCTGATCGCACCGCTGCGTTGTCTCCGCGTTCCCCCGGCCGCCGCGATCAACGCCGTGCCGATCGTCGGCGGGGACTTCGAGGAGCGCGCTCTTGCCGCCGCCCTCGATCATCAGGCCCTGAACCAAGCCGCAGCCAGCCTGTATCGCGAACGCTTCGGCTCGACCCCGGGCATCGTCTACGCTGCCGGCGTCGACCACGCGTACAACCTCGCACAGGAGTTTCGTGCCGCTGGCCTCAAAGCCGAAGCCGTCTCGGGCCGCACACCTCCAGTGAAGCTCGCCGAGACCCTCGCTGCCTATGAGCGAGGCGAGATCAACGTCCTGATCAACGCGCAGCTGCTCGCCGAAGGCTGGAACTCGCCGCGCGCCACCGTGTGCTTCCACCTCGCGCCGACGGCCTCGCGCCGCGTGTACCAGCAGCGAATCGGCCGCATCATGCGGATGCATCCGCGCAAGGAAGCCGGCATCGTCGTCGACTTCACGCCGAAGTCGGCGACGCACAACGACCGCGTCGTCTCATTGCACTCACTGCTCGGCGCCGACTTCTACCGCGAAGGCGCGCGCGTCACACCCGCACCGCGCCGGCGGCAACAACGTCGCGCCCGCCGCAATCTGTCGCCGTTGCCATGGCTCGTTCCGGTCACGCCTGACGTGGCGCGCCGGCTGATGGTGATCCAGCGCGAGTGGACGCGGGTCGACCCGAAGTACCTCGACGACGACGAGCAGCGCTTCTGGGCGACGATCGCCGGCCGCAACATTCGCTTCGATCAGCGCGCGGAGTTCGCGCTCACGTTCGCCGAGGGTCGCGCGCGCAAGGGCGCGCTCGACGCGTTCCTCTCGGTCTGCGCCGCCGAGAACCCGAACCGTCGGCTGCGCCTGACGGCGCTCGCTGACCGCGTCGCGACGCCGGTGGAGCGCGCCGACTTCGACGATCTCGTGACGCTCGTGACGCAGGCGCCGCCGTGGGAGAAGGATCGCTCGGCGGGTGTCCGCACGCTGCTGCGGGCGATCGGGGAGGGGAAGGCCACCGCGCCGGATCAGATCCTGGGTCGCTGGACCTGGAAGCTCGCGCGTGCGACGCGCAAGATTCAGGATCGGAAGGCAAGCCAAGAGTTCCCGGAAGCGAAACGTCTCCTTGGCGCCGCGGCGAACTCTCGCGGACACCGGCACGAGGAGAATCTCGCGCAGCTCGTGAAGGTCGCGAAGGCTCTGCCGATCCAGGGCGGCGCGGCGCTACTCGCATCCGCCGAGGGCTACACGCCACGCGGGAACGGGCTGCTCGACGCGGCCCGCGAGGAGATCGGCGTGATCACGGACGTCGCGCATGCGCTCGCCGAGAACTTGCCGGCGCCGAAGGCTCCCGCTCGGAAGTCGCGTCGGCGGCGCAAACGGCGTCGCGGGCCAGCGCCCGAGAACGCGAACGGCTCCGTGGCCTCTGGCGCCGAGACGCCGGCTCCCGCCGAGCCGCCAGTCGAGACCAGTACGCCCGCAGCAGACGCCGCGTAAGCCAGTCGTAAGATCCCGCCTCTACCCTGAGACGCGATGCTCGTCCTGCTCGGCATCGGCTTCCTCGCCGGCCTCGTCACCGCGCTGTCTCCCTGCGTTCTGCCAGTACTGCCGATTGTGCTCGCCGGCGGTGCCACCGGACGCCGCCCGATTGCGATCATCGCCGGTCTCGTCGGTAGCTTCACCGTCTTCACGCTCGCCGCCGCCTGGCTGCTGAACGCGCTCGGCCTACCGCAGGATCTGCTCCGAAGCATCGCGATCGCGCTGCTGGTCATCGTCGCCGCAACGCTGCTCGTCCCGCAGCTCGGCGACCTCGTCGCTCGGCCACTCGAACGACTCGGCAGGCGTCCCGCGGGAGACCTCGGCGGCGGCGTGCTCCTCGGCGCGAGCCTCGGGCTCGTCTTCGTCCCGTGCGCAGGGCCGGTGCTCGCGGCGATCACCGTTCTCGTCGCGAAGAGCAAGCTCGGAGCCGAGGGGATCCTGTTGACGCTCGCGTACGCGCTCGGCGCTGCTTTGCCGCTGCTCGCGATTGCCTACGCCGGTCGCAGCGTCGCGGGACGACTCCGCTCGCACGCGAAGCTCGTCCGCCGCACGTCGGGCGTACTGATCCTCGGCACCGCAATCGCGATCGCATTCGGCGTCGACCGGAACCTGCAGACGTTTATCCCCGGCTACACGCAAGCCGTCCAGGATCGGGTCGAGCAGAGCACGCCAGCGTCGAAGGAGCTGCGCAAGCTGACCGGCGCGCACGCTCTCACCGCGACGAAGCCCGCAACGGCACCGTCGCCTACGGACACGTCCAGCCTGCCCGACTACGGCCCGGCGCCGGACTTCGCAAACGTCACGCAGTGGCTCAACACGCAGCCGCTTTCGATCGCCGGCCTTCGCGGCAAGGTCGTGCTAGTCGACTTCTGGACGTACTCGTGCATCAACTGCCTCCGGACGCTGCCGCACGTCGAGGCCTGGGCCGCGCGCTATCGCAAGGCTGGGCTCGTCGTGGTCGGCGTCCACACGCCGGAGTTCGCCTTCGAGCACGTCCCGTCGAACGTGAAAGCGAATGCGAGCCGGCTCGGCGTGCGCTACCCCGTCGCGATCGACAACGGCTACGGGACCTGGAACGCCTGGGGCAACCAGTACTGGCCGGCGGAGTACCTCGTCGACCGCAAAGGGCGCGTCCGCGAATTCCATTTCGGCGAAGGCGACTACGACAAAAGCGAGGCTGCGATCAGGACGCTGCTCGGTGGGGCCTCAGGCAGCCTGCCGGCGAGCGCGACGGGAATCGCCGACACGACGCCGGTCGGCTCGCTCACGCCTGAGTCGTACCTCGGCGCCGCTCGGCTCGCGCACTACGCGGGCGAGACCATCGTCCCCGACCGCCTGCACGCGTACCGACTGCCACTGAAGCTGGCACTGAACGAGCTCGCCTACGGCGGCAGCTGGAACATCGAGCAGGAGCGGATCGTCGCCGGACAGGGCTCGCGACTGCGGCTGAAGTACCTCGCGAGCAAGGTCTACATCGTCCTCGGCGGCACCGGCACGATGACGGTGCGCGTCGACGGGCACCGAACGACCGCGGTTCACGTCACCGGTGACCGGCTCTACACCGTGGTCGACTCGCAGCGATCCGGCCAGCACCTGCTCGAGCTGCGTTTCACTCCCGGGGTGCTCGCCTACTCGTTCACGTTCGGCTAGGCGGCACGTCATCGCCGTTCGCTTCGCGCTCGCGCAGGAACCGCGTCAGCTCGGCGGCGATCGAGTCGCCTGACGGGATGCCGCGCTCCTCGACGAGTTCCTCGAGCGAGTCGGCGCGCCGCTCCAACTCCTCGACGTACGACTGCGTCTCGGCGTCCGTGGACACCGCTTCAGAGACTTGCTCGGCGTACGTGGCCTCGGCCTCGGCGAGCTCGGTGGTGTCGATCGGCGTTCCGATCAGCGTCGCCAGGCGCTCGCACAGCGCCCGCGCAGCACGCGGGCTCGGCGCGAGCGACACGTAATGCGGCACGGCCGACCACAAGCTCACGGACGCTATACCCGCGGCACGACACGCATCGTGGAGCACGCCGACAATGCCGGTCGGGCCCTCGTAGCGCGAATGCTGCAAGCCGAGTTCCTCGACGAGCTTCGAATCCGTCGCCGAACCAGTCACGGGAGACGGCCGCGTGTGCGGCACATCGGCGAGCAGCGCACCGAGCGTGACGACAAGCTCGACCTGCAACTCGCGGGCCAGGCCGACGATCACGTCGGAGAACGCGCGCCAGCGGAAGTTCGGCTCGACGCCGAGTAGGACAATGGCGTCGCGGTCGGCTCCGGGGATCGGGCCGTGGTAGAAGGCATTCTCGGGCCAGACGATCTTCCGTTGCATTCCCTCGTCGAGGGTCACGTGCGGCCGGGTCGCCTGGAAGTCGACAAACGCTTCCGGGTCGATGTCGGCGAACTTCTCGGCCTCCCACAGCCGCGCCAGATAGCCGCCCGCGAGTGTTGCAGCCTGCCCGCCGTCGTTCCAGCCCTGGAACGCGGCAACAAGCACGGGACGCCGGAGAGTCGGCCGCTCGGACATCCGAAGGTCAGGACTCTCCACGATCTGAGCTTACTGACGCACGAGCGCGGCGGGTGGACGCCAGATCGCGTGGACAAATGCGACCGCCAGCCCCCAGATCGCCGCACCGAGCGATACGTGGATCAGCACGAGCCACCACGGCAAGTGCGTGCGGTACTGCACCTCGCCGAGAACGCCCTGCGCAACGAGCACGGCGAGCAATGCGGCGGCGATCGCCGCGACGCCGGGCACCTCTCTCCGGTGCCGCGCGAGCCACCCGCCGATTACGAAGAAGCCGATACTGAAGACGGCGACGATCCGCACATGGACATACACCGCGTCGACGATGCCGACGCCGAGCCGCCGAATGTTCGTCCCGCCGGAGTGCGGGCCGGAGGCGCTGACGATCGCGCCGGACACGACGAGCACGAAGCACGCCGGCAGGCCCGCAAGCACCATCCGCCTCCACCAGCGTGGCCCCACGGGTTTGCCGCGACCGGCGTCGTGGCTCCACGCCTCCAACGCGACCGCCACCGCCAGCCCAAAGACGGCAAGACCGAGCAGGAAATGACTCATCACAAGCAAGGGGTGGAGCTTGAAGATCACCGTTATCCCGCCAAGCGGGATCTGGGCGACCGCACCGAGGAGGACGCCGAGCGCCGCTCGACGAGCGCCGGGAGCAAGGCCGCGAACTTGCCGTGCCGCGAGCCAGGTGACGAGCGCGACAACGATCGCGCAGAAGGCAACGACACGATTCCCGAACTCAATGAACGCATGGCCGCCCTTCTCCGGGAAAGGCGTCGAGCCGCAGCGCGGCCAGTTGTCGCAGCCGAGCCCGGATGCCGTCAGCCGGACGACGGCGCCCGACGTGACAACGACGTAGAACGAGACAACCGAAGCGGTCGCGAGCCGCAGGAAGTGCGCCGCCGAAACCTCTCGCGCACGCACCCGAGCGAACACCGACTCCACGCCGTCCAGTCTAGGCGTGCTCAAGAGAGCGAGACGCCGCTGCCCGGCTCGACGCTGCCGATCCGAGCGAGGAACAGGCCGGCGGCAGCAAAGCTCGCCTCCAGCACGGCTCCTTTCGCTGCCGGCAGCGAGATCAAGAGCCCGCCGGCGGTCTGCGGATCGTGCGCCAGCGCCTCGATCGCTTCGCTGCACGTAACGGTGCAGTGCGGCTCGGCGAACTCCCGGTTGCGACGATCTCCGCCGGTACGGACGCCTGCGTCCCCGAGCTCGAGGGCGCCCGGCAACGCGGGCAGCGCGGCCGCGTCGAGAACGAGTCGCACGCCGCTGCGCAAAGCAACCTCGTGCGCGTGCCCGAGCAACCCGAAGCCCGTCACGTCAGTGACGGCATTCGGCGAAAACGGGCGCAGAACGTCGGCCGCGTCGCGGTTCAGCGTCCGCATCGCGGCCACCGCCTCGGCGAGCGCACCTTCCGGCGCGATCCCGTCCCGCTGCGCCTGCAACACGAGGCCCGTGCCAAGCGGCTTGGTTAGGAACAGCGCAACGCCAGCCTGGGCACCACTCTTCGGCCAGATTCCTAAAGGGTGGACAGTGCCCACGACCGCCAAGCCGTACTTGGGCTCGGCGTCGCGAATAGTGTGGCCACCGGCAAGGATCGCCCCCGCGGCGCGCACGACCTCGTTGGCGCCGGCGAGGATCTCGCCGAGAACCTCAGTCGGCAACTCCTCCGGAAACGCCGTGATCGACAACGCCAGCAGCGGCACACCACCCATCGCGAACACGTCGTTGAGCGCGTTCGTCGCGGCGATCGCGCCGAAGTCGCGCGGGTCGTCGACAACGGGCGGGAAGAAGTCGACGGTGAACACGAGCGCCCGCTCGTCGTCGAGCCGGTAGACGGCGGCGTCGTCGGCCGGGTTCAGCCCGACGAGCAGATCCTCAGCCTCGGCCGGGACGAGCCCGGCGAGTAGCGTCTCGAGCCGCGCCGCCGAATACTTCGCTGCGCAGCCGCCCGCACGAGCGAGCGACGTCAGCGGAACCGCCTGGCTGGTCACGCCAGCGAGTCTACGTAGCGACACAGGAATCGCCGCAGCGCCGCCGAATCTGGCAAGCGGAGAACTCTCCCTCGAGGTTCTCTGCTTCCCCTGAAGACACGACGGCCGCCACCCCCTGGCGGCCGTCGCCTTATGCGTGGCGCAGTAGCTGAGCGCGGACCGTGCTTTCGAGCTCCGCGACCGAGAACGCACCTTCGAGCTTCGCACGGATGATGCCCCGCCGATCGACAACGAACGTGAACGGCTCGGTCGGTAGGCGCCATTCCTTGTCCACCCAACGATTGAAGCCCTCGGCGGGATCGTTGCCGTTGTAGATCTCAACGTGGATGAAGCGCACCGGAGTCGCCGCGAGCTTCTTGGCGACCGCATCGACGACATCGACGACCGGCCCGCACGTCCGACTCGTGCAGAACTTCGGCGTCGCGAAGCTAACGACAAACGGCACGTGGGCCGCCATCGCCTGGGCGACGGAGATCTGGTAGAGCCGCGGGTCAGGATGCGTCGCCGTGCTGACCGCGGCGAGCTTGCCGCCGACGCTCGCAAGCGTCGGCGTATCAGACGGAACAGCCCGATCGCCGACCCACGGCGCGGCAGTGCGCTTCGCCGGAACGACCAGATTGGCGAGCGCGCGCACCGACCCCGAGGCGCCGTTCGGGACGGCGAGTAGCCAGTACTTCCCGGGCTTTGGCAGGTTGACGTGTGTCACGTAGATCGAGCCGACGGGAGCCTTCGCGCCGCTGGCCACACCAACGGGCTCACTCCGCGCGGTCGTCTGCTCGAACGGGACCGCGGTGAGGCTCGTCGCCACCCACACGTTGGCGGTCGGGGTCGAGATCGGCCGCGACTGGGGATCGATGATCAAGAACGAGAAGCGGTTGCGTCCCGGCTGGAAGTCTTCCGTGCCCGGCACGACCGCGATCGGCGCCTTCCCAGCCAGAGCCTTCAGAGTGGATCCGGCGTCAGAAGAAGAACGCCCTGAGCTGCCACAGCCAGCAAGCAGAAGCCCGGCAAGCAGCGTGCAGCTCAGGGCGCGAAGGGCCACAACAGGGCGCAACATCCGCGCCCGAGTCTAGCCACAGCTCTCTCGGCGGCTAGTGGCCGTCGGTCCAACTGCGATGAAGGATCAGGCGAGCCTTCATATGGGGAGCCTCCTTCCTAGAAGCGGATGTCTTGCAGCGTCGCCGCCGCATTGCGATACAGCCGCGCCGCCTCACGGTCGTCCCCACGACGACTCGCAAGGTCACCCAACGCGACCCACGCCCCCGCTCTGTAGCTGATCGACCCAAGTCGCTCAAAACTTGAGTCGGCAGCCCTGAAGCACTCCCCCGCCTCGTCCAGCCGCTCGCGCTCCATCAGTGAACGCCCGAGCACAACATGCGCCTGGCCGATTTCTTGAAGATAGTCCTCGCGGTCTTCGAACAGCTCGAGCGCGCGCCGCGCATAGTCGTCGGCCGCGTCGAATTCCTCGAGATGAAGATGGACCGTCCCGAGGTTGCCGAGTGCCTGTGCAGCATCCGGCTTGGAGTCCGATTCGACGGCGATCGTGAACGCAGCCTTGAGCTGCTCGATCGCCTCGGTCGGCTTGCCAAGAAGAAGGTGAAGCCCGCCGAGGTTCTGCGTCAACCGGCCGACTGCACGCCGATCGTTCAGCTCCTCGTAGAGCGCCTTCGCCCGCTGCGCGTAGTTGCGCGACGCGATCGAATGGCCCATCCGCTCGGTCACGAGGGAGGCCTGGTAGTACGCGTTCGCGATCGCGCGGCGATCGTCCATCGCCTGCGCAAGCTCAAGCGCGCGCTCGACATCCTCGCGCGCAGCCTCGAAGTCACGCTGGTGGCGGCGACAACGCGAGCGCCAGCCGAGAATGTCCGCGCGAAGCAGATCGCAGGGAAGCTCCGAGCGCTCGGCCAACGTCAACGCTTGGTCGAGGAGCCCAACCGCGGTCGCAATGCTCGCGAGCTTGTAGCGGCTGACGCCGAGCCGGAAGAGGATGTCCGCCCGATCGACATCGTTGAACTCCGGCGCCTCAACGGCAAGATGCGCGCGCTGGAGCAGCGAGATCGCCTTGCGGACCTCACCGAGCTCCATCCGCGCCCACGCCTCACCGGAGAGCGCCCGAACCTCGAGCTCGATGCTGCCCGAGGAGCCGACCTCATCCCTCGTGTCCGCAAAGGCCGCGGCAGCTTCGTCGAACCGATGCGCCTCGCTGAGCGCCTCCGCGCGCGCAAGCGTCGCCTCGAGCCGGTTGCGCACATCCGTCGAGACGCCTGTCTCGAGGAACGAAGGTGCGATGTCGAGACGGGCCGCAAGCCACTCGATCGTCTCGGCCGTCGGGCGGGTCTTGCCACGCTCGATCTGGCTGACGTACTCCTTCGAGCAACGGTCGCCCGCAAGCTCGGTTTGGGTCAATCCAGCGGTGACGCGGAGCGTGCGAAGGCGGATTCCCATCGACTTATTGGCCGAATCCGCGCCGACCCCAGGGATCAGGTCAGTCATCGCGATGCCCCCGCCGCCCCATAGTGAAGTGCAAGATATCGCAAATCACTTGACTGAGCTACTTGACTTTTTAAGACATGGCCTTTAGTGTCGGCGACACGAACCTCGCACTGGTCAACGCCAGACCGATGCGGGAGGCGGGGCAGGCATCACAGAGAGACCGGAGTACGTGGTTGGGCCGCAGAGTCACGGACTGCACTCTCTCGGAAGTCAGCACACCGCCTCGTTGGAAACGTCCCCGGAAGCCGCAGCCGGGGACGTTTCCTTTTCTGGAGTCGTTCTTCAGCCGGTGCCGAAGAGCCAGCGGCGTCGCTGCGTCTTGATCGCAGCGAACTCGTCGGCGGTGAGCGGACCGCCGAGGCGATCGGCCGTAGCGGCGAGCAGGCTGCCGGCGATAAAGGTCCAGGCCTCGGCGTTTATGTCGCGGTCAGCCGGGATCTCGCCCGCGTCCTGAACCAGCCTGAACGCGTCGGCGAAGTAGTCGTGCACCCGCCGCATGTGGAGCCGGACGTAGCTGCGGATCTCCTCGTCCTCGCCCGCCTCGGTCACCGCCTGCAACCAGAGAATCGGCATCAGCTCCTTGAGCTCTCGCATCGCCGACGGGCCGAGCGCTCGCCACGCCTCGACCGGGCCGAGCTCGGCGACCTTCGCATCGAACAGGCTCTCGAGCCGCCGCCACGCCTCGTCGAGGCAGGCGAAATAGAGCTCCTTCTTCGAGGCGAAATGACGGTAGAGGATCGGCTCCGAGACTCCTGCCTCTCGCGCGATCTGAGCCGTCGTCGCACCGCTGTAGCTGCCGGTCGAGAAGACGCGCAGCGCAGCGTCGACGAGCGATGAGCGTCGTTCGCCGGCCGGCAGCCGCGCTCCCGCAGGTTTCACGCGGCTTCCTCGGCCACGACGGCGATGTCACGCGGAGCCGTCTGGCCTATCGCATGGCTGCGAACCATGACCGCGGCGACGAGCGCAGCTCCGAAGGCCACACCGGCGCCGACGTAGAGCGCGGCATGGAGTCCCGACATGAACGCCTCGACGCGCGTCGCGCCCGCGTGAAGCTCCGCTGCCTGGCGGTTCGAGAGGATCGCTCCCATCACCGCGATCCCGAGCGCGCCGCCGACCTGGCGGAACGTGTTCAGCATCCCCGAGCCGACGCCGGCCTTGTCGACCGGAACGGCGCTCATCGCGGCGGCGGTCATGGGCGTCATCACAAGAGCCATTCCCGCACCGCCGACGATGAGCGCAGGCAACATCACCCAGAACGACGAGTGCGGCTCGAGCTGGGCGAAGACGAGCAGCGAGATCCCCGTCAAGCTCATACCAGCCGTCATCAGGCCGCGCGAGCCGAGGCGGTCCGAGAAGCGACCGGCGATCGGCGCGACGAAGATGATCAGCAGCGTCATGGGCAGGAACGTCGCGCCGGCGCGCGTCGCCGAGTAATGGCGAATGTCCTGCATGTAGAGCGAGATGTAGAAGAAGACGCCGAACATCGCGAGCGTCACGAGCAGCGCGACGACGTTTGCACCGACGAACGTCGCATTGCGGAAGAGCGCGAGATCGAACATCGGCAGGCGCTGCTTCGACTCGACGGCGACGAACGCCGCGATGCCGAGCGCGCCGAGTGCGAACAGCCCGAGCGTCGTCGCTGAGGTCCAGCCGAACCGGCTCGATTCGATCAGCGTGAAGACGAACGCGAAGAACGCTACGCCCGAAGTGAGCAGGCCGGGCGCATCGAGGCGCTGCTCGTGCGAGGTGTCCTTCGATTCCCGGATCACGAGCAGGGCCGCAGCGATGCCGATGAAGCCGACCGGGACGTTGATGTAGAAGATCCAGTTCCAGCCGATGTGCTCGGAGATCAGCCCGCCGACGAGCGGCCCGATGGCGAGCGCCAGTGCCGAAACGCCAGCCCAGATGCCGAGCGCGGTGCCGCGCTCCTTGGGCGGGAAGGTGGCGGTGATGATCGAGAGCGTCGCAGGCAGCATCAGCGCCGCGCCGACTCCCTGGATGACCCGCGCGATGATCAGGAAGGCAGCGCCGGTCGCGAGCCCGCACGCGAGCGACGAGAGCGCGAAGATCAACAGACCGATGACGAAGATCCGCCGGCGGCCGAACATGTCCGCGAGCTTGCCGCCGGTCAACATGAAAACCGCGAACGACAGCGCATAGCCGGAAACGACCCACTCGAGCGAGCTCAAGCTGATCCCGAGATCCTTCTTGATCGACGGCAACGCGACGTTCACGACCGTGTTGTCGAGCATGATCATGAACAACGCGAACGCCACCGACGCGAGCGTCCACCACTTCCGGTTCTCCTCTGCCAAGATCCGAGCCCTCATCCAATCCGCCCTTTCGTCGCCCTATGCTAGTGCGCACTAAGTTAGTGTATACTAACTAATGATCGGCGCCGGCTATTCCTGGGTGCCGAGCCACGCGCAGCTCGAGACCGCCAATGTCACGCGGTTGGCGCACGGGCTCGGCTGCGACGACTTCGCTTCGCTGCACGCGGTTTCGATCGACGATCCGGATCGGTTCTGGCGAGCCGTTCGCGCCGATCTCGACATCCCGTTCTTCATTGACTGGAAGACGACGCTCGATACGTCGCGTGGGATCGAGTGGGCTACGTGGTTCGGCGGCGGCCGGGTCAATATCGCCGAGGCGTGCGTTCATCGCTGGGCTCGCGAGCGGCCGGATGCTGAAGCCGCGATTTGGCGCGCGGAGGACGGAGCGCGAAGCTCGCTTTCGTGGGTCGAGCTGTCGCGCGAGACGACGCGTCTTGCCGAGGCGCTTGTCGGACTCGGCGTCGAGCCTGGCGACACGGTCGGGATCTATCTCCCGATGGCGCCCGAGACCGCGATCGCGTCGCACGCGTGCGCACACATCGGCGCGATTCAGGTTCCGATCTTCTCCGGATTCGCCGCGCCCGCGGTCGCTGCACGACTCGCGGATGCAGGCGCGCGGGTGCTGATCACCTGCGACGGCTCGCTGCGACGTGGTGCCGCGGTCGGGATGAAGACGATCGCGGACGACGCGCTCGCGGAAGCGCCGAGTGTTGAGCACGTCGTCGTCTGGCGACGCCTGGGAATCGACTGCCCGATGACCGCTGGGCGCGATGCGTTCTGGGACCAGCTGGTCGCCGGCGAGCCCGGCGTCATGCCGCCGCTGGAGCTCGAGAGCGAACACCCATATCTCCTCGCCTACACCTCGGGCACAACCGGCCTGCCAAAGGGCGCGCTGCACGTGCACGGCGGTTTCCTGCTCTCGATCGCGCGCGAATGCGCATACGGCTCGGACATCCGCGCCGGCGACCGGGTCCTGTTCGCGACGGACATGGGCTGGATCATGGGGCCGTGGATCGTGGTCGGCGCCGGCGCGCTCGGTGCCGCGACGGTGTTCGTGGAAGGTGCGCCCGACTGGCCCGCCGATCGCATCTGGAGCCTCGCCGAAGAGGAGCGGGTGACGATGCTCGGCATCTCGCCGACGCTAGTTCGCGCGCTGATCCCGAAGGGCGATCCAACCGCCGACTTCTCGAGCCTGCGCACCGTGACGACCACAGGCGAGCCGTGGAATCGCGGGCCGTACGACTGGCTCGACGAGCACGTCTGCGGCGGCGGGCGGATCCCGATCGTCAACGTCTCGGGCGGCACCGAGGTGGGCGCGTGCTTCCTGGCGGTCTCGCCGCTGGCGCCGACGAAACCGGTGTCGGTCGGCTTCGCAGCGCTCGGTCTCGACATGGATGTCTTCGATCCGGACGGGCAGTCGTTGCGGGGCGAGGTCGGCGAGCTCGTCTGCAAGCGGCCGTGGCCGGGCATGACGCGTGGCATCTGGCGCGATCCGGAGCGCTACCTCGCGACGTACTGGTCGCGGTTTCCGGGCGTGTGGACGCACGGCGACTGGGCGTCTGTTGATGCGGACGGCTACTGGTTCCTGCACGGGCGCTCCGACGACACGCTCAACATCGCGGGCAAGCGGATCGGGCCGGCGGAGCTCGAGTCGGCGGCGCTGCACTGCGCTGCGGTTGCCGAAGCAGCGGCGATCGGCGTGCCGCACGAGGTCAAGGGTGAGGTGCCGTGGCTGTTCTGCGTGCTCAAGCCAGGGCGGAACGCGTCTGCGGGCGAGGTCTCCGCGGCGATCGCGGCCGAGGTTGGGAAGGCGTTCGCGCCGGCGCGCGTCGTCTTCATCCCGTCGTTGCCGAAGACGCGGACGGCGAAAGTCGTGCGCCGCGCAATTCGCGCAACCGTCCTCGGCGTCGATCCCGGCGACCTCTCGACGCTCGAGAACCCGGAGTCGCTGCAGGAGATTCGCGCCGCTACGACGTGATCTCTTCGCCGGCTGGTCGCGGGACGATCCAGGTTTGGCGAGCGAGAGCTAAAACGTCGCCCGCTTCCGACAAAAGGGCCGTGCCGGCGTAGAGCTTCCGGCCGTCTTCTCCCACCGTCCAGCCGATCGAGACGCAGCGCTCTCCTTCGCCCGGAAGACGGAAGATGCGCGCGGTCATCCGACCGAGGACTGTCTCGCCTCTCGCGCTGACGCCGACTGCGAACGCCCCGGGACAGTCGATCGCGGCCCAGACGATCTCGGGCGAGACCTCGCTGGCGATCCACGGTGCGGCGACTACGCCCTCCGCTCCAACGACAGGGCCGGCGAAGATCCGGAGACCGTCACCCGCCTCGCGCGCGGGGCCGCACACGAAGCACTCCGGGAACGCGTGCTCGTCGAAGCCGACGTAGTCCGCCGACGCCGCGAGAGCATCGTCCCAGGAGATGGCGGCGGGAGCCTCGAGAGCGAGGTCAGCGGTGACGGCTTCGGCCACCAAGAACTCGCCGTCGAGCAGACGCGCGCGCCCGTGCTCGACGGCAACGACGAGCGGCCGGTCAAGCGGGGGCGGCTGGCGGAGCGTCACCTCGACCGCATCGGCCTCGACAAATGCGGCGAGCAGGCCGCAGACGTAGCCGCCGTTCCCGGACTCGGCCGGGCCGCGGAACCTGCGGGGGATGAAGATGATCGGATTGCTCATGCGTAGACTGGGTTTGTGACTCTGAGGCGAAAACCAACCGGGCGGCTAGGCTCGCGCGACTCCGGCAGGATGCCAGCATGAGGCTTGCGTTGGCGCAGATGGATGCCGTTGTCGGCGACCTCGATGGCAATCGCGAGCGGATCGGCGCGCAGCTCGGCGCCGCGCGCGACCAGGGCGCCGACCTCATCGTGTTCCCGGAGCTGGCTGTGACCGGGTATCCGCCAGAGGATTTGCTGCTTCGCCCTGGGTTCGTCACGGCGGCGCGTGAGTCGCTCGACGAGATCGCGCGCGCGTGCATGGGAATCACCGCGCTCGTTGGTGTCCCGCTGTTCGAGCGCGACCTGCACAACTGCTGCGCGGTCCTCGCCGATGGCGGCGTGCGTGGCGTCTATCGCAAGCGCTATCTGCCGAACTACGGCGTCTTCGACGAGCACCGCTACTTCGCTCCCGGCCGCGATCTCGTGCTGCTGCAGCTCGGCGAAGTACTCGTTGGCATCACGATCTGCGAGGACGTGTGGGAGCCGGGGCCACCGGCCACAGATCTCGCACTGGCCGGCGCGCAGCTGCTCGTCAACCTCTCGGCGTCGCCGTTCCACGTCGGCAAGGCGGAGGAGCGCGAGGAGATGCTCGTGACCCGTGCGAGGGACAACTCGTGCTTCCTCGCGTTCTGCAATCTCGTCGGCGGGCAGGACGAGCTCGTCTTCGACGGGCACTCGGTTGTGCTGGACGACGCTGGCGAGGTGGTCGCGCGCGCGCCCGGGTTCGAGGAGGCGCTGCTCGTCGTCGACCTGGACCCGACGGATGCGATCGCGCGGCGGCTGCGAGATGTGCGGCGGCGCGCTCTCGACCGGGAGCGGGACGGTGCGCCTGCTGTGGAGACTGTCGTGCTGGCGGCGGCGCGCTCGTCGGCGAACCGCGCTGTCGGGGGGGTTGCGCCGTTCGAGCCGGAGCTCGAGCAGATGCGGCGGGCGCTCGTTCTCGGCCTGCGCGACTACACGGTCAAGAACGGGTTCCACGACATCGTGGTCAGCGTTTCCGGCGGGATCGACTCGGCGCTCACGGCGGCGCTGGCCGTCGATGCGATCGGGTTGGAGCACGTCCATTGCGTGTCGATGCCGTCCCGTTTCTCTTCTGCCGAGACGCGTTCGGACGCTCGGGTGCTTGCCGAGAGCCTCGGCTGCGAGTTCTTCGAGCTGCCGATCGAGGCGATCGCCGGCTCCTTCGCGGACGCGCTACGCGAGCCAACGGGCGGCGGGCCGTCGGGGTTGACGGCCGAGAATCTCCAGGCGCGAATCCGCGGGACGATGCTGATGGCGCTCTCGAACACGCACGGCTGGCTCGTGGTCTCGACGGGGAACAAGTCGGAGCTGGCGGTGGGGTACTCGACGCTCTACGGCGACATGGTTGGCGGGTTCTCGCTGCTGAAGGACGTGCTCAAGACTGACGTGTGGCGGCTGTCGCGGTACCTGAACGAGCGGGCGGGTCGCGATCTGATTCCCGTCTCGACGATCGAGCGCGCGCCGAGTGCGGAGCTGCGCGACCAGCAGCTGGACGAGGATTCGTTGCCGCCGTACGCCGTCCTCGATCCGGTGCTCGCGGCGTACGTCGAGCTGGATCGGTCGCGGGAGGAGCTGCTCGAGGAGTTCGACGCGGCTGTCGTGGAGCGCGCGCTGGCGCTCGTCGACCGCGCGGAGTACAAGCGCCGCCAGGCGCCTCCGGGCGTGAAGCTGCGGCCGAAGGCGTTCGGCCGCGACTGGCGGCCACCGATCACGAACCGCTGGCGCAGCTGAACCATCGCCTGTCCTCGTGGGACCAGTCCCGTCGGGCCATGGCAGGGGTCAGAGCAAGGACATTGGTCGCGGCGGACACGGTCGCTACGGGCGACAGCGGACACGAGCCGCCGAGATAACCGAGCGGGCGCGTCGATCGCCCCGCCCGAGATGTTCGCATTGGCCACGTCCGGGGTCAGAGCAAGGACTGGGCAGCGAAGGACACGTCTCCCACCGAACGCGCCCGAGCGGACACGACCTTCCGAGACTAGACCCCAGCGTCGAACGGCTCGGCCGGCGGACCATGCTCGAGGACCGCCCGCAGCAGGGACTCGAGACCTCGCGGCGTCGTCTCGACAACGGCTAGCTCGTCGAGAGAGAACCAGCGCACCTCGTGCACGTTCTCGGCCGCGAGATCAACTTCCGGCGCCGGGACGAACGACGGCGTACGAACGACGTAGTGCCGCTCGCGCTGCCCGCCCCACCCGGGCATCCCCGCGAACCAGTGCTCGCGCATCCACACCAACGGACCGATCTGGGCCGACCGAAGCCCGCACTCCTCAGCCAGCTCGCGTCGGAGTGCGTCGGCATCCGTCTCGCCCAGCTCGAGACCACCGCCAGGCGACGCCCAGAACTCCACACCGTCCGGCTCGACGAACCGCAACAACAGCGTCCGGCCCGCGGAGTCGAGGACGACCGCGCGCACCGCATCCCGCAGCGGCAGACCGGTCGAGCGGCCCGCGAGTTCCTGGAACCAGCGCAGCCGCTCAGCCCACGGCACTGCCGCATTCGCGGGCGATGTCGACGGCAGCACGAACAGCCGCGTCCCGCCGAGAGCCCGCTCCTGCACACCGTGCACAGACCGACCGCCGAACGCGCCGCGATACGCCTCCTTCCCGACGAAGCCAATCCACCCCGGCCGTAGCTCTTCCGCGACCCGCTCCAGCCGCTCGGCGCTGCCCACGAAATCTGCACGGCGTAGATCGCTCGACCCGGCCGTCGTCCGAGAAGCAGCGTTCGTCACGCCTAAGCCAAGCTCCAGCAGCTCGAACTGCTCGCTCGGGTCGTAGAGCCGCGGCGTGAACCCGGCTGCATGAAGCAGCCGCCAGAAATCGTTCCGCGGGTTCGCGAAGTGCGCCGCGGCCGCGTCGGAGAATCGCCCGGGGTTGATCCCGCAGAAGACACAGCGAAGCCCCGCGCCGAGCACATCTGGGACGGCGCTTGCGTTCAGGCGGCTTCGGGCTCGCGGGCGTCGAGCATCGACTCGAGCGCGAGACGGATCCGCTCGGCCTTCACGCCCGGTGCTTCGCGCGGCGCGTCGTCTACCGGGAGCACCTTCACGGAGCCTTCACTGCCCCGCCAGCCGTAGCAGCGCAAATAGCACTCCGTCTCATCCAACGGCCGCAGGCGTTGCATGACGGTACGGTAGGCGCCGGTACGGACGGCACGTCTAGTCTCCTGACATGGCAGAGGCGCGTGCGAGGGTGTTCGAGTACTGCGTCGAGACGGACCGCGAATGGACGGCTCGCAGCGACCTCGGCGGCTCAGCGCTAGTGCGCGAGACGGGATGGACGCCCGAACATCTTGTGCTCGCTGGCCTTTCGCAGTGCACGCTAACGAGCCTCGAGTTCCACGCGAAGCGCGCAGGCGTCGAGGCCACGGCCTCAGTTGCGACAAACGGAACCGTGACCCGCCGCGAGGAGGACGGCCGTTTTGCGTTCGTCGAGATCGCCGTCGCGATCGACGTGACCGTCGAGCCACGGCCGGAGCCGAACGCCCTCCGAGACCTGCTCGAGAAAGCACAGCACGACTGCTTCGTCGGCGCATCGCTGACCGCGAAGCCGACCTACACCTGGACGATGGACGGAGAGGAGCTGTAATGGCAACAACGTTGCTCGATGTAGAGGCCGTGCGCGCTCGGTACACGGCGTTGCAGCGCCCGCTGGCTTTCTTCGACGGCCCCGGTGGAACGCAGTGCCCGGACGAGGTGATCGACGCGATCGCCGACTACATGCGCCACGACAACGCGAACGTCGGCGCGCCGTACGAGACATCGCGGAACACGACCGACCTCGTTGACCACGCCCGCGTGCGCGCCGGCGACTTCCTCGGCTGCTCCGACGAAGAGGTCGCATTCGGGCCGAGCATGACGTCGGTCAACTTCAACTTCACGCGCGCGCTCGGGCGCACGCTGAAAGTCGGCGACGAGATCCTCGTGACGAAGCTCGACCACGACGCGAATGTCTCGCCGTGGCTCGAGCTCGCGCACGATCTCGGCATCGTCGTCCGTCATGTCGACGTGTACGACGATCTCTCGCTCGACTACGACAATCTCGCGAGCCAGCTCACCGACCGGACGCGCGTCGTCGCATTCCCGGTCGCAGCGAACTCGGTCGGGACTGCGCCGGACGTGCGCCGCATCGTCGAGCTCGCGCATGGCGCCGGCGCGCTTGCCTGGGCCGACGCCGTCCACTACGGCCCGCATGGGCCAATCGATGTCGCCGCGTGGGATGTCGACGTCCTCGTCTGCTCGCCGTACAAGTTCTTCGGCCCGCACATGGGGCTCGGCTTCGGCAAAAAAGAGCTGCTCGAGAGTTGGCGCGCGTACAAGGTGCGCCCCGCCGCGGACGAGCCAGTCGGCCATCGCTTCGAGCACGGGACATGTCAGCACGAGCTGCTCGCCGGGTTCGTCGCGGCCGTCGACTACATCGAGTCGCTCGGCTGGGATGCGATCGTCGCGCACGAGCATTCCCTCGGCGAGCGGTTCCTCGCCGGAGTTCCCGAAGGTGTTGATCTCTACGGGCTGCCAACGATGGAAGGGCGCGTGCCGACGTTCTGCTTCAACGTCCCCGGCCGCACCTCCGAGGAAGTCGCGATCCACTTGGCCGAGCGCGACGTGGCCGTTTGGTGGGGCAACTACTACGCGGTCGAGACGATGAAGCGCCTCGGGCTCGACCCGTGGATGGGTGCCGTTCGCGCCGGGATGGTGCACTACAACACGGCCGAGGAGGTCGACCGGCTGCACGCCGGGGTCGCCGAGCTGCTGTGAAGATTCTGGTCCTTGGCGGGACGAAGTTCCTCGGTCGCGCGATCGTGGACGCCGCGCTTGCGAGCCACGAGCTGACCCTGTTCAATCGTGGCGAGACCAACGCAGGGCTGTTCCCGGACGTCGAGCAGCTGCATGGAGACCGAGACGGCGGGCTCGACGCGCTCGCCGGCCGGGAGTGGGACGCCGTCGTCGACACCTCTGGTTACTTCCCGCGCGTCGTCCGCCAGTCGGCGGAGGCGCTCGCCGGATGCGTCGGCACATACTGCTTCGTCTCGAGCGTGTCGGCGTACGCCGACATGAGCAGTCCGGTGGACGAGGACAGTCCGGTCGGCACGCTCGACGACGAGTCGGCGGAGGAGTTCGGCGCCGAGTTCGAGCGCTACGGCCCGTTCAAGGCGCTCTGCGAAAGCGTCGTCCTGGGGACTTACGGCGAAAGAGCCCTGGTCATCAGGCCGGGGCTGATCGTCGGTCCGCACGACCCGACCGGGCGCTTCACCTACTGGCCGCACCGGCTCGCCCGAGGCGGGGACGTGCTCGCGCCGGGCTCACCCGAGCGGATCGCCCAGTTCATCGACGTACGCGACCTCGCGGAGTGGATCGTGCGGCTCCTCGAAGTGGGACAGACGGGTCTGTTCAACGCGACGAGCGAGGGCATACCGTGGGGTGACATCCTGGTCGGGGCCGATCTCACATGGGTCACGGACGAGTTCCTGATCTCGCAGGAAGTAGGCGAGTGGATGGAGCTGCCGCTCTGGATCTCCGATCCTGCCTTCGCGGGGATGCACCGGACCGACGTCTCGCGTGCGGTCGCAACCGGCCTGCGGACGCGCCCGGTCGCGGAAACCATGCGCGACACACTCGCTCTGGCCGAACCGGTCGACGGGGTCGGGCTCGCGCCCGAGCGCGAGGTTGCGCTGCTCGCCGCCTGGCATGGCCGCTGACAAGGATTACTCGGCGACGCCGCTGGTGCAGAAGCTCGGCGCGAAGCCGGGGGCTGGGGTCGTGGCCTTCTTCACGACCTCGGGCGCCGATCTCGAGGGCCGCTTCCCCGCGCTGAAGGAGATGCTCGATCCGGCGGACGGCCTCTGGATCGCCTGGACAAAGAAGGCGGCGAAGATCGACAGCGACCTCACGCTCGAAGCAGTTCAGGAGATCGGCCTCGCGCACGGACTCGTCGACAACAAGTCGTGCGCGATCGACGAGAGCTGGCAGGCGCTGCGCTTCGTCTACCGGTTGCGCGAACGCTGACCGACCCCGAAAGTCCCCCCGGAATCCTTACCCAACGCTTACCGCCGAAAGCGTGAGATTTCGGCGCCGGCGGTATCTTCCTTGGTGAGGCAGATGCCTCGAAGAAGGAGGAAACCATGCGTACGAAACTCGTGCCGCTGACTCTCGTCGTCATTGCCGCCACTCTCGTCGGCTCGTCGATCGCGGTCGGCGCGAAACCATCTGGCACCACGTACAAGCTCAAGGCAGCCCTCAACATCGGCCAAGAAACGCCGATCGCGAAGGGGGCCAAGCGCGGCGCGTCGGGGCGCTTCACGGCGACCCTCAACGGGACCGCGCTAACGTGGAAGCTCACGTTCAAGCATCTCTCCGGGACAGCGACCGCCGCACACATCCACATCGGCGCCCGCAAGGTGGCCGGTCCGGTCATCGTTCCGCTCTGCACCCCGTGCACCTCGCCGTCGACCGGCGCGGCGACGCTCACGGCCGATCAGCTGAAGGACCTACTGGCCGGCAAGTACTACGTGAACGTCCACACCGCGAAGAACCCCGGTGGCGAGATCCGCGGGCAGATCGGCAAGGCGCCGACGAAGCCCTGACCCACGCAGCGTCAGAGAGGCCTGGCTGACGTACGTCGGCACGGCCTCTCTGCTCGTCGCGCAAGCCGGCGGTTCGCCGGGTCAGACGCCTGCCGGAGGGTCGAGCCCGGCGACGCGCAGCCCGAGGATCGCCAGGCGCTCGTCCTCGTCGCCGGCAAGCCCGCTGACGCCGACCGCGCCCACACGCCGCTCACCGGAAAAGGCCGCGACCCCGCCGAGGAAGAAGATGAAGCGTGGGTCGAAGCTCGCAAGCTCCGCCGGCTCGTCGCGCACCTTCTCGGCGAGTTCCCGCGTCGTCGTCGCGTCGCTGCGGGCAGCGGTGTAGGCCTTGCGCTCGGCGTTCAGGCGCGTGTCGGGTGCCGCGCCGTCCATCGACGCCGCCGCGACCAGTTCGCCGTGGTCGTCGACGACGTAAACCGAGACAGGCCCTGACGCGCCCTCGAGCACCGAGCCCACGATCGCCATGCCCTGCTCGTGAGTCATGTCGCCTTCCGCGCGCGATCCCACGGCTCCTCGTCCCAGCGGATCATGTCCGGATCGACGCCGCGGGCCTCGGCCAGATCGACGGTAAGCCGCTGGAACTGGACGATGTCGACGATCGGGTCTGACGTCGGGAGGAGCGTCACGTCGCAACCGAGCTCGCGCAGCGCCGCGACCGCATCATGCGCGCGTTCCGCGGCGCGGCCTTCACCCTCGAGGACAAACGCACGCACGCTGTCGTCGATCGCGGCGAGATGACCGTGGAGGAGCTGCTCGGTCTGGTGCGCTTCGGCCGCGACGTGCACGCCTTCGCGCAGCTTCAGCGTTGCCTCCAAAGCCGTCGGCAAATCCCGTCCCGCGCCCACGAGTAGGAAGCGATCGTGCGCAGAGACCGGCAACGCGGGAGCCGCCAAAGCCGCCCCAACCGCTTCCGCCAAGTCCGAGACATCCTCACCCAGCAACGCGCGCCCCGCAGCCACAGCACACGTGTAGCTGACGGTGTGGCAGTAGCTCTTCTCGATCTCGGGCGCCGCGACGACGACGTGATCGCACGCCCGCGCGATCGGCGCATCGGGCGCCGCGGTGATCGTCCACGTCTCGCCCGCGAAGCCCTGCACAGCCTCCAGCGTCAGCTTTGTCTCGCCCTCGTGGCTGATCGCGACCAAGACATCGGCAGCCGGCGCATCCCCGAGCACGACATCCAACGCGTGCGCGGCCGGCCCGCAAGCAAGCGCAGCGTGGAACGACGTCCCGCACCCGGTGAACAGCACGTGAGCCCCAGCAGGCACTCGCTCGGAAACCCTCAGCGCATCCAGCCAAGCAGGCTGCGCAGCGATCGCGAGAGAGGTGAGACCGCCAGGCACGAGTGCGTCTATACCATGCCGCGGACGATGGGCGCCTTCGAGAGACACACGCTGAGCAACGGGATCCGCGTCCTCACCGCCCCGATGCCGCAGGCGCAATCGGTCTCCTGCATCCTGATGTTCGCCGCCGGCTCGCGTTACGAGACGCCCGAGACGAACGGGATCGCGCACTTCGCCGAGCACATGTTTCTCAAGGGCACGAAGCGCCGCCCGACCGCGCGCGACATCGCCGGCGAGATCGACGGCATCGGCGGCCAGATGAACGCGTTCACCGGCAAGGAGCTGACCGGCTACTACATCCGCAGCGCCTCCGAGCACCGCGACATCGCGCTCGATGTGATCGTCGACATGATCCGCAACTCGCGCTTCGAGGCCGAGGAGATCGAGCGTGAGAAGGGCGTGATCATCGAGGAGATGAACATGTACATCGATACGCCGCGGGACTACATCGGCAGCGTCTACGAGTCGCTCCTCTTCGGCGACCAGCCGCTCGGTTGGGACATCATCGGGCGCAAGGAGACGGTGCGCGCCGCGACACGAGACACGTTCACGTCCTACATCGACGACTGGTACTGCCCGGAGCGGATGATCGTCGGCGTCGGCGGGCGGATCGGCGACGGCTTGATCGAGCGGCTCGAGGGGCTGCTCGGCGACATCGCGCCGCGGCCCACTGGCACCGCGTCGCCGGTCGCGATTGTCGAGAGCGCGAGCCCTGTGCGCCTGCACACGAAGGCGTCCGATCAGGCGCATCTGATCATCGGGACACGCAGCTATCCGATGGATCACCCCGACCGCTACGCGCTCGATCTGGTCACCACGGTGCTCGGCGGCGGGATGTCCTCGCGCCTGTTCACCGAGGTGCGCGAGCGGCGCGGCCTCGCCTACTACTGCTTCGGCACTGCTCATCCCTACACCGATGCGGGCTCGGTCTACGCGCAAGCCGGCGTCGACATCACGCGCATCGACGAGGCGGTCGAGACGATCGTCCACGAGCTGCGCAAGATCGCAGCCGAGCCGATCCCGACCGAGGAGCTCGAGAAGGCGCGGGCGTTCACGAAGGGCCGCTTCGCGCTCCAGCTCGAAAGCCCGCACGCGACGATCATGTTCGGGCTGCGCCGCGAGACCCTGCTCGGGAAAGCGGAGGAGCCGGACGCGGTCGTCGCCGCGGTCGATGCCGTGACCGCCGACGACGTGCGGCGAGTCGCGCAAGACGTGTTCAGGGATAGCCAGCTGTTGCTGGCGCTCGTCGGCCCGTTCGACGACGCGTCGCGCTTCGAACCGCTGATTGCCGCCTAGACGGGCGCCGTGACCGCGGGACTCGACAGCCTGAGTGTGCGGCCTGCGACACAGGCCGACCTGGCTGCCGTCACCGAGACCATCTCGCTCGCCTTCCACGACGACCCGACCTGGAGCTGGGGGTTTCCCGACCCGCTGACCCGACAAGAGCAGTATGCCGTGTTCTGGCGGTTCATGATCGGCGGCGCCCTTCGCTACCCGTGGGTCCTGATGACCGGAGGGTGCGAGGCGGCGGCCGTGTGGATCCCGCCCGGCGGGACAGAGCTCGCCGAAGAAGACGAAGCACGGCTCGGCCCGCTGCTCGAGGAACTCCTCGGGGAACGCGCAGCCGATGGGCTGGAGCTGTTCGCCCGCTTCGACGCGGCCCATCCCCATGAGGAGCCGCACTACTACCTCAGCCTGCTCGGCACGCACCCCTCGCACACAGGCCGCGGGATCGGCATGGCACTCCTCGCCGAGTCACTCGCGCGCATCGACGGGGAACATCTTCCCGCCTACCTCGAGTCGAGCAACCCGGCCAACAACCACCGCTACCAGCGGTACGGCTTCGAAGCGATCGGTGAGTTCTACCCGCCGGGGAGCGACATTCCGGTCACCACGATGTGGCGCGACGCCCGCTGATGGGTGTGGCACTGCAAGACCTGACTGTGAGAGTGAGGGCGACCGGTGGGCCTTCTACTCTGGCTGAGTGCCTCCAGACTTCCTGAATAGTGGCGAGGATGCGATCCTTCTCTGGGCGGTCGTGATGCTGCTATTCGTCCTCTACAAGGATTTCCGAGGCATCGCGGGGTCGGTGTTTGCCGTCCTCCGGACGCTCGCCCACCGGAAGCTTCTACTGCTCTTTGGGTCAGCACTTCTGTATTCGGCCGCGCTCATAGTCGCGGCGAGAGAACTCGGGATACGATCTATTGGTTCGTTGGAACCGCCGTCGTGCTGGCCGGGGACGCCGTTACGTCCGGCGCGCGAGACGACAATGCCCCGCTCCCCGGTCCCGTGTTGACGGGTAGTTGGGTTGGTGCGCCGGGCAGTCCCGGAGGCGCGTAGCGCCGGAGGGATTGTCCGGCGGCTGGCTCGGGATGGGCCGCTCGACCGGGAAGGAGAATGGGGTTGAGCGAGCAGAGGAAGTACCGGAGTTGGACGGCGCAGCAGAAGTTGGAGATCGTGCTGGCCGGGTTGCGTGGCGACCGCAGCATGAGGGAGGTCTGCCGCGAGCACGGGATCTCGGAGACGCTCTACTACGGTTGGCGCGATCAGCTGCTGGAGGGGGGCCGGGAGCGGTTCGCGGGCAAGGAACAACGCCATGGCGGGCGGCAGCTGCGACGCAAGATCGCCGAGCTGGAGCGGACGCTCGGCAAGAAAACGTACGAGCTGGAGATCGCGGGAAAAGCCTTGGCGGGCTGGGAGTGAGCGTGCGCGTCGCCCGGTCCCGCCGACTGGTCGCCGAGGGCTACGCCCTCGCGGCGGTGGCGCGCGTCCTTCAGGTGAGTCGGCAGGCGCTCTACCGGACGCCGACCCCGAGAGCAGCACCCCAGCGGTGGCCGGCCACCGATCCGGTCGAGCAGGCGATCGTCGAGGAGGCGATCGCGAACCAGACCGACGGCTACCGGATGGTCTGCGCGTTCGTCCGCCGCCGGCTGGGCGTCGCGGTCAACCGCAAGCGGGTGTTGCGGGTGATGCGGGAGCGCAAGCTGATCCAGCGTCGCCGCCCGCTCGAGCGGCGCAAGCGGCCCGGCTTCTTCCGGGTCGAACGGCCGCGGCAGCTCTGGCAGCTCGACATGACTTCGATCTGGGTCGCCGAGCACGGCTGCTGCTACTTGAACGCGATCATCGACTGCTGCACCCGTGAGATCGTCGCCTGGCAGCTCGAGCTGCGCTGCCGCGCCGACGAAGCGATCACCGTCGTCGAACAAGCGGCCGCGGTCCACGGCATCCAAGCGGGCGAGCTCGTGCTCGGCAGCGACAACGGCTCCGCCTTCACCGCCCGCCGCTTCCGTGCGAAGCTGGCCGAGCTCGGGATCCGGCACCGCCGAGGCGGCCATCGCGACCCCGAGAGCCAGGCCTTCATCGAATCCTGGTTCGGGAAACTGAAAGAACGGGAGGTCTGGCTGAACGAATACGAGACCCTCGACCAGGCCCGCCAAGGGATCGGCGGCTACGTCGACCGCTACCACCACCGCCCCCACTCGGGGCTGAACTACCGGACGCCCCACGAGGTCGCCCGTACCCTGGGAGGATCTACCCGAACACCAAAAACAGGCGGCCTAACCTGTCAACTCGGGCGGGGAGCAGGTCAGTCGGCCCCGTGCTAACACTCACATTGATTCCGCTGCTCCTAGCGGCGGCACGGGTTTCCCGAAGGGAGCAGGTGAGCCTGCGCAAGCGTTTCACGGCGCGAGCCGACTTCCCGGCGTAGGACAGCACGCATGAATGGGACCGCCTGCAGCACCACGGCAGCCTTTGCAAATGTTTAGAGATGTCCTCTTGACGGCCTGGATGCCCCTCCGCACAGGGGCTTTCGGAAGATGACCGCTTGCCGCTCGTACTTCATTCGTTGTTCCCAGAACGGCATCGAGAGAGGGCTACCAATGAACGTGTCGCAGATCGCGACGGATGCACCCTGAGAACGACCCCACTCCTCGGCAGCTTCGACGAGTTGGGTCGCGATGCCCTTGCGCTTGTATGCGTCCGCCATGCCTACAAGGTTGATGAAGAGTCGGGTCTCAGCGAGGTCACGCGGTGATTGCCAGCGAGCTGAGTCGAGCGGAGGTTGCAGGCTGGCTTCTAGGTAGCCGGCGACCTCCCCATCGACCTCGGCAACAAGGGCAATCGTGTCAGCACGAACTCGCCACTCCTCGTCTTCCCGGATGAAGTCGACGAGGCCGTCTTCGTCGGGGAGTTTGAACCGCTCGGGAGCGAGCGTTGCGTAGTAGGCGGCGTTCTGCCGACTCAACAGGGCGATGCCGCCGGCGTCCTCCTCGGTCGCATCTCGAACGGTCATCGCCACTCGCGGAGTCTAGAGCCGCCTGGGGCTCAAGTCATGCACGCCGAGAACCGGTGCGCGGCGGTGGCTTCGCCTGAGCTAGTCCTCGGTCGGCGCTTCAGCTGCCCGCTGCGCGATCTCGCTCACTACCGCCGGGTCCGCCAGCGTCGTCGTGTCGCCCAGCGTCCGGTTCTCCGCCACATCGCGCAGCAGACGCCGCATGATCTTCCCGGAGCGGGTCTTCGGCAGCTCTGGAGTGAACACGACGTTCGCTGGCTTCGCGATCGCACCGATCTTGAACGCGACGTGGTTGCGTAGCTCCTCGAGCATCTCGACCGAGCCCTCGATGCCCGACTTGAGCGTGACGTAGGCGACGATCGCCTGGCCCGTCAGAGCATCGTTGCGCCCGCACACGGCGGCCTCGGCAACAGCAGGGTGATCAACCAGCGCCGACTCGACCTCGATCGTCGAGATGCGGTGACCCGACACGTTCATCACGTCGTCGACGCGGCCGAGCAGCCAGAAGTCGCCGTCGGCGTCGATCCGCGCACCATCGCCGGCAAAGTAGACGCCTGGGAACCGGTCCCAATACGTCGAGCGGAACCTGGCGTCGTCACCGTAGATCCCGCGTGTCATCGCCGGCCACGGCCGCTCGAGCACCAGGTAGCCGCCACCCGTCTCGACCCGGTCGCCCGTCTCCGTCACCACGCTCGCCGCAACACCGGGAAACGGCCGCGTCGCCGAGCCCGGCTTGGTCGTCGTCACCCCCGGCAGCGGCGTGATCAGCACCATCCCGGTCTCGGTCTGCCACCAGGTGTCGACGATCGGGCAGCGCTCGCCGCCGATGTTCTCGTGGTACCAGATCCACGCCTCGGGATTGATCGGCTCGCCGACCGAGCCGAGCAACCGCAGCGACGTGAGATCGTGCGCCGCCGCGTATTGCGGCCCCCATTTCATGTGCGCACGGATCGCGGTCGGCGCCGTGTAGAGAATCGTCACGCCGTAGCGCTCGATCAGGCTCCACCAACGGGACTTGTCCGGGAAGTCGGGCGTGCCTTCGTAGATCACCGAGGTCGCGCCGTTGCACAGCGGCCCGTAGACGATGTAACTGTGGCCGGTGATCCAGCCGATGTCGGCGGCGCACCAGTACACGTCCGTTTCGGCCTTCAGGTCGAAGATGTAGTGATGGGTAGTGGCGGCACCGACGAGGTAGCCGCCGGTCGTGTGGACGATCCCCTTCGGCTTCGCCGTAGTCCCCGAGGTGTACATCAGGAACAGGAGATCCTCGGCGTCCATCGGCTCGCACGGGCAGGTCGCTGGATCGTCCGAGACGTCGAGCTCGTGGAGCCAGACATCGCGGCCGTCCTGCATCTACACCTCGCCGCCGGTGCGCCGGACGACGAGGCACCGCCGCGCGCCGGGCACATCGGCCAGCGCCTCGTCTGCGATCTTCTTCAGCAGCACCGGCGCACCACGCCGCCACGCCTCGTCCTGCGTGACGAGCACCTCGCAGCCCATGTCGTTCATCCGGTCGGACAGCGACTCAGCCGAGAAACCACCGAACACGACCGTGTGCGGCGCGCCGAGGCGCGTGCACGCGAGCATCGCCACAGCTAACTCGGGCACCATGCCCATATAGATCGCGACCGCCGTGCCCTTGCGCACGCCGAGCTCCTTCAGCGCGTTCGCGAAGCGCACGACATCGCGCTGGAGATCGGCGTAGGTGATCGTCCGCGTGTCGCCCGGCTCGCCCTCCCAGTGGAAGGCAACCCGCTCACCGCAGCCAGCCTCGACATGCCGGTCGACGCAGTTGTAGGCCACGTTCAGCTTGCCGCCGAGATACCACTTCGTGTACGGCAGCTCCCACTCGTACAGCTCGCCGAACGGCTCGAACCACGTGACACGTTGCGCCTCGGTCGTCCAGAACTCGTCGAAGTCGCGCTCGTAGATCTCCGGCTGCGCGTTCGCCTGCGCGGCGAACTCCTGCGACGGTGGATAGCGCCGCTCCTCGCTGAGCAGGTTGTCGATCGTCGGCTCGGCCATTGGCGGCGATCCTACCGCGGCCTCGGCGGTAGGCTCCTCCACCATGGAAACAGCATTCGCAGACCTCAAGCAGCGACTCGCCGAGATCGGCGACCTCCACAAGGTGCAGGGCGTCCTCGGCTGGGATCAGCGCGTCACGATGCCGCCGCTTGGCACCGAAGCGCGCGCCGAAGCACAGGCCACACTCGGCCGGATCGCGCACGATGCCTTCACCGATGCCGAGCTCGGCAGGCTGCTCGACAAGCTCGCACCGTACGGCGAATCGCTCGCGTACGACTCCGACGAAGCGAGCTTGATCCGCGTGACGAAGCGCGACTGGGACAAGGCCAGCCGCGTACCGACCGAGCTCGAGGTCGAGATGACGCGCGAGGCGGCACGCGGCCACCACGCCTGGGTCGAGGCGCGCCGGACGTCCGACTTCGCCGCGTTCCTGCCGTACCTGCGCACCAACGTGGAGCTGAAGCGCCGCTACGCCGAGTGCTTCGAGTGGAGCGATTCCCCGTACACCGCGCTGCTCGACGACTACGAGCCCGGCATGACGACGACCGAGGTGAAGGCCGTCTTCGATGTTCTCCGGCCGGCGCTCACCGCGCTCGTCGCGGCCGCGCCGCAGGTCGACGCGTCGTTCCTGCACGGCGATTTCCCCGTCGATGCGCAGCGCGCGTTCGCGGAGCGAATCCTGCCGACGCTCGGCTTCGAAGACGGCTCGTGGCGCCTCGACCCGACCGCGCACCCGTTCTGCACGTCGTTCTCGAACCGTGACGTGCGGCTCACAACCCGCTATCGCGACGACGACCTCGAGTCGATCTGGTCGACGCTCCACGAGGCGGGCCATGGCCTCTACGCGCACGGCATCGCGTCGTCGCTGCTGCGGACGCCGCTCGCCAACTCGCCATCGCTCGGGCTGAACGAGTCGCAGAGCCGCACCTGGGAGAACCTCGTCGGCCGCGGCCGGCCGTTCTGGACGCACTGGTACGGCCCGCTGCAGGAGGCGTTCCCGAAGCAGCTCGGCGCTATCTCGCTGGACGACTTCTTGCGCGCGATCAACCGCGCCGAGCCCGGGCTGATCCGCGTCGACGCCGACGAGACGACCTACAGCCTGCACATCATTCTGCGCTTCGAGCTGGAGCAGGAGCTGATCGCGGGCACGATTGCGCTCGAGGATCTGCCAGAGATCTGGGATGCAAAGATGAAGGAGTTCCTCGGCGTCGACGTGCCCGACAACGGCCATGGCGTGCTGCAGGACGTCCACTGGTCGGGCGGCGGGATCGGCTACTTCCCGACCTACGCGCTCGGCAACGTCATCTCGCTGCAGATCTGGGCGACGGTGCGCGAGGCGCTGCCGGATCTCGACGCGCAGCTCGCCGCGGGGGACGCGCGCCAGCTCGCCGAGTGGCTGCGCGAGAACCTGTACTCGCTCGGCCGCAAGCTCTCACCGCGCGAGACCCTCGAGCGGTTGACGGGGTTGGGCGACATCGACCCGCAGCCGTATCTCGCCTACCTGCGTGAGAAGGTCACCTCGCTCTCGACCTAGACTGAGCCGGGATATGGCAGAAGACACGCCCGGCTATCAGCGGCTCTTTCAGCGCGTCCTTCAGATCGGTCTGTGTGCCGTCGGGATTGGCTTCGCGAAGACCACCTGGCCACGACTTTGGGAACACCCCTCACGAGGCATCGCCGCCGTTGTGCTTCTCGCACTCGGTCTCAGCGGTGACCCGCGGCGGCTGGTACGGCGCTTCCGAACACGCAAGGAATCATCGATGGTGTCGGACGACGACGATCGCCCCGAGGTTGCCAGCGACCCCGCGAACAATCGCCTGTCCGCCTCGATCGACAGGTTCGATCTCTGGCTTTGGCTCTTTGCTCTCGCAACCGTCGCCCCGCTGTACTTCCCTGGGCAGGTTCCCAGGGAGCTGCGCCTCGGACTAGGCCTGATCGCCATGATGTGTATCGGCGTGTCGCTTCTGGGGAACGTTGCAACCATCTTGGTTGCCATGGCTGGCCGCCTTAGACGAATGTGATCGCCGCGTTCATCGAGCCGCGCCAAGCAGCCGCAGCCCGTGCGTAGACTCGGCGCATGGATGCTCTCGACCGCGCGCGCCGGCTGCTTGACGAGTTCGCAGCAACGACCCGGGCTGAGCTCCCCTCCGGCGCCACTCTCTTTGACGCCCACACCCACCTCGGCAACGACATCGACGGGATGGCCGCGCGCTACGACGAGCTCACCGGGATACTCACGACGCACGGTTTCGGCGGCGCGTTCATGTTCTGCATGGACGAGCACGACCGCGAGCCCGGGTTCCGCGTGCCGAACGACCGGACGCTCGCGTTCGCGGAGCGTTCAGGCGGCAAGCTCATTCCCTTCGTCCGCCTCGATCTCGACGCAGAGCCGCTCGCCGAGGCCGTGCGCTGCCTCGACCTCGGCGCGCGCGGCATCAAGCTGCACCCACGCGCGCAGAAGTTCTCGGTCGGCGACGAGCGCCTCGAGCCGATCTTTGCCCTCGCAGTCGAGCGCGATGTCCCGATCCTGATCCATGGCGGCCGCGGTCTGCCGCCGATCGCGGACCACCTCGCCGCCCTCGTCGAACGCCACGCGGGAGTGCGGCTGATCATCGCGCACGCCGGTATCGCCGACATGGCTGGCCTAGCCGGCCGCTTTGCTGGCGTCCCCGGTGTCTACTTCGACACCTCGGTCTGGAGCGCGATCGACCTGCTCGATCTGCTGCGCCAGGTCTCGCCCGAGCAGATGCTCTACGCGTCCGACTACCCGTACGGGCGGCAACCGAACTCGCTGCTGCTCACACTCCGCGCCGCGCGCGCGTCCGGCTGGGGAAACGACGCCCTTCGCCTGCTGCTTGGCGAGAGCGCCCAGCGCCTCATCCGCCAGGAGCCGCAGCCGGTGCTGACGGAGCCGGTCGGGATCGCGACGCTTTCGCAGCCGATGACCTTCGCACGGATCCACCAGTACCTCTCGATGGCGACGCCCCTGTTCTGGCTCCGGCAAGGCGATGCAATCGGAGCTCTCGGCCTGGCGATCAACGCGGCGCAAGAGAAGGACGGCTTCCCGGAGCTCTCCGCACAGATCCATGAGCTGCTTACGACGGCTCAGGAACTGTGGACCGCGTCGCGCGAGATCGACGACGAAACCGAGCGCAACATGATCGGCCGCACGGCGTTCGCTCTCGTCCACCTGTCCGACATCCTCGCGGTGACGGCTCACGCCTGAGATGCGGCGCCTCGCTCTCCTCCTGGTTGTCCTAGTCGCCGCGGGTTGCGGCGGCGGGAAGAAGGCCACCGCACTAGCTCCGCGCGCGCCCGAAACACTGAAGCCGCCAACCGCGCAACTCGACGCGTCGAAACAGTGGACGCTGACGTTCGCGACCGACCGCGGCACATTCATCGTCGCGCTCGAGCCGCGGGTGTCGCCACGCGCCGCGGCGTCGCTTGTCGCGCTCGCGAAGCGCGGCTACTTCGACAACACGATCTTCCACCGCATCGTCCCCGGGTTCGTGATCCAGGGCGGCGACCCGACGCAGTCCGGCAACGGCGGCCCCGGCTACACGACAATCGACACGCCGCCGAGCAGCACTCGTTACGTGAAGGGCATCGTCGCAATGGCGAAGACAGGCTCCGAACCGCGAGGCGCGGCGGGATCGCAGTTCTTCGTGATGACCGGCGCCGCGCCGTCGCTACCTCCCGATTACGCGGTCGTCGGGAAGGTGACGAGCGGCATGAGCGTCGTCGACAAGATCGGCGAGTTTGGCGACGCGACCGACCCGAACGGCGCTCCCACACGGATCGTCGTTGTCCAGCACGTCACCGCCGCCTCGCGGTGATCGGCGCCATCGTTCTCGCCGCCGGCGCCGCGACACGCTTTGGCGCGCCGAAGCAACAGCTCCTGCTCGGCGAGGTTCTCGCCCGCCTGAGCACGGCTCCGGTCGCCGAGATCGTCGTCGTCGCGGGCGCTCACGTGTTGCCTTGTGTTGCTGAAACACAAGGCAACGTGAGGCTCGTCCACTGTGCCGAGTGGGAACGCGGGCCAGGCGCGTCGCTGCGCAGTGGGTTGGCGGCACTCGCGCCGGAGATCGAGGCAGCAGTCGTCGTGCTCGCCGACGGCCCGGATCTCGCCCCGGAGGCCGTCGCTCGCGTGATCGAAGCGTGGCACGCGAGCGGCAGCGAGCTTGTGGCCGCGTCGTACAGCGGAGTCCGCGGCCATCCGCTGGTACTCGCCCGCGCGGCGTGGGCAGATGTCCCCGACGAAGGTCTCCGCGAACGGGAGCCGCAACTCGTCCCGTGCGACGACTTAGGCGCGCCCGGCGACGTCGACGTGCTCGCCGACCTGCCCGAGCGCCTGCGCTAGAGCGAGGCGTCGGTCGAGCGGAGCTGCGTCAGCCGCTCCATCAACCCGGGCGGCATCCGCTCTGCCGCACTCAGTTTCACGTAGCGGCGAAGCGAAACCTCGAAGCTGTAGCGCCGCCGGCAGTAATCGCAATCGCCGAGATGCAATTCGGCCTCGACGTGCTCGACCTCCGTGAGCTCGCGGTCGAGGAATCCCTGAAGCAGTTCCTCGCACTTCTCGCAATCTCCAGGCCCACTCATGCTGCCTCCTCCGCAAGCTGCTGCTTCAACTGTCGACGCCCGCGGTGCAAGCGCGACATTACCGTCCCGATCGGTATATCGAGGATCTGTGCGGCATCCGCGTAGCTGAACTCGCCGATGTCGACGAGCACGACTACGTCACGGAAGTTGTGCTGCAGCGACGAGAGCGCGTTCACGATCGAGTCCTGCGAGAGATGCTCGACGACCTTGTCGGTCTCGAGCGAGTGCTCACCCTGCGCCGCGGCAACCTTGTTCGCGAGGAAGTAGTCGCCTTCCTCGAGCGGCTCCATGTCGGGCGAGCGTTGGATCTTGCGACCGCGATCGATGTTCAGGTTCGTGAGGATCCGCAGGAGCCAGGCGCGCATGTTCGTGCCAGGCGTGTACTGCTGCCAGCTGCGAAACGCCCTCGAATACGTGTCCTGCACCAGATCCTCCGCCTCTTCACGCGACCCGACAAGCCGCCTCGCAACCCGGTAGACCTGGTCGGCGAGTTCGAGCGCCTCTTCCTCGAAACGGACGCGGTTGCGGGCCTCACCCGCGATGCGTCGTCCCGTGGAATCTGGCTCGGGCTCGCTCACCCGGCAACCGTAGCCGATCGACTAGACGAGGGCCTCAACGCCGCGTCGTCCGCTCGAATTCCTCAGACGACAGCGATTTCGCGGAAACCCGCCTGCGCCATCTGCTCGAGCAAGGACTCGCGCGAGGTCTTCTCGTCGTCCCACGAGAGCATCACCTGGCCCATCAAATTCGCGTTTGCGCTCTCGAGCCCGTCGTGCCCGGTGAGCGCGCCCGCAAGCCTATTCACACAGCGCTCGCAGCGAATTCCGCTCACCTGGACGGTGTCACGCTGGACGGCCATAGCGGCATCGTAGCCAGTGCGAGGTCAGCTCTTGCCGCGGATACCGTGTACGGGACGGCCGGCTGCTTCCCACGCGTAGTACGACGCGCTCGGACCGAACGACGCCTCGTACGCCACAACGCGCGGATTGCGGCCGACCTCTTTTGCCCGCTGGGCATGCCACAGGAGATTCGGGTCGTCGCGCGTCTCCCAGACGAGAACGAGATGCGCCGCCGTCATGTAGTCGGCGACGAAGGTGCAGGCCGGCGCCGGGCACGGGAACGGATCGGTCCGGACGCAGTACCAGCCGGAATGGTCGAGGTCATCGTCGCCGGCCCACAGCTCTTCGTCCTCGACAAACGACTCGTCCTCGACCAGGATCGTGCCGAACTGCGGCTCGTTGACCTCCACGGGCGGAGCATACGCCCGTATAGCGAAAGGCCCCCTGGCAGGCGGCGGGGGCCTTTCACCTGACGATCAGGGCGGATCGAGCCTTGTCGGCCGACCCGGGCCTGACCGGGACAGCTACCGCGGGGGGGACGCGGGTTGCCGTCCAAGCGTCACAGCAACGGTGATCTTCTTCGTGCCGCGATACAGCGTGAGAGAGAGCTTGTCGCCAGGCTTGTGGCCTGCAATCAGGTCGCGCAGGGCACCGGTAGTGGTGATCGGCTTGCCATCTGCGGCGACGATCAGGTCGCCACCCATCTTGTACGACTCGCCGGCGACCGTCGTTTGCTGCGTGCCGCCCTTGACGCCGGCCTTCTGGGCGCCGCTTCCCGACTGCACCGTCTGGACGAGCACCCCGGCGGAAATAGGCAGATGGAACAGTCGCACGAGATTGGCGCTGAGATCCTGGACGGTGACGCCGAGGTAGGCGTGCTCGACCTTGCCGCTCGAAAGAATCTGTGCGATCACGTTCTTGACGGTGTTCGAGGGAACCGCGAAGCCGATTCCGACGTTGCCTTCGGTGGCGTTCCCGCCGGTCTCGATCTGCGAGTTGACGCCGACGACCTCGCCGTGTGCGTCGAGCAGCGGGCCACCCGAGTTGCCGTGGTTGATCGGCGCGTCAGTCTGCAAAGCGTGGTCGATCGAGAAGCCGTTCGGCGCAGTGATCCGGCGCTGGATAGCGCTGATGATCCCGGCGGTCGCGGTGCGGTCGAGGCCGAACGGGTTGCCGATCGCGACGACCTGATCGCCGACTTGCGACAGATCGGAGTCGCCGAGCGGCAGCGGCGTGAGCGCGCGTACCGGCGCATCGACCTTCAGCACTGCGATGTCGGTGGATGGGTCGGAGCCGACGATCGTGGCGCTGTGCGATGTCTGATCCGAGAAGCTGACCTCGATCTTGGTCGCGCCCTGGACGACGTGGAAGTTCGTCACGATGTGTCCGGCCTTGTCGAGCACGAAGCCCGAGCCGAGCGCCTGGTTAGACGGGTTCGAAAACGGTGTGCCGAAGAACGGGTCGTTGTTCGACTTCGTACTCGAGGTCGACGTGATCTGGACAACACCAGGGGCGCTGCGGCGGTAGATCTCATTGATGGAGAGAGTCGACGTGGGCGTCACTGCCGCGTCCGTCGAGTTCGTGAGCGACGAGGCACCAGCTGTGCGCTCAACAACGGTCGTCGTGTTCGTCGTCGCACCAAGCTTGCCGAAGAACGCTGCCCCTCCAAGCGCCGCACCGCCGCCAAGGAGTCCGGCGGCGGCTAGTGCGGCGATTGGATTGAGAAGGTTTCGGGGCATGTTCGGAGGGCGGTGCTTAGTCTTCGGGGTTTATACGCGGCGAGCTGTTGGCGACAGGTTGCGAGCGGTTAATTCTCGGTTGCGGGAGGCGCTGGGACTCGTTCGACGTTGGTTGCCGCGGCACCGATTGCGGCTTGTTGATGCGGCTGCAGGTCGTAGCCCGGAACCTCGCCGAGGTAGGCGAACGGATCCTCGATGCCGGCCGAGAGGCCGGAAAGCGCCTCGATCGTCGCCAAGCCGCAGAACGGGACATGCCCTGCCGCGTAGCCGCCTTCGTGCGAAAGGACGAGCCGCCCTTTGCAGAGTTGCGCCGCCATTTCGAGCATGCGGTCGGTCAGCTCGCCGAAGGCGCCTGCCGCAAGCATCATCCGGCCGAGCGGGTCGAGTGCGCCGGCGTCGAAGCCACACGCAACGATGATCAGCTCCGGCTGGAAACGCTCGAGAGCAGGGATCACGACTTGGTCGAGCGCGGCGAGGTACGCGCCTCGACCCGATCCTGACGGCAGCGGGATGTTGAGTGTCGCGCCTGTCCCGGCGCCGTCACCGATCTCGCTTGTCGCGCCCGATTGGGCCGGGTAGCAGCCGTCCTGGTGGAGCGAGATCGCCAGCACGGAGCCGTCGTCCCAGAACGCGGTTTGCGTCCCGTTTCCATGGTGAACGTCCCAGTCGACCACGGCGACGCGACCGAGCACGTGTTGTGCTTGCGCGTGGCGAACGGCGACGGCGACATTCGCGAAGATGCAGAAGCCCATGCCGAAGTCGGGCAGCGCGTGGTGGCCCGGCGGCCTGACGAGCGCGTAGGCGTTGTCGACGCGCCCGTCGAGGACGGCGTCAACCGCGGCGATCGTCCCGCCGGCGGCGAGCGCGGCGATCTCGAACGAGCCGTTGCCGAACGGCGCCTCGCTTCCGGCCTCGCCACCACGGCCGACCGAAAGCTCGCGGATGCGTTCGACATACGCGCGCCCGTGCACGCGGCAAAGCTCGTCGTCGGTGGCCTCGCGCGGCGGCAACGCGATGAGCTGATCGGTGAGGCCGCTGGCGTCCAGCAGGTTCTTCAGCCGGCGCTTGGTATCAGGGTTCTCGACGTGGATGTGCGGCTCGAGCCAGCCGCCGGACGGCAGCTCCGCCGTGCCACTGCCCGTGTCGTGCCACATGTAGCGCTCGTGCCAGACCAGCCCCGTTCGTCTCATGAGGTCGTCCCTTCCGCGATCTGAAGCGTCTTCAGGTCGGAATAGAAATCGAGCGCGTAGTTGCCGCCTTCGCGCCCGATGCCGGAGATGCCGATCCCGCCGAACGGCGCCGTCAGGTCACGCACGAGGAACGAGTTCACCCACACCGTCCCAGCGCGGACGGCTCTCCCGACTCGCTCCGCTCGATTGGCCGAGCCCGTGTAGACGATGCCGGAGAGTCCGTAGGCCGTCGAGTTCGAGAGCGCAACTGCTTCGTCGTCGTCGCCGAACGTCTGGAAGGTGAGCACCGGCCCGAAGACCTCGCGCTGCACGATCTCGCTCTCGTTCGAGCACGGGACGATGAGCGTCGGCTCGTACCAGAGGCCGCCGCGGGCGGCAGGTTTCCCGCCGCGGACGATTTCGTCGCCGGCGGCACGGGCGCGGGCGACGAACCCGGCGACGCGCTCGAAGTGCTCGCGGTGGATCATCGGCGAGACAGTCGTCGCATCGTCGCGCGGGTCGCCGAGCACATGCTCGTCTGTGAAGCGGTGGAACAGCTCCAGAAACGCGTCGGCGACCGACTCCTGCACAAGGAGGCGCGTGCCGGCGAGGCACACCTGGCCCGAGTCGTCGTATTGGCCCGCAGCCTTGCGCGCGGCCGCTTCGAGATCGCAGTCGTCGAAGACGAGCAGCGGCCCTTTCCCGCCGAGCTCGCCGGTGAACGGGACGATGTTCTTGGCTGCCGTAACGCCGATGTGGCGCGCGGTCTCGGGCGAGCCGGTGAACGAAATGCGGCGCACTCCCGGGTGCGCGACGAGCGCCGCACCGACCTCCTCGCCGATTCCTTGGACGACGTTCAGCACACCCGGCGGCATTCGCGCGTCTACCGCAAGATCAGCGAGCAGGGAGCACGAGAGCGGTGACCACTCGGCCGGCTTCAGGATCACCGGCGACCCCGCCGCGAGCGCGGGCGCGATCTTCCACGTCGAGAGCATCAGCGGCGCGTTCCACGGTGTGATCACGGCCGCCGGCCCGGCCGGCATGCGAATGACGCGGTTGGCGGTGCCGTTCGACGACCACGCGCGCTCCTCGTACGCGACGGCGAGATCGGCGTAGTTGCGGAAGTTGCGGGCACAGCGGTTGATCAGTCGGCCGCGCAGCGAACGGAGCAGCTCGGCCATGTCGGCGCACTCGACGGCAGCGAGCGGCTCGACATTTCCGTCGATCAAGTCCGCGAGTCGATGCAGTACCTCCGCACGACCGCCGGGCCCGAGCGCAGCCCACGCGGGCGCCGCCTCAGTTGCCGCCGCGACCGCGAGATCCGCCTCGCGCTGGCCGCCGCGCGCGATTTCGGCCAGCGGCTGCTCGTCGATCGGCGACAGATCGGTGAATGTCTGGGCGCTGCCGACGCGTTCGCCGCCGATGAAGTGCTCGGTCGAGACCGAGACGCCGGCAACCTCGACGCGCTCGCTCACGCGCGCAAGTCCCGCACGGTCTCGAGATCGTCGACGGTGTAGCGGAATGTGAAGCGGTAGCCCTTGCCGAGCCTCACCGGCGCGAGCGCGTCGTGTTCCTCATGGGCCGCCCCGAACAGGTCTAGCGTCGCGCTGCCCTCCCAAATCTCGGAGATCGCGCGGTCTCGCGAGACGGCGCGCACGAGATCGTGCACCGCCGGCGCGTCGTGCTGGCCGGCCGCGAGCTGTGGAAAATGGCGGACGTTGACGATCGGCGGCGCGTTGTTGAAAGGTCCGCCGACCGACGGGCGTTCGAGCGTCACCGTGCACTCGGCGACGCGCCGCTCGTATGCCGCGCACGTGGCGCCGAAGCGCGCGCCTTCCTCCATCCCCGAGTCGGCCGGACCGCCGAGCCCAAAACTCCGCGTCACCCAGATCGAGCCGAGCTTCTTAGGGAAACCCTGGATCCAGCCGCGGGCCAGCGCGAAATCGCGGTCGACCCAGATGTACGCGCATGTCGTCACCTCCTCGCCGTCGAGCAGCGCGTTGACGACGATGAAGACTTCTTTGTACTGCGAGCGCGACGGATCGAGCAGCTCGGCGCCGCCCGTCGAGCACGACTGCCAGTCGGCGACGACGAACGCGCAACGACCCGGGTCGGGATGTGGCTCGAGTCCTTCTGGCAGAAAGGCAGCCGCCTTGTCCGGGTCCGCCCAGTAGTCGACGACGAGGAACGAGCCGACGTAGTGCCACGGCGGATACGGCACGAGCGACGAGCGTCCTACCGGCGTGCGCGGCGACGTGAACCCTTTCAGATCGCTCATCGCGGCCACCCTTCCGGAGGCGGTGGAAGCAGCGTGCCGCGCGTCTCCCAGCTCTCCCGCTCGAACTCAACGGCGACTGGATCGAAGCGGAAGTACGAGCGCGGCGGCAACGGCCCCCAGGTATTCGATGAGTAGCGATCGTCGGGGTACACGCGCGGCACGTGGTCAGCGCCAAGCTGCTCCATGTCGCAATACAGCTCGACGTGGCACTCCTCCTCCGGGATGCGCACGTAGCTCGCAATGTTGCCGGCGATGCCGTGCCGCGCCGGCCCCCACGAGAGCCAGCGACCGTGGCGCGCGAGGTGATCGAGCAGGTCGCGCATCTTCCCGATGTCGACGGTCTCGAACGCGAGGTGGTGAAAATGGGCGTAGCCGAGATCGACGAGCGCCATGACGTGGTGGTCAGTGCCGATGTGAAACCAGACGCCAGCCTCGGCGAGCCAGTCCGACACGCCCATGCCGAGCACGTCGACGTAGAACGCGGCGTTCTTGTGGATGTCGCCAGTGAGCGAGTTGACGTGGCCGAGCTTGCGCGGGCCGCCAAGGTGCACGGTCGCGGACGGCCTGGCGTGTTGCGGCCAGCGATCGATGTCGGTGACCGGCTCGCGGTACGGCATGAGCTGGATCTGGCGGCCGTCGGGGTCGGCGACAAGGACGCAGCCGTCGCGCTCGTCCCACGCGACACCGCTCGCGGTGAGGTGCCCGCACGCGTCGTCGAGCGAGCAGTCGAGCGCGAGCTCATACGCGACGTGGTCGTGCCCAGGGTTGTCGCTCTCGACGAGCTCCAGCGAGTACGGCTCGTCGTTGCACGCGAGCAGCGCGCGGCCATCCACCTGCGACCGCTCGACAAGCCCGAACTGGATCTGCCAGCGCGCCGATGCCTCGTCGAGGTCGGCGACCCGCAGGCAGACGTGGTCGATCCGAGCGAGCCGGATCACGAGCCCGCGACCAAGCGCTCCGCCTCGTCCTCCGGGATCGCGAGCGCGACGTGCAGCGTGTTCGCCGACACCTCGAGCTGCTCGCCCGGCCCCGCTAGGTCGACATCCCATTCGACGACGGTGTTCGTGAGCCGACCGAGGCCGCTGATCTCGACCTCGACGACGTCGCCCGGCTCCATCGGCCGCGAATTTGCAGGCGTCCCGGTGAGCACGACATCGCCCGGCTCGAGCGTGATCAGGCGGCAGAGATCGGCGAGCTGGTACGCGGCGGAGAACAGCAGGTCGTCGGCGGTCGCCTCCTGCACGACCTCACTATTGAGGAAGGTGCGCAGCGTGTAGGAAGTCGGGTCAAACTCGGCGGCGGGCACGAGCTCAGGCCCGATCGGCAGGAAGCCGTCCTGGCCCTTGACGCGCAGCATCGCACCGCGATCGGCGTGGCGAAAGTCATGCAGGCCGACATCGTTCGCAGGCGCGTAGCCGGCGACGTAGTCGAGCACCTCGTCGATCGGGACGCTCTTCATCGACCGGCCGATAACGACTGCGAGCTCGCCTTCGTAGTTCAGGAAGCGCGCGCCGCGCGGGCGCCGCACCAAACCACGGTGACCGTTCAGCGTCGTCGGCGGCTTCATGAAGTACGACGGCTGCGGCGGGATGCGCGCGGCGTACTCCTCGACCCGGCTGCGGTACGTGAGGTGCACGGCGATGATCTTTGTCGGCTCGACCGGCGCGAGATAGACCGCCGCCGCTTCCTCCACGCGCGTCCCGTCGGTGAGCACGATCTCGGCGCCGTCGAGCTGGCCCCAGCGCGGCTGGCCGTCGACCTCGACCCGAACCGCGCGGCCGCTACAGGTGGGCTGCATATTCCTGGATCTCCCAGTCGGTGACCGTCTCGACATCAAGCTCGCCGACCTCTTCCGCGAAGCGGCTCGCCTCGAAGCGCTTCATCGCGAGGAACGTCGAGACAAGCGGCGCACCGAGCGCTTCGACCAACGCCGTGTCGGCCTCCAGCGCATCGAGCGCGGCGTCGAGCGTGCCCGGCAGCTTCGTCCCGGCGTGCGCGTCGTCGGCGCGATACGCATCGCCGACAACCGGCTCCGGCGGCTCGAGCCCACGCTCGATCCCGTCGAGGCCGGCGAGCAGGATCGCGGCCGTGATCAGGTGCGCGCACGCCGAGCCGTCGCCCGTGCGAACCTCGACCCGTGAGCGACCGCCTCGCTCGCGCGGAACACGGCAGAACGCGGTGCGGTTGTCGTGACCCCAGTTCGCATGCGTCGGGGCGAGGCTGTCGGGAAGGATTCGCTTGTACGAGTTGATCGTCGGCCCGAGCAGCGCCTGCAACCCCGGTGCGTGGTCGATCACGCCCGCGATGAACTGCGCTGCGAGCGGGCTCAGCCCGTCCGGGCCGCCATCGTCCGCGAACGAGTTGCGGCCGTCGGCATCGGCAAGCGAGAGGTGCAGGTGGAAGCCAGAGCCGCCCTGATCCGCAAACGGCCGGCCCATAAACGTGGCGAGCAGCCCTTCGCGAACGGCGATCTCCTTCACCGCGGCCTTGAGCAGAAATGCTCGATCAGCGGCGTCGAGCGCACAAGAATGCTTCAGGTTGATCTCGTACTGCGAGTTCATGAACTCGTGATTCGCGGCGAACGCCTCCAGCCCGAGCTCGTCGCACCAGAGCAGCATCTTGAGCACGATGTCGCGTGGATCCGACACCGCGCCGACCGTGTACACACGCGACAGCTCGTCGACATAGCGGCGCAGCCCACCCGGCGCCGCCGCGTCACGCTCCGCGAGGAAGAACTCGAGCTCCGGCGCGACGATCGGCGATAGGCCGCGCTCAGCATAGGCCGCGACCGTCCGTTCGAGCAGTGCCCGCGGGCACACCGGCCAGTGATCCAAGCCATCGAGCGTCCACGCCTCGCCCATGCACCACGCGACTTCGGGCTGCCACGGCGACACCCTCAAGGTGGCGAGATCCGGCTGGATCGCGAAGTCGACGTAGCCCTCGTCACCGCCGACGACAGGCGTATGGCGGAGGTCGGTTCCCATCACCGTGGCGCAGAACGTGACGCCCTCCTCGCACATCCCCGCGAAGTGCCGGACGGGAATGTCTTTGCCGCGCGCGATCCCGTGCAGGTCGCTGTAGAGGATGCGCACCGCGCGAACCCCTTTCGCAGAGAGGTCGAGCGTGACGGCTTCGACGTCATGAGTTCCCAACGTCACACGACCACCCGCACCGGCAGCTGCTTGATGCCGTTGAAGAAGTTCGACCGAAGCCGCGTCGGCGGGCCGGCGAGCTCGATGCGCTGCAGGTACGGGATCATCTCTTCGAGCCAGATCTTGACCTCCAGCTTCGCGAGATGTGCGCCGAGGCAGAAATGCGGCCCGCCGAGTCCGAACGTCAGATGCCGGTTCGGCTCACGCGCGATGTCCATGCGATACGGGTCGGCGAACTTCTCCTCGTCGAAGTTGCCGGCCGCGTACCAGACCGTGACCTTGTCGCCCGCCCTGATCGTCTTGTCATGAACGGTGACGTCGCGCGTGGCCGTTCGCCGAAACCGATGCACGGGATGGGCGCGACGCAGGATCTCGTCGGCGGCCGAGCCGGAGAGCGACGGATCGGCAACGAGCCGCGCGGCCTCTTCCGGATGCGCGAGCAAATCGAGCAACCCGAGGCTGATCGTGTGACGCGTCGTTTCGTTGCCGGCGGTCGTGAGCAGGATGAAGAAGACGCCGAACTCGCGCGCGTCCAGCCGCGAGCCGTCGACCTCCGCCTCGACGAGCTTCGTTGTGATGTCGTCGCGGGGCTCGCGGCGGCGTGCCTCGCCGAGCTTCAGCCCGTACTCGATCAGGTCGGCGGCGAATGGGCTCGAGAACGGCAGCAAGCGGATCGACGGATCCTGCACCGTCAGCTCCTGCACGTTCTCGGCGCCGACGACATCGGGATCGGTATTGCCGAGCAGCTTGTCGCCGAGCTCGATCAGCAGCCGCCGGTCGTCGACGGGCAGGCCCATGATCTCGGAGAAGACCCACATCGGGATCTCGGACGCGACGCTCTCTACGAAGTCGAACTCGGCAGCCCCGGCAAACGCTTGCGCAAGGATCCGGCGGGCGATGCCGCGAATGCTCGCCTCGTACGTGTTGACGACCCGTGGCGTGAAGCCCTTGTTCACGAGCGCGCGCAGGCGCGTGTGCGGCGGCGGGTCCATGTCGAGCATCGACTTGCGCGCCTCGACCTCCTCGGGCGTCAGATCCTCGAGTGACGTGCCACCGAGCTCGGAGCTGTACGTCTCGAAGTCCTTCGACACTTGGACGATGTCGTCGTAGCGCGTGAACACCCAGAAGCCGCTGCCGTCGGTCTCGGGCTGCCAGAAGAGTGGCGCCTCGCGGCGGAGAAGCGTGAGCCAGTCGTACGGCACGGCGCGCTCCCAGACGTCGAGATCGGTGAGGTCGATGTCGTCGAGCGTGATCCTTTCCAGCGACGGCCTGGCGACGGTCGCGGCCCGGGCAACCGACTCGGGAACGTGATCCTCGCGCGCATGCACTGCGTCGGCCGCGGCAAGCGGCGGCGCGAACCGCACTTCGAGCTCGCCGGAAAGCTCCCGCACTTCGTAGATCGGCAGCGGGTCGAGCGCGGGCGGCGTCAGCACGTCGCCGGTGCGGAGATCGAACTCCGAGCCGTGGCACGGGCAGACGATCACGTTTCCATCGAGCTCACCGTCCGAAAGCGGGCACTCCTCGTGCGTGCACGTGTCGTCGAATGCGACCCATGCGCCGTCGACGCGACCGAGGCAGACTGCGCGACCGCCGGCCTCGACGCGGCGCAGCGCACCGTCCGGCGCAGCGTCCGCCGGGCCGACCGGGTGCCAAGTGAGCACGTCCACAACCCGCAGTGTGGCTAACCAGCCGGGCGGAAGTCGAGCGTCTCGTCGAGCGGCGCGACGCCGTGGTGCTCCGCAGCGTGCGATGCGGCGTTGTCCACGTTCGCGCGTCGTGTCGCCAGCAGGATCGAGAACCACACAACGGCGAGCACGATCAACCCGATCGTCCAATACGCCGCCTCCCAGTTGTAGTTCGACCGATCGTGCGGCCCAGGCTTCAACGCGCCGTAGAAACCGAGAACGGGCGTCGCGACTGCGACGACCACAACCACGTACTGCCACAGCTTGTTACCGCTCTGCTTCACGAGCCGGAAAGCAAACACGGCGAGCGCGAGATACACGAGCTCGATCGCGAACGAGCCAACCGTCGCGGAGAGGATGAAAACAGCGAACTCGTTCGTCGGGAACGCCGGGATCAGTTTCCCATCCGGCCCGGGTACGAGAAAGCGCCCGAGATAGTCGGTCGCCCAGACGACGATGAGCAGCCCAATCCCACCAACGGCCACCATCAGATTGCCGACCCACGGCGTGTCGTGGCGCGACGTCTTGGCGAACACCTTCGGCAGCAAGCCGTCCCGGCCGAGCGCGAAGAAGCCACGGCCGATCATCACGCAGATCGCGAGAGCAAGTGCCATCGCGTCGAGGATCACGATCACGTCGAGGAGCCCGGCGTACCACGAGCCGATGTACTTCGTGCCGAGATCGTCCATCACCGAAGGCGAGAACGCCCACCCTGCCTGGCCAACCGCGGTCTTGCCGTAGCCGATCGAGAAGGCATACGCGATAAAGACGAAGAACACGGCGGCAACGGACACCGTACCGATCAGTGCTCGCGGAATCGCGCGATGTGGATCCGCCGACTCTTCGCCGATCGAGGCCGCTGCTTCGAAGCCCACGAAAAGCAAGATGCCGAGGAGAACTCCTCCCAGCACGCCCGCGTGCGACACGCCAAAGAGCGATGTCTCGTGCCAGTTGAAGACGGACAGCGTGTTCCCGCCTGCACCTCCTTTGCCGATGATCACGAAGGCAAGGATCACCATCGGGATGAACGAGACCGCCGCGAACGTGAGCATCGCGCGGATCGCGAGCCGGACGCCGAAATAGTTCAGTACGAGCACTATCCCAAGCCCGATCAGGCCCCAGATCCACCAGGCGGGACCCGAATGCGAGACGTGCGTCTCCCAGAATCCGTCGGTGAGGATGCCGAGCGCGAGGTAGATCCCGCCGCCGCCGAGGAAGAGCGCCCCCGTGAAGAAGAACCCGGCCGAGAGTACGCCGACCCACGGGTGCGCACCGTGAGTCAGGTATTCGTAGATCGCACCGGCGCCAGCGAAGCGACGCGCGTAGAGCGAGATCGTGTAGGCGATTGCCACAACGCCGAGACCGGCAATGAGGACGGCAAGCGTCGCGTTCCAGCCGGCGCCGATATCCGGCCGAGAGATGCTGCCGAGGATGATCGCGGCCGAGAACATCGGGCCGATCGCGAGCGCCTGCGCGACCGCGTGGATCGTCGTCAGGTTCTTCTTGCCCAGGCTCGCTGCTGGGCTCGCTCCTGGGCTCGCTCCCGGGGTCGCTCCTGGGGTTGCGGCGGGTGTCTCGCTCATGATCTCGCCCCTCCTTCGTCGTCGATCCACGACTGCCGAGCTTGCTCGGGTCGGAGGCGACGTTATAAGGTTCGAACATCGAATGTCAACCGCAACGCCCACACCTACGCCCGAGCCGCCTGCCGCGAGAACGCTGCGCGTCCGCTCCGTTGTCGGGCTCGCGTATGACGAAATCCGCTCGCTGATCGTCTCGGGGGCGCTCGGACCGGGCGCGCGACTCGGTCAGGCCGAGCTCGCCGATCAGCTCGGCATCTCGCGCACATCGGTGCGCGAGGCGTTGCGGCGACTGGCCGGGGACGGGCTCGTCGAGTTCGAGGTCAATCGCGGCTTCTTCGTCCTCGACATCGGGCTCGACAGCGTGCTGCAGCGACTCGAGGCGCGCCTCGTACTCGAGCCAGCGATCGCGCGGCTCGCCGCCGGGCGACGCGTTGATTCCGACCTCGAGGCTATGAGGCTCACGATCGAGGAGGAACGAGCCGCACGTTCCTCCGACGATGCACACGACGCGAGCCGCGCGTTCCACATGGCGATGGCGACCGCGACGCGAAACGATGCGCTAGTCCGGCTGCTCGACGGGCTGTGGATCGCCGACGTCGGCCGGCGCCTACTCGCTCAGCGTCGCCTCGCCGCAGGCTGGCAGGACGACGATGTCACCGAGCACGTGGAGATCGTCGCGGCGATCGAGGCGCAGGACGGCTCGCAGGCGGAAGCACTCGTGCGAACGCACGTCGAGGCGGCGTTCGCCCACTGGTCGGATCGTCGCTAGCCGGTCAGCGCGACGGTCTTGACCGTCTGCTGGCGCTCTGTCCCGAGCGCGTCGTCGAGCTTCTGACGTAGCTCGCCGCTTGTCGCGAGCGCCTCGCAGATGTCGGCGCCGCCGATCAGCTCGCCCTTGACGAAGACCTGCGGGATCGTCGGCCAGCCGGAGATCGCCGAAAGTTCCTGGCGAATCTGCGGGTCGAGCAGCACATCGACCGTCGCAATCGGCGCGCCGGAATCACGCAGCGCGCGCAGCGCACGGTCGGAGTTGCCGCACATCGGGCGCTCGGGCGTGCCTTTGATAAAGACGGCGACCGGCTCGGTCGCGATCACGTCCTTGATCCGGTCGGCCAACGTTCGATCAGTGGTTGCGCTCATGTGGTTCCCTTCGTCGTGATGCGGAGCTCGTGGATCGTCCCGTCGGCGAGCGGCACTGCGAGCGCCGCGTTGACGAGGCGGTGCTGGTCGATCAGAGAGAGGCCTGCGAAGCGACCCGACGCAACGGTCACCTGGAAGTGGTCGCCGCCGCCGGTCCTGTCCTGAACGCCGATCTCGTCGCCCGGAAAGGCGTGTTCGAGCAGCGCCCGAATGGTGTCCGCGGCCATACCTCATGATGGTACCCGTGAGCACCCTGGTGAACGTCGAGCCTGGTTTCAGGGCGTTCGTCGCTCGCATGTTCGGCGAGGAAGGCCGCGCGTGGATCGCGGACCTGCCGACCACGCACGCCGAACTCGCAAACCGCTGGCAGCTCGAACTCGGGCCGGAGTTGCCAGGCGGGCTGCTTTCCCGCGTGCGCGAGGCGCGTCGGGCCGATGGCTCCGCGGCGATCTTGAAGATCGGCGCGCCATGGCCGCGGGCGCGTGACGAGATCGCCGCGTTGCGCGCGTGGGGCGGCAACAAAGCGACCGAGTTGCTCGATGCGGACGACGCGCTCGGCGCGCTGCTGCTCGAGCGGATCCAGCCGGGAACCCATCCAGCAAGTGCGTCGGCTGACGAGGTGGGCGCGATTCTCGGTGCTCTGCACATTCCGCCGCTTGCGGACGTGGAGACGCTCGGCGAGCTAGCCCGCCGAAGGATCGCGCGCGCCCTGGATCAAGGACGCGCCAGCAGCTCGAAAGCCGAGTGGGCGCTTGCAAGAGTCGCGTACCTCGAGCGAGATCCGCCGCAGGCCGTCCTACTCCACGGCGACTTCGACGAGCGGAATCTCCTGGTCTGTGCGCGTCGCGGACTGTGCGCGATCGACCCGCTCCCATGCACCGGCGACCCCGCGTATGACGCCGCCTACTGGGTGCACGGCAACCGCCGGCCGGGGCGGCGCGCGCGTCTCGACGCAATCGCCGCATTCGGCTTCGACCAGGCCCGTGTACGCGACTGGGCAGCGATCATCGGCGTCCACAGGTGACATCCATCGGCCGCCGCGAGTAGCCTGCGCACGATGCGACTGCTCGAAGGCGAAGACGTGATCTGGCAGGGCAACCCGACGTGGCGCTCGACCGTCTCCTTCTACTTCAAGTGGACGCTGCTGATCCTGATCCCGCTGGTCGTGATCATCGGCGCCAAGTCGGCCGGGCAGGATTGGCCGCTGTGGATCGGGATCGTCGTCTTCCTCGGCGGGTTCGCGCTGATTCTCGCCGTCGGCTGGCTGCGCCGTCACTTCACGCGGTACACGATCACGTCGAAGCACCTGATGATCCGCACCGGGATTCTGTCGCGTCACGAGAACTCGGCGTCGCTCGATCGCGTGCAGAACATCCGTGTCGTGCAGAGCCCAATCGACCGCCTGCTGAAGACCGGGGCCGTGGATTTCGACACGGCCAGCGGCGACGCATCCGACGCGGAACTCCGGTTTATCGGCATCGACCGGCCGCGTGATCTGCGCGACGAGATCCTCGCGGCCGTCGAGAAGATCCGCACTGCCGACCGCCAGGGCGGCCTCGCCTAACCACGCACTGAAGCTCGCGCTGTTCGTCCTGCCGCTCGGCCTCGACACGTTCGCCGTCTCAGCTGCGCTCGGCCTGCAGGGCATGCCCCGACGCGAGCGACTTCGGGTGAGCCTGCTCCTGTCCGGGTTCGAGATGGCGATGCCGGTCGTCGGGCTGCTTGCTGGTCGCGGGCTGGGCGCGGCGATCGGCGACCTCGCGCCGTACATCGCGGGTGTCGCGTTGCTCGGGCTCGGCGGGTACATGCTGCTCGCCGACGAAAGCGGCGAGGGCGAGAAGGTCGCGGGGTTCAGCACCCGCAGCGGCCTCGCGCTCTTCGCCCTCGGACTGAGCATCAGCGTCGACGAGCTGGCGATGGGCTTCACGATCGGGCTGCTTGGGCTGTCGATCGTCGCGGCGGTCATCCTGATCGGCGTGCAGGCATTCGTCGTCGCGCAGCTCGGGCTGCGGCTCGGCGCGCGGATTGGCGAGGCGGCTCGCGAGTGGGCCGAGCGCCTTGCTGCGGTAGCGCTCCTCGGGCTCGGCGCCTTGATCCTCGTCGAGCGGATCGCGGGCTAGATCGCGGCGGTGATGTCGAGCTCGACGAGCTGGCCGTCGTAGCCGAGGCACGAGACGCCAACGAGCGTCGGCGCCGTCGTGAACGCCTCGGCAAGCGCCGACTCGCGTAGGCGTGTCCACACCGCGCCGAGATCGTCGCAAGAGCGAGCATCGTGTTTGCGACCACCTGATCGACCTGCGCCAGCAGATCACCCGCGCCGACGAGATCGCCGTGGCGCCGAGCGGGCACTGCCCCGCAAGGAACGCAAGCCGCAAAGCCTCGACGACAGTGACGTGGTGATACCCCGGAGTCTCGCGCAAGCCAGACGGGTAAGGCGGACGAGCGACACGCCCGGAATTTACGGCTGCCAACTGCCGTCAACGCGTATCTCGACGAGATTGCGGCCGCAGCAGGCAGAATCAGTGTGTGACGCATCCGGATAGTTTCGGCTCGCGGTCGACGCTCTCTGTCGGCGGTCGCGAGTTCGAGATCTTCCGGCTCGACGCATTGCAGAGCCAGTTCGACGTCTTCCAGTTGCCGTACACGCTGCGCGTCCTGCTCGAGAACGCGCTGCGGCGCGAGGACGGCGTCACAGTCACGGCGAACGATGTCGAGGCGATCGCCTCCTGGGATGCGAAGGCCGCGCCGTCGCGCGAGATCTCGTTCACGCCGGGGCGCGTGCTGCTGCAGGACTTCACCGGCGTCCCGGCGATCGTCGACCTCGCCGCGATGCGCGACGCGATGCGCAACCTCGGCGGCGACCCGGCGAAGATCAATCCGCTGCTCCCCGCCGAGCTCGTCATCGACCACTCGGTGCAGGTCGACGAGTTCGGCAGCCGCTTCGCGATCGCGCGCAATGCCGAGTTCGAGTTCCAGCGCAACCGCGAGCGCTACGCGTTCCTCCGCTGGGGCCAGACCGCGTTCGACAACCTCGAGGTCGTGCCGCCGAACACGGGCATCGTCCACCAGGTGAACCTCGAGTTCCTCGCGCGCGTCGTCGAGGAGCGCAATGGCCAGGCCTTCCCGGACACCGTGGTCGGGACCGACTCGCACACGACGATGATCAACGGCCTTGGCGTGCTCGGCTGGGGCGTCGGCGGGATCGAGGCCGAGGCGGCGATGCTAGGAGAGGCCATCTCGATGCTGGTGCCGCAGGTCGTCGGGTTCAAGCTGACCGGGGCACTGCCCGACGGTGCGACCGCTACCGACCTCGTCCTCACCGTCACGCAGATCCTGCGCGAGACCGGCGTGGTCGGCAAGTTCGTCGAGTACATCGGCGAGGGGCTGGAGCGCCTGCCGCTGGCCGACCGCGCGACCCTCGGGAACATGTCCCCGGAGTACGGCGCGACCTGCGGCTTCTTCCCCGTCGATGCCGAGACGCTCCGCTACCTGCGGCTCACCGCGCGCAGCGAGGAGCGCGTCGCACTCGTCGAGGCGTACTGCAAGGAGAACGGCCTGTGGCACGACCCGCACGATCACCCGACCTATTCGCAGGTCGTGGAGCTCGATCTAGGGTCTGTCGAGCCCTCCATCGCAGGCCCACGCCGGCCGCAAGACCGCGTCCCGCTGCGCGACGCAAAGCACGCGTTCTTCAGCGCGCTCCCGAGTTTTGGCGTTGACGCTGGAAACGGGCGGGTCGACGAGGCGCTTGCCGAATCGATGGGAGGCAGCGACTCCGCCGCGATTGCCGCCGCACCGGCGCGAACTTCGGTCGCCGTCGAACTCGCCGGTGAGAGCTTCGACCTCCATCACGGCTCGGTCGTGATCGCCGCGATCACCTCCTGCACGAACACGTCCAATCCGGCCGTGATGATCGGCGCGGGCTTGCTGGCGAAGAGAGCCGTCGAGCGCGGCCTGACGCGCAAGCCGTGGGTCAAGTCGAGCCTCGCGCCCGGCTCGAAGGTCGTCACCGAGTACTACGACAAGACGGGCCTCGATGAGTTCCTCGACGCCCTCGGCTTCAACACGGTCGGCTACGGCTGCACGACCTGCATCGGCAACTCGGGCCCTCTGCCCAGGGAGGTTTCCGCGGCGATCACCGAGGGCGGGCTCGTCGCCTGCGCGGTTCTCTCCGGCAACCGGAACTTCGAGGCGCGCATCCACCCGGAGGTGAAGGCGAACTACCTCGCGTCACCGCCGCTCGTCGTCGCGTACGCGCTCGCGGGCCGGATGGACATCGACTGGGCGACCGAGCCGATCGGCCAGGACACCGCCGGCGAGGACGTGTTCCTTGCGGACATCTGGCCCTCGCCACAGGAGATCGCCGAGACAGTCGCGTCCGCGATCGGCCAGGAGATGTTCCGCTCGACGTACGCCGATGTCTACACGGGCGACCCGGCCTGGCGCGAGCTGCCCGTTCCCGAAGGCGACCTGTTCGCCTGGGACGACGCGTCGACGTACGTGCGACTGCCGCCGTACTTCGACGGGATGAGCCGCGAGCCCGGCACGGTCGAGGACATACACGGCGCGCGCTGCCTGGTCGCGATCGGCGATTCGGTCACCACCGACCACATCAGCCCTGCCGGGTCGATCAAATCGAGTTCTCCGGCGGGGACATTTCTGCAAGCGAACGGAGTCTCTCCGCTGGATTTCAACAGTTATGGTGCGCGGCGTGGAAACGATCGCGTGATGACGCGCGGCACGTTTGCCAATATCCGTTTACGCAATCTGCTCTGTCCCGGTACCGAAGGGGGTGTTTCCAAATACTTCCCGACCGGCGATCAGATGTCGGTTTACGACGCCGCAATGAAGTACAAGACCGACGGAACTCCGCTGGTAGTTCTCGCCGGAGCCGAATACGGGACGGGATCGTCGCGTGACTGGGCGGCCAAGGGTACGTTTTTGCTTGGTATCCGAGTCGTCATTGCGACGAGCTTTGAACGAATCCACCGATCAAACCTTGTCGGAATGGGCGTTTTGCCGCTGCAGTTTCGACCTGGCGAGAACCGCGAATTTCTGGGACTCGACGGCACCGAGACTTTTGAAATCCAACTGGACGACAATCTCAAGCCGTTGCAAGCAGTCGAAGTCATGGCCACCAAGCCCGACGGCACGTCGATTCACTTCGTTGCCACCTGCCGTATCGATACGCCGGTCGAAGTGGAGTACTACCGTCACGGCGGTATCTTGCACAAAGTACTCAGAGACTTGGTGAAGGGTTAGTCCGCGAAAGAACGGGAATTCGTTCTCAAACGACTTCCCGAAATCACTTGGACCGCACCCGCCAATAAACGCGAACAAAATCAACATCCCGATCAACCCGCATTGGGCACACTACAGGCTATTCAAAAACGCAATCAAGTCGCGCAATTCGTCGCTCGATAAGTCGAGGTCGAGTTGATGGCGGAATTGTGTGAAGACGGCTTCCAGTGTTGTCGCGCGGCCATCGTGGAAATAAGGGCCGTTCTGGCTGACGCCACGTAGTGAGGGCGGATTGAATTTGGTTGTGTCTTGTTCATCTTTCAGTTTGACGTCGACGATTCGCGGTGACGTGAACGTCGGCGGTGAGTGGCAACGACGGCAGTCCAATTTCTCAAACAATGC
>JANYJX010000089.1 GCA_025358355.1 Actinomycetes bacterium | reverse complement strand
ATCTTGAATGGGACGTTCGAGCCGGTGGCATAAACTCCGACAGTTGGCGGGTGCTTCGGTCTCACCGCGCGGAACTCTGAGTGACGCGCAGTTGCGAAGGTGTATGTCCAGGGAACGCTCTGTGCGAGGTCGAGAAACTTCGTCGAGAAGTTGGCGATCTGGCTGTTGCGGGTGTAGTTCTCCCAGACCTGTTGCGCCCCGAACGTGTCGTGAAGCAACGCGTCCAGGTTCCAAACCACCCGGCCGTAGGCAGTTAACCCGGTGGGAGGCGAGACGGTGGTCGCCTCGGCTCGTGGTGTTACCGAGGATGCGATGAAACTACCGATGAGCGCAACTGCGGCCGACATCACCAGCATGGTTCTCATGCGTCTCAGTATGCGCCATGCTCAGGCGTCATTCCCGCACACTCGGGCAGCCGACCGTCACCGCGATCGGCCCGTCTCGTACGTGAGTTCTCCTCTCGCTTGTCGCGCGGTGAGGTAATCGGCAACGAGTTGTGAGTTCGGTTCGTCGGCCGAGATGGCGATGAGCGTTTCCGACCACGTGTCGAACCAGCAACCGAACGGCTCAAGCTCCTCCATCAGTCGTCGCCAGTTCTCCCCTTGCCGGGACTCGCGTTCGAACAGCACTCGGAAGGTGAAGTTGCCGCGATCGGCGACGACCCCGGAGATAACGTCCGCTCCTTCGGCCGAGCGTAGGACGCTCACGAGATCGCCGAGGTGTAGGTCGTAGGCGAAGACAGGTATCCCGACCAGTTCGGCGGTCTCGCTCGACTCGCGCTTTCCTAGGACTCCTTCCCATTCATCGGGCGCATCTTCCAGGGCAACCCAGAGCGTGCAGTCTTCTTCGCTCGCCGGTGGGTAACCCACAAGTTGACCCTCCGACAGCCTCGCCACCTTGGACGGATGCTCGCGGTATGTCACGAGCGACAGTCTAGGTCTGCCTGCCGTTCAACTCAGGGAACATTCCCGCACAGTGGGGCAGCGGACTCTGGCCTGGCGTCTTGACTCATTCGGCACAAGTGTTTATAAGGGCTGTGATGGTGCGATGGCAAACTGCGCTCGTCGTCAACAAGTGTTCTGGCCTCTCGACGGCATGTGCCCTCTCGCTCCGCTGAGGCGGCGAGTATCTGCGCCGTTCTGGCACCGAGAGAGATGAGGGGGCAACTGTTGGGGTGGAGTGGTTTCAGAAAGCGGGTTTTCCAGCTGGCGGTTGTCGGAGCAGCGCTTGCGATCACCGCCTCAGCAGGCGCTGATCAGAGCTATACCGATGCGGCCGGTGATGCAGGTGCTGGCGTCGACATCACAAAGGTGTCGGTCAGCAACGACGCCTCCGGCAACATCTCGATCCGGGTTCAATCGGCCAGTCCTGTGGTGGCGAAACAAGCGGTCGCGATCCTCATGGATATTGACCGAAACCCGTCGACCGGTGGTCAAGGGGTCGAGGTCCGGCTGTACGACGAGCCAGCAGCGGGGATCGCCTTCTTCGCGTTCTGGAACGGCTCCACGTTCATCCCCGCTCCGCTCACCGCGAGCTTCAGCGTCGGCGCCCCAGGGGCGAACCTAGCCGAGTTCCGCTTCAACAAGAACGAGATCCAGGGAATCAGCGGATTCAACTTCCAGGTCGTCGGCGTCAGCATCGATGGGGCCAACCTCAACGTCGCAGATGCGGCCCCCGACTCCGGATCCTTCTCCTACGACCTCACCGTTGCTTCGCCATCGCCACCGCCACCGAAGGTGAGACCAGTGATCGGCGCCCCCGCCGCGGCGATCGTACCTCAGGCCGGGAAGCGATTCAGCGTCACCTTCACGGTCACCCGAAGCGACAACGGATCTCCGCTGACGAACGGGATCGCTACATGCACAGCCCTGGTGGCACTCAAGGCAATCGCCTGCGGCAAGTCGCTCAGAGGAGGGGTCGCTCGACTCACCCTTCTACTCCCGAAGACCGCGAAAGGCAAGAAGCTAATGATCAAGTTGACGATCAAAGCCGGGGGCCAGACCGTCAGCAAGACCGGCACCTTCCACATCCGCTGAAGTCAAACCATGCCCGGAACGCTTCGGGAACACTCCCGCTGGGACATGCGGCGATCCCGATACCGCGCGTCGTAGTCAGCGTCAGGTTTTGCATTCCGACAAGGCCTGGCGTTCAAACACTGCGTGACATGGGTGACGTGAGGTCAGCCTCGGCGGACCTGGGTCAAGTTCTCCTTTAGTTCCACACGCAAGACCTACGACCCGGGTTTCGCTCAATCGAATGATCTACGCGTCGACCTCGCGCAGCACCCCCGTGTCGACGTCGTAGACCAGGCCCCGCACGCGATCGCGGTGGAGGAGGAACGGCGAATGCCGCACGCGGGCGATCGACTGTCGTACATCCTTCTCGACGTCGGTGAACGACTCAATCGCAAACGACGGGGCCATACCGGTCGTCTCCTGTAGTTCAGCGCGGAACCCGTCGTCCGTGATCAGCTGGAGTCCGCAGTCGGTGTGGTGGATGAGCATGACCTCCTCGGTGCCGAGGCGCCGTTGCGAGATCGCGAGCGAGCGGATAACGTCGTCGGTGATCACGCCGCCGGCGTTGCGCAGGATGTGCGCCTGGCCGTCCCCGAGGCCGAGCGCGGCGAATACGTCGAGTCGCGAGTCCATGCAGGTCACGATCGCGAGGCGCAGCGACGGGCGGACGTCGAGGTGCCCTCGGTCGTGGCGAGCCGCGAACGCGAGGTTGTTTGCGAGCAGATCGTCCGCCACACCCACGGCGCTACTTGTACTTCAATCGGGAGACACGATGCGGCAGGAAGTGCTGGAAGCCCTCGGAGCCGACCCTCGGAGCTGAATAGGGGAGGGGTGCGCCCTGCTCGGACGCACCCCTCCCATCTTTCTTCCGACGCGCTCTAGCCGAACTCCGTGTCTCGCGCCTAGCGCCGAGAACAGATGGGGGTAAGGCGAGCGCGGTTACGACTGACAAGACCGGGCAGACGAGTTCTCGAGTGGCTCAGCCGACCGGCTGGCGGGGCACTTCCCCGCCTGCTTACGTTGTCCGGTGGAATCAGCTCCAACTGTGGCCTCCTCGGTCGGGGATCCGAATAGCTGACTCTAGCGCGCTTTGAGTGCAAAGTGGTAGCGATCGTCACGAGCAGCCGGCGACCTCCCCCGTAGAGCGGTTTCCGGCGGTGGATCGCCAGCTATACTCCACCGCCTCATGGCCAACGACACGATCGAGAAACCCACGCAAGCCGAAGAAGGCGTCTGGATTCTGAGCCCCGAAGGGGAGCTGATTCCCGACTACGACGCGACCTTCCCGACGATCAACGAGGGCGAAGTCGTGCACGGCACGGTCGTCCGCGTCGACAAGGACGAGGTGCTCGTCGACATCGGCTACAAGTCCGAAGGCGTCATCCCGGTTGCCGAGCTGTCGATCCGCCGGTCGGTAAATCCGGCTGACGAGGTCTCGGTCGGCGAAGAGATCGACGCACTCGTCCTCACGAAAGAGGACGCGGAAGGGCGTCTCATCCTGTCGAAGAAGCGGGCCCGCTTCGAGCTCGCCTGGAAGGCGATCGAAGTGGCCGCCGAGAGTGGCGACCCGGTTAACGGTCGCGTGATCGAGGTCGTCAAGGGCGGCCTGATCCTCGATCTCGGCGTGCGCGGCTTCCTACCTGCCTCGCTTGTCGACATTCGCCGTGTGCAGGATCTCGACGAGTTCATGGGCAAAGAGCTCCGCTGCAAGGTGATCGAGCTCAACCGCTCACGCAACAACGTTGTCCTTTCGCGTCGCGCCGTCCTCGAGGACGAGCGCAAGGAGACGCGCCAGGCGATCCTCGACCGGCTCAACCCGGGTGATGTCGTCGACGGCCAGATCTCGAACATCGTCGACTTCGGCGCGTTCGTCGACCTCGATGGCATGGACGGCCTGATCCACATCTCCGAGCTTTCGTGGTCGCACGTCAACCACCCGTCCGAGATCCTCGAGATCGGCCAGGACGTCAAGGTCAAGGTGCTCGACATCGACCGCGAGCGCCAGCGCATCTCGCTTGGCCTCAAGCAGACCCAGACCGACCCGTGGCAGCAGGTGCTCGACAACTACCACGAAAATGACGTGGTGGAAGGTCGCGTGACGAAGGTCGTCACGTTCGGCGCCTTCGTCGAGATCCTCCCCGGTGTCGAAGGGCTCGTCCACATTTCGGAGCTCGCGCAGCATCACGTCGAGAACCCGCGCGAGGTTGTTGCGCAGGGCGATCCGGTCAACGTGCTAATCCTCGAGATCGATGGCGAGCGGCGACGGTTGTCGCTCTCGCTCAAACGGGTCGAGGAAGGTGCAGCGCCGTTGCCGCGCGCCGATGGTGCCGAGTCGGTGCATCTCACCCCGAACCTGCGGCTTTCGGAGGAGGCGTTCCCGACGGGTGGCGATGCCGGTGCCGGTGATGTGGCCGACGCTGCCGCTGGCGAGGAGGCTGGCGAGCCGGCCGAGACCGAGGCGTCGGTCGACGAGGTTGTGGACGCCGTCGCAACCGAGCCCGAAGTCGAGGCTGCTCCTGAAGTTGAAGCCGAGCCAGAAGTCGAAGCAGAGCCCGAAGTTGCAATCGAAGCCGTCGCCGAGCCGGCAGCAGAGAAGAAGCCGAAGGCCGCTGCCAAAGCAGCCGCCAAGGCTGTGCCGGTAGCCGAGGTCGAGACCGTCGTCGCCGACGACGAGCCTGCGGCCGCGGACGACGCAGCCCCCGACGCCTAGGGCCATGCGGCCGGTCGCGGTCGCGATCACCGGCGGGATCGGCGCCGGCAAGAGTTCCGCGCTCGAAGCGTTCCGCAGGCACGGTGCTGCGACGGTGTCGAGCGACGAGATCGTCCACCAACTGCTGGCTGAGAACGACGAGGTGCGTGACGCGCTCGTTGAGCGGCTTGGCTCTCAAGTGCTGGGCACGAGCGGCCGCCCCGACCGCGCGGCGATCGCGCGCATCGTCTTCCGCGACCCCGATGCACTCAGCTTCCTCGAGGGGTTGCTCCACCCGCTCGTGTCGCAGGAGTACCTCGCGTGGCGCGAGCAGCTCGCCGCACTCGACGATCCGCCGGCCATCTGCGTGACGGAAGTGCCACTGCTCTATGAGGTCGGTGCGGAGGAGCGGTTCGACAAGGTTGCCGTGATCACCGCGCCGCGGCGACTGCGCGAGTACCGGCGCGAGCAGCCGATCGACGAGCGCGAGGATCGGCTCCTGCCCGATCGCGAGAAGGTGCGCCGCGCCGACTTCCACTACACGAACGTTGGCGACCTAGACGCCCTCGACGACTGGGTCGCCGGGGTGATGACCGAGCTCCTACCGCAGCCGTGAAACGGCCCTTGCTATTCGTCCTCGTCGCGGCCGGCCTCGGCGGCGCTGTGCTCTACGTCACACACGCGCAGCCGGCTTGGTACGAGCGGCTTCGCTATCCGCTGCGCTACGAGCAAGTCGTCCGCGGCCACGCGCACAACTACCGGCTGAATCCTGCGCTGCTCGCGGCGGTGATCTACACCGAGAGCAAGTTTGACGCGAACGCGAAATCGGCTGCCGGGGCGATCGGGCTGATGCAGCTGTTGCCCGACACTGCGAAAGGGATCGCGATTCGCACTGGCGGCAAGCGCTTCGTCGTCTCCGACCTTTACGTCCCGGAGCTGAACGTCCGCTACGGCGCGTGGTATCTGCGCCATCTACTCGACCGCTACGGCGACGAGCGGACGGCGCTCGCTGCGTACAACGCCGGCCAGGCCAATGTCGACCGCTGGCGCGCGGCAGGTCTCGCGATTCAGTTCCGCGAGACACGCTACTACGTCGACAAGATCGAGCGGCTCAAGAAGATCTACGCGAGCGCGTACGGGTTGTAGCCCTCGGCGCGAGCATGTCCTTCACGAGTGAGAGGACACTCTCCAACGGAGGATCGAACCCGGCTGCGAGGTGGATCACGAGCCCGTCCAGGATCACCCCGACAAACTGGCCGATCTGCTCCGGCTCCAGATCGTCGCGCAGAATGCCCGCCGCCTGGTCGGCGCGCATGCGAGCAATTAGTTGTTCCTGGCCGTCCGGACGCTCCCGTGCCGCCCAGCGCTCTCGGAACGCCGCGTCGGTGCGTAACCGATGCGCCACACCGAGGTAGACGCCGAGCCAATCGGGATCTTCCTCGACCACGGCCCGGATTGCAGCTTCGAATCCTTGGTCGATCCACAACTGGTTGATCCTCCAGTTGTCGCGCGTCGCGAGCTCGACGAAGATGTCCTCCTTCTTCGGGAACCAGTTGAAGATTGCGCCGCGGGAGAGACCGATCTCCCGCTCGAGGCGTACGACCGTCGCGCCTTCGTAGCCGTGACGTGCGAAACAGCGGCGCGCGCCGTCGAGGATCTGCTCGATCCGGTCGGCTTTCGCCTCCTCTGAGATCCTCGGCACGAACGTACTTTACAAAACAGTACATACGTATTACTATCGCCGCATGTCTGACACCCGCCTCGAGGACTACGCGAAGCTAATCGTCGAGAAGTGCATCGACGTCCAACCGGGCTGGCAGGTGGTGATCGCCGGCAGCTTCCTGGGCAGGCCGCTGCTCGAGCTCGTCGGGACGGTCCCACCCCTTGTGCGTCACATCCTCGACACGGCTGATGCGCTGATCGTCGTCGAAGGGGCCCGAGAACACGCGGGACAGCGGCGCGATTTCGCAAGAGCGGCTTGCCGTCGCTCAGGCTGCGTTCAGGTCGGCGACCGGGCGCATCTATGCGAACGAGTGCCGTGGGTCGGCTGCCAGTTCCCGACGCCCGCTCTCGCACAGGACGCAGGCATATCGACGGAGGAGTTCACAGAGTTCCTCTACGGCGCCGTCCTGCTCGACTGGGACGCCGAGCGAGCGCGGATGCAGCGCTACGCGGATCGCTTCGACGCGGCCAAGACGGTCAGGATCGTGGGAGGTCGACGCCGCCGGCGCGAACATCCCGGGCGGCGAGTTCGTCGGCTGCCCGATCGAGGATTCGGCCGAAGGCGTGATCTCGTTCTCGGAGTTCCCGGCGGTGTACGTGGGGCGCGAGATCTCGAACATCAGGCTGCAGTTCGAGGGCAGGAAAGTGGTCGATGCGAGTGCCGGCACGAACGAAGAGTTCTTCCTCGAGACGCTCGATCAGGACGAGGGCGCGCGCCGGCTCCGACGACTTGGGATCGGCTGCAACCCGGGGATCACGCGCTGCATGAAGAACACGCTGTTCGACGAGAAGATCGACGGAACGGTGCATCTCGCGCTTGGGAATGGCATGTCCGAGCTCGGCGACACCAACGTGTCGGCGATCCACTGGGACATCGTCAAGGACTTGAGGACGCCAGGCTCGCGGCTCGAGCTCGACGGCGAAGTCGTCCAGCGCGACGGCACGTGGTTGATCTGAACGCGGCGTGAGCGCCGGCTCGCTGCTCCGTCGACCGGGCCTCGGCGCGCTGCTCGCGGCCGAGATCGTCTCGTCGCTCGGCTCGCAGATGACGTTCCTGGCACTGCCGTGGTTCGTCCTCGCGACGACCGGCTCGGCCACAAGGATGGGCGTGGTCCTGGCGGCGGAGCTGCTGCCGATTGCCGTGTTCGGCATACCGAGCGGCGCGGTTGCGGCGCGGCTCGGGGCACGTCAGACGATGCTGATCTGCGATCTTGCGCGCGTCCCGCTGATGGTGGCGATCCCGGTGCTACACGCGGCTGGTGTGTTGAGCTTCCCGCTCCTGCTGGCGCTTGTCCTCGTCATGGGTTGCTTCATTGCGCCGTATTTCGCGTCGCAGCGGGTCGCGTTGCCGGAGCTCGTCGGCGACGACGAGCAGACAGTGGCTGAGGCGAACGCGTTCCTCGAAGGAGCGCAACAGCTGACGCGACTGCTTGGCCCGGTCGCGGCAGGCGTGCTGATCGTCGCGTTGGGCGCGCCGAACGTGCTGTACGTGGATGCGGCGACATTTCTCGTCTCGTTCACGGTTCTCGCGGCGTTCGTGCCGCGTCGGCCTCGGATTGCGGCGACCGAGGAGTCAGGCGGTGTGCTGGCGGGGCTCCGCTACATCCTGCGCGACGCGCTGCTCGGGCCGATGATGGTCACGGTCGTCGTCGGCAACATGGTCTACCAGGCGCTGTTCGCATCGCTCCCCGTGTTCGCATACCAGGACTTCGACCGCCGTTCGTGGATCGCGGGCGCGTTCATCGGTGCCTCGGGCGCGGGCGCGCTGGTGGGGAGCGTCGTGGCGATGAAGGTGATTCGCCGTTTCGAGCCGCTGAAGTTGGCGAGCGTCGCAATCGTCGCGGACACGCTGCCGCTGTTCCTGCTCGCTCTCCCGCTGCCGTGGTGGGGCGTCGTCGCCATCCTGTTCGCGGGAGCGATCGGGCAGCCGCTCGTCAACGCGCCGCTGCTCGGGATCCTGACGACCAAGCCGCCGGAGGCGATCCGGCCGAAGGTGATGACGGCCGTGCTGACCTTCGCCACGATTGCCGGCCCGGTTGGCCTGCTCGGTGTCGGGCCGCTACTGCAGACGTACGGCGCGCGGACCGTGTTCGTCGTGATCGCAGGCGGAGCGCTCGGCTCGGCGCTGTTCTTCGTCGGCGTCGTCATGCGCTACCGGACATCCGTCGCGCTCGCAGAGTCCATGTAGTGCGCTCGCCCCGAAGCGTCGTCCCGAGCTTGCTGCGCGAGAACATCGCGTTCCGGCGCTTCTTCGCCGGCCAGTCCGCCTCGCTCGTCGGCGACCAGATCAGCTTTATCGCATTGCCGCTCGTCGGCGTGATCGTGCTCCACGCGAGCGCGACGCAGATGGGCTATCTGACGGCCGCTGGCCTTGTGCCCAACCTGCTGTTCTCGCTGCACGCGGGTGCCTGGGTCGACAGGCGTGGACGACGCCGGCAAACGATGCTCGCAGCCGACATCGGGCGTGCCGCGCTACTCGCGACGATCCCGATTGCCTACGCGTTCGACTGGCTGACCTTCACGCAGCTGTACATCGTCGGGTTTCTCGTCGGCGCCTTGGGCGTGCTGTTCTTCGTCGCCTACAGCTCGCTGTTCGTCTCGCTCGTGCCGCGCGAGCAATACGTCGAGGCAAGCTCGCTGCTGAACGGGAGCCGTGCGCTGTCGTTCGTCGCGGGCCCGAGCCTCGGCGGGCTGCTGGTACAGCTGCTGTCGGCGCCACTCGCGATTGTCGCCGATGCCGTCTCGTTCGTCGCATCTGCCCTCTCTCTTGCGTCGATCTCGCCTCCAGAGCCGCCGACCGAAGCGTCGGAACAAGGCCATGTCGCAGGCGGGATCCGCTACATCCTCGGCTCGCCGGTGATTCGCGCGTCGCTTGCGGCGACGGCGACGATCAACTTCTTCAACTTCATGTTGTTTGCCGTCGTGATCCTCTACGCGAATCGCGACCTTGGTGTCGGGCCGGGGCTCCTCGGCCTCGTTCTGGGTGCTGGTGCGGTTGGCGGCGTGCTCGGGTCGCTAGTGACGGGGAGAATCGTGAAGCGGCTCGGTGTCGGCCCCGCGCTGGTGCTCGGCTGCATCGTCTTTCCCGTCCCGCTACTGCTGATCCCTCTGGCGGCGGGACCGCGCTGGGTTGTGCTCGGCTGCCTGTTCCTGGCCGAGTTCGGCTCCGGGTTCGGCGTCATGCTCCTGGACATCGCGGCGGGAGCGATCAGTGCCGCGTTGATCCCCGACCGGCTACGAGCCCGGGTGTCGGGCGCGTACATGGTCGTGAACTACGGCGTTCGCCCAGTTGGAGCGCTGCTCGGAGGCGGGTTGGGGAGCGCGATCGGGCTGCGGCCGACGCTGTGGATCGCAGCTGGCGGCGCCATCGCCGGCTTCCTCTGGCTCATTCCTTCGCCTGTGCCCTCGCTGCGCGAGCTGCCAGAGGCATCCGAGTAGCTACTGCGCCGTCATGTGCGTCCAGAGGTTGGCGAGCATCGTCCGCATCGGCTCGAACATCACCGAGCCGCTGAAGTCGAGCGTGCCGGCGTTGAAGACGCGTGCGCCAGCCGCCGTCTCGTAGTACGTCATGTCGGCGTTGATTCCAGGGCCGAAGATGTTAGGGATCACGCCGACGATCACGGTTCCGGGCGGTGTGTGCTTCGTCGTCGCGTCGATCTCGATCCCGTAGCCGCCGACGTTGTCGCCGAAGGTCGAGCCGTCGACGAGCCCTGTCCCCGCGTACAGCCACGGCACCTTGGCGGCATTGCCGACGATGTAGACGCCGTGGTGGGTGCCGTTGTCGTTCGCCCGGTACTGCGCTCCCATCAGTGCCGCTTCGGGTCGCTTCAGATCGCGCCAGAGCTTGATCCGGTGCAGATGGTCGTGCGTGCGCGTGACCTTCCAGAAGAAGCTGTTCGCCGAGAGGAAGATCATCCGCCCGCCGAGGTCGCGGTAGCGCTCCATCACGTCGTAGACATGCGCTGTCTCGTACTCCGTGTGGCCGGGGAAGACGACGAGGTCGTACAGCTCGCGCAGCCGGTCGCCTGACTCCATAGCGTCCAGGTCGTCGTCGCAGATGAACTCCGGCGTCTTGCCGGCCGAGCTGAGCCAGTGCAGGAACGGCGCGTCGTAGCGGTGGAAGCGAGGCGGGACTCCGCGCTCGCGATACGGGCGCGTGAGGTCGACCGGCGGGTTGCCGCCCGCGTACCACGTGTCGCCGAACCCGTCTCCGTCGGCGTCGTAGAAGTTGTACGCCTGCCAGGTGTTCGTCGGCATCACGACGGCCTGGCGGGCCGTGCCGAGCTTTCGTGGCCGCAGGACGAAGGGCGCAAACCCCTCGCGGCCGTTTGGCGCGGTGAAGCGAGCCGCGTAGAGGCCGGTTGGCCAGTCGCCGGCGCGGAGCTTCAGCGGAGCCGGCGCGTTGCGGTTGCGGAACCACGGCAGGGTGATCAGCTTGCCGACCTGCACGCCGCTCATCGAGTCGTTCCGGTTCGTGTACTGCGCCTCGGGCCCCGAGTGGAGGATCTGCAGCGTCAGCCGCGTGGCGTCCGAGAACACGCTCAGCCGGATCAGGTCGCCAGGCGCGTAGCTGCGGCGATCGCAGGCGGCTTCGATCCCCAGCACGCGGACGACCGGGACTTGCGAGCGACCCGGCACGAGCGGCCGCTGGCCGCCGTAGACACGAGGCCGGTGTCCGAGCGAATAGACCGTGAGCCGAAGGACATAGGTGCCGACCGGCGTGTCGAGATCGGGTGTCCAGCGGAGCTCGTTCGCGCCGGGCTCGAGCTTCTGCTCGACCGTCGCGACAGCGGTTCGCTTCCTCAGCGAGGTTCGGATCACGTCGATCCGGACGGTTGCCGGGGCGAGCAGATCGAAGCTGACGACGGCGGTATCGCGGTTGAGGACGCCGGGGCTGATCGTCGCAAAGAGCGGCCGATCGCCGTCGTAGGGGCGGCCGCTATTCCGTACTTTTACCCGCGCGAGACGCGGCGCAATGGTGCGCGCGGCGAGCGCTGATCGTGGCGCCATGAGGATCCCGGCGACGATGCTTGCCATCCCGCCGAGCAATCGCGAGCGGGTGAGGCGCTCCGTCACCTCGAGAGCCTACCGGGGAGCCTAGCCTCGTATTCGCCAGCGATGCGGCGGGTACGCTTGTTCGCATGCCCGACTTGCGCACCACGACCTCGTATCGGCCGACCGGCGACCAGCCGCGCGCGATCGAGGAGCTCGCCGCGTCGCTCTCCGCCGGGAACCGCTACCAGGCGCTGCTCGGCGCAACCGCGACGGGCAAGACGGCGACGATGGCCTGGGTGATCGAGAAGCTGCAGCGACCCGCGCTCGTGATCGCGCACAACAAGACGCTCGCCGCGCAGCTGTGCAACGAGTTCCGCGAGTTCTTCCCCGACAACGCCGTCGAGTACTTCGTCTCCTACTACGACTACTACCAGCCCGAGGCGTATGTCCCGCAGGCCGACCTCTACATCGAGAAGGACTCGTCCAGAAACGACGACATCGATCGGCTGCGCCACGCGGCGACCTCGTCGCTGCTCTCGCGCCGGGATGTCGTGATTGTCGCGTCGGTCTCGTGTATCTACGGCCTGGGCTCGCCGGAGGAGTACGCGGATCGGGTCGTCGTGCTGAACGTGGGGGAGGAGCACGATCGCGACGAGGTCCTGCGCCGGCTGATCGACACGCAGTACGTTCGCAACGACACGATTCTCGGCCGCGGGCGGTTCCGGGTGAAGGGCGATGTCGTCGAGGTGCAGCCCGCCAATGCCGAGACCGCGTACCGGATCTCGATGTTCGGCGACGAGATCGAGCAGATCACGCATTTCGACCCGCTCACCGGCGAGGTGTACGCGAAGCTCGACACGCTGACGCTGTTCCCGGCGACGCAGTACGTCGCGTCGAAGCCGACGATCGAGGCGGCTGTGGATGTGATCCGCGACGAGCTCGAGTCGCAGGTTGCCCTCTTCGAGAAGGACGGCCGGCTGCTCGAGGCGCATCGCATCCGTCAACGCACCGAGTACGACCTGGAGATGATGAAGGAGCTCGGCTTTTGCAACGGGATCGAGAACTACTCGCGGATCCTCGAGGGTCGCCAGGCCGGGACGCACCCGTTCACGCTGCTCGACTACTTCCCGTCAGACTTTGTGGTGTTCCTCGACGAGTCGCACCAGACGGTCCCACAGATCGGCGGCATGTACGAAGGCGACCGCTCGCGTAAGCAGACGCTCGTCGACTACGGCTTTCGGCTCCCGTCCGCGCTCGACAACCGTCCGCTCCGCTTCGACGAGTTCCTCGAGCACGTGCATCAGACGGTCTTCGTCTCGGCGACGCCGGGTGCGTACGAGCTCCGCAACTCCGCGGTCATTGCCGAGCAGCTGATCCGACCGACCGGCATCGTCGATCCCGAAGTCGAGATGCGCGCGACGAAGAACCAGATCGACGACTTGCTCAGCGAGATCCGCCGGCGCGAAGAGGTCGGCGAGCGCGTGCTCGTGACGACGCTGACCAAGAAGATGTCGGAGGATCTCACCGACTACTTGCTCGAAGCGGGCGTCAAAGCACGCTACCTTCACTCCGAGATCGACACGCTGGAGCGGATCCAGATCATCCGCGAGCTGCGTCTCGGCGAGTACGACGTGCTTGTCGGCGTCAACCTGCTGCGTGAGGGGCTCGATCTACCTGAGGTTTCCCTCGTGGCCGTGCTCGATGCCGACAAGGAGGGCTTCCTCCGCGGCAAGACGGCGCTGATTCAGACGATCGGGCGTGCCGCGCGCCACATCAACGGGAAGGTGCTGCTCTACGGCGACAAGCTGACCGAGTCGATCGAGGCCGCGCTTGGCGAGACGAACCGTCGGCGCGCGATCCAGCTCGCCTACAACGAGGAGCACGGGATCACGCCGCAGTCGATCGTCAAAGGCGTGTCCGATATCGCGGACTTCCTCTCGGTCGACTCGCCGACCGTTCCTGGCCGCCGCCGACGTGGCAAGGCGCAGGTCGAGGGGCTGTCGCGCGAGGAACTGGAGAAGCTCGCCATCACGCTCGAAGAGGAGATGTTTGTCGCCGCCGAGGAGCTGCGCTTCGAGTACGCAGCGAAGCTGCGCGACGAGATCAAGGAGCTCCGCCGCGAGCTGACTGCGCTTGCCCCGGCGTCGTAGACGAGTCGGGGTCCCGCCGTGCGGAAGGCCCGCGGTCGCGGGCCTTCCCTCGTACCTGGGCTTCGAACAGATGGGAGCCTCCAGCGTCGCACCCTACGGGCAAGGGCTCTTGGTGACCGGAGTAAGCAGAGCGTCGCCATAGCCGACGACGTAGGTCACCGTCCACGTGAGTTCCCCGAGGCCGACCACGCGGGCTGGAACGTACGGAACCTCGATGAACGTGTCGCCGGCCGAATACGTCTTGGTTATGCAGTTCGCCCCCGTGAACGCCAGCGATCCTTTCGTAACATTGACGACGACGAGCCCCGGGTGGGTGTGCCAGCCCGAGTCGAAGTTGCCCGCCGTCGTTTGCACGACGCGCAAGCGAACGTTGTTTGTGTCCTGCGACACCGTCGTGTTCCAGATGCCCGCCAGGCCCGCGGCGGCTACGACGGCGGCGCCCAGCACTGCAGCCATGAGCGCGATGATCTTTCTCGAGCGGAGTAGTGCGCCCCAGTTCGTTCTCCCCATGCTGTACCGCATAAATCCTCCTTCTCGTGCCTGGTGGCTCGACGCGCTGGATGACGCCGAGGTGTGTCGTGAACCGACGCCGTGCCGGGTGCCTCCGGGTCGAATCAGCGCTTCGTGACGGAGCCTTGGTAGCGGAGAACCACACAACAGCCCTGAGGTGTCACGGTGTATGCCGAGCGTCCGCTACCTACGAAACCGACGTATTGAGCGGTCGCTCTGGCGCCGAGGAGCGACCAGACGCCGGTGCCGATCCTGTTGCCGTTCTTGGCGGCGACGTCCTCGATCCGCTCCCGGAGCACCATCGTCCCTCGCTTTCCGGTCCAGGTCGACGTGATCGTGAAGACGATGACGTGCGTGCCGCCGCGTACGATCTGCTTTTGCGCGACGGTTTCCGCGATCGTCCCCGTGTCCGAGCGCAACGGACCGGCTCCCGTCGCGGTTAGCGCGAAGGTGCCGGCCGCCGAGCCGAGCTTGCTCTTGACCTTCATCACGACGCGTTGCGTCGAAGCGGCCCGGTGCGCCGGCGCGGCCGAGACGAGCACGAGCGAGGCCACGGTCAGGAGCGCGAAGGCAGTCAAGGTCGGCGGGGCGGGTCTCCGGCCCATGGTCTTCGTGAAGCCGTGTCGCATCAGATTCTCCTTCGTCGTGGGGTCAGTTGAGGCGGGGATCACGGCTCGTCCCCAGCGGTCTGGTCGCCGAGTCGCTGCTGCCAAACGGCTTCGTCCAGCTCTGCACGGAACGCCAGCTGTAAGACCTCCTCGGCCGACAACTGCATCCCGTGCACATCGCGCGCGTGTCGCTGAACCCGGGCGACGAACTGTCCTTCGTCGTCGTCCCGAACTTCGAACCCGCACTCGCAGTGGAGTAGCTTGTCCATGATCACCTCGACCGCGACCGTAGAAAGGGCCTGCAAGATGCGGGAAAGCTCCCGGCAAGAGGACGGCTAGATCCCAGTGGCCCTCAGGGTTTCGCTTGCTGGGCGCGTCTCGATCGACAACGGTGCCGTTGTGATCGACGAGGAACGTCTGCCCGGGCGGCAAGGGCGTCTCGTCTTCGCCTACCTCGTGATCGAGCAGGGCCGGTCGGTGACCCGCGACGAGCTGGCGGATGTGCTGTGGGGGGAGACGCCGCCCGCGACGTGGGAGAAGGCGCTCGGCGTGATCGCCAGCAAGCTCCGCGCCCTGCTAGGTGAATGTGGGCTGGACGGAACGAAGATCCTGGCGAGCGCCTTTGGCTGTTATCGCCTCGAGTTGCCGGAGGGAAGCTGGGTCGATCTCGTCGCTGCGGACCGCGGTGTGGTGGAGGCGGCGGCTGCACTTGCTGCGGGTGAGCCGGAGGCCGCCAAGGCGTTGGCGAGACAGGCTGCGGCACTTGCCCGCCCGACGCTGCTACCGGGCGAGGACGGAGCCTGGATCGAGGCGAAACGGCGCGACCTGGCAGACATACTCGGCAACGCGCTCGACTGCCTCGCAGGCGCCTGCCTGTGCTCCGGCGAGCCTGCCGAGGCGGCGAGATGGGCACAGGAGGCAATTGCGCTCCACCCGTTCCGGGAGAGCGGCTACCGACGGCTCATGCGCGCGCACGCTGACGGGGGAAACGGGGCAGAGGCGCTGCGAGCCTACGAACGATGTCGGCGGCTTCTCGACGAGGAGCTCGGCGCCTACCCCTCTCCGGAGACCGAGTCGATCTACCGAGAGCTTCTGAAGACAGCGCCGGTCACGGTACGAGCGGCGGGCTCCGGGACAGCGACCGTGTCTCCAGACGGCGAGACCCGCCGCGTCAAGGCTTCATTGGCGGAGCGCGATGCAGAGCGCCCAATCGGGCCAGTGGCTCGCGGTGGAGACCCGGGGGTCGAAGTCCCTGCAGCTTTGGCTTCTCGGGTGCGCCGGCCGAGTCGCCGCCTAGCGGTCGTCGCAGCGTTGCTTGTCGTCGGCGGCACGGCTTTCGCCGTTTTCGGCGGTCTCGCCTGGCGGGCGAAGCATTCGGCGACCGGGCTTCCGGCTGGCTCCTGGGCGATCGGCCTCGACATGCCGCTGTCCGGTGTCGTCGCGTTTCGCGGCACGAAGGTTCGAAATGCCGTGCAGCTCGCACTGCGGGATGTAAACGCAGCAGGCGGGATCGCCGGCTCAGTGCTCAGGTTGAAGGTCTACAACGATGCCGGTGCCGGCGCGCTGTGGTACGCGTACGGCCAGGATCCGTCAAGAGGTGCCGCTAACACGCGTGCCATGGTCGCCGATTCGCAAACGATTGCCATGATCGGCCCTTGGGGATCCAGCGTCGCAGTCGCCGAGTTGCCGCTTACCAACAGGTCGGGCCTGTTCCAGTGCAGTCCGGCAAACACGAATCCGAGACTCACCAAGCCGCGTAACGGCGCGCTCGACCTTCGCTCGGCATACCCGACCAGGATCAACTACGTGCGGCTCGCGCCCTCCGACGACATCCAGGCGCCGGCGCTCGCGTGGTTTGCCTTCCACGACCTCGAGGCGCGTGTCGCGCTCGTCATCGACGCCAGCGGCGACGGGCGCGACATCGCTGACGGCTTCCAGGAGGCCTACACCAAGCTCGGGGGTCGGGCGATCCGCCGCGCCCTCAATCCGGGAGCCGATTCAATGGCACTTCTCCACGCAGCGGTGAAGAAGCCGCCGGGCGTCGTCTTCTTCGGCGGGTTCGAAGACGCAGGTGCCAAACTTCGCCTGGCTATGAGGCGGGCAGGCCTGGGGCGGGTTCCGTTCCTCAGCTGGGATGGTCTGCTCAATGGCGGCAGCGGCGCCGAGCCGGGCTCGTTTCTTCAGCAAGCAGGGGCGGCGGCCGCGGGCACGTTCATTAGCCACGCTTCTATTGCCCCGGAGCGGGCCAGCTTCGCGCAGAGCTATCGCGCTACCTACGGCACGGAGCCGGACGAATACGCAGCTGCCGCCTACGCCTGCACGGAGGTCATCGTCGCGTCGCTTCGGGCGATCGCGGCCAATGGTCGCGCAGCCGGCGGGCTGCGCGAGGCCCTTCGCGCTTACGCGGTTGACCCGAGTCACCGGTACGAGACGATCCTCGGAACCGTCGGGTTCGACGCCAATGGCGACTCGACGCAGCAGTTCGTGACGTTCTACCGCGTCGACCCGTCGGCCGCGAACGGTGCCGGAGACTGGGTGGCCTACAAGCAACAAGACTTCGGGCCAGCCCCCTGACCAGCGCCGATCACGGTTGGCGCGCGGTGCAAGCGCTTGCTGCCGCGCTGCTCACCGTCCTGTTGTGGGCGTCGGCGTTCGCCGCCGTTCTCGATTCTCTTCGGGTGGGCGCTCCTCGGTGAGACGCCGGCTCTGCTCGCGATCGCGGGCGGTGCGCTGTGTCTAGCCGGCGTCTACGTCACACGCCGCTCGTAGCTTCAGCCGTCAACGGCAGCGGGCGGCGCGCATTGGCCACCCGCTGCCTGATCCGTATGAGGCTACTGCTGGGAAAGGCTTCCCGCCTGCACGGCGAAGAGCTTGGCTTTGCTTACTGTGTAAGGGTAGTCCCAGACCGTGCATCGCAGATTGATGGAGCCGCCCGCGGGGAGAAAGATGGCCGTTGTATCGAACACGGATTCCCCGACCGTTGTGTCCTGCACCGCCTTGAAGAGATTGCCGGATCCAACCCTGCAGTCCGCTGCTGACTGCGTCGCCTGAGACGCGTAGGTGATGAGGTACGCGCCCGCCGGCACACTGAGCGAGAGAACGTTAACAGAGAAGGCGCTGGTCTGGCTGCGGTCGGGAACGGTGAGCGGCGTAGACAGGAACGACGAGTAGAGGATTCCTCCACCGCTCGGACCCGGGTCGCCCTGCAGGCCTTGGTCGCCCTTTACACCCGGGTCGCCCTGTAGGCCCTGGTTGCCCTGTAGGCCCTGCGGCCCGGTCTGGTTCCAGGAGATCAGGGATTCCCTGGAACCGCAACCTTTCGGTACGTCGGTCTGGCGATCTACGATTCTGGTCTGCCCGGACTGGTTGTCGTAGCAGGCGCTGATGACGCCGTTCGGGCCGGGAATCGACGCATACGCGACCCCGACCCCGAGGGCGGCGACTGTAACCACGAACGCTGCGAATCGTGACTTGCTCATTGCTCCTCCGTTCGTTCGACTGCGATTGTCTCGTGAACCTGCTCGGTACACAGCTCCGCCCTGCTCGCCGCTTCTTGCACGGCAGCAGCGGTCGGGCCTTCGTAGAGGAAGAAGCAGGCGTCATCCTCGGGTACGAAGATCGAGCGCAGGAACCGGACGGGCACGCCTTCCTGCGCGAGCTCGTCGGCGGCCTCGCGCGCCCGGGTGGCCACCGACTGGATCTCTTGCCAGCCGTCTTCGGGTCGCACGACCTCGACGAGGTAATGCACGAGCTCGCGCTCTCCTCCGGTGGGCGGGCTGATGCTCACGCGCAGCCCAGGGTGGCGCGGACAGCCTCGATCCGCTGGCGCAACTCGGTGGCTGCCGAGCCCTGGACGAAGTCGGGCGGCTGCGGTTGGCCGTCAGCGCGGCCACGGGCGTCAGCGAGCTGCTGGCAGGCGTCCACCACGAGTCCGCGTCGGATCAGATCGCCGGCCGCTTCGATCATGTTGTGCAGTGCCTTGAGCCGTCCCTGCGCGGAGCTGCCCGGCCCGTTGCCCTTGAGCGTGCCTGCCGTGACCGAGCTGTCGAAGAAAGCGAGGAGGTCCGCGATCTGCTGTCCCGGCGGCGGCTGCGAGGTGACGCCCCGGCCGGCTAGGGTCACCTGCACGGTGCCCTCGTCGAGGTCATCGCTCGTAATAGTCAGCGTCGCAGTGCGCAGGCCGGTCGCCGTCGGTGAGAACGCAATCGGGACGTCGAGCGTTGCTCCCGGTGCGATCGTTGCGGGGAGGGTCGGCGCCGGGGTGAGCGCAAACGGGGTGCCGCTCGGCGCCAGCCCAGCTCCCGAGACGGTCAGCGGCGCTCCGGCCACGTTCGAGACCGTGACGATCGTGGTTCCGGTTGTCCCGACGTTGACGTCGCCGAAATCGACGTCGAGCGGAGCGATGGCGATCTCCGGCATCTGCACCGTGAAGTCGTACGCCCAGATGTCGATGTTGCCGGCCTGGTTGCTCGCGTAGACGATCCGGTTGCCGCTGATGTCGTTCAGGAACTCGAAGCCTGGTTCCGTCGCGATCAGCTGCACGGTGCCGGTCGGCACGTGGTAGAGGCCGATGTCCGGACTCCCCGAGGCGTCGTCATCGAAGGAGACGACGTCGCCGGAGACGTGCGCGAGGCGTTGATTGCCGGGCTGGGCGACGACGGTTGTGACGCCGGTGACGAGGTTGTGCACGACGATGTCGGTTTCGCCTGACGTCGTCACGACATCCCAGACGACGAGGTCGCCGTCGATGTCCGGCCGTCTAGCCTCTCCGGTGCCTGACGACAACGTGGTCTTCTGACCCGTGGCGAGGTCGACCATCGCGATCTCACCGGGTGCACCGAGCACGGCGTGTCGCTCGAACACCACGCGGCTGCCGTCGACCGACGGGTTCACCTCGACTGCCGCGGTCGCGGCGACGGCCTGCTCGACTCCGGTCGCGAGGTTCGTGCTCCAGATGTCGGTGGCACCCGAGTTCCCGCGCTCGTACGCGACCACGGAGCCGTCGATCCGGGCGTTCTGGTCGGGTCCAGTCGAGACAGCGACATCGCTTCCCGTGACGATGTCGTAGGCGTGGATGCGATTAATAGGCGGCGTCAGGTCGGTGTAGACGATCGTGCTCCCGCTGACGTCGTGCAGGCGCTGCGGGGAGGTGGAGGTCGTGATCTGGGTCTCGCTGCCACCGACCTGCCGGAAGTAGACGTCCTGGTTGCCGTTCCGCTCGTCGGTGTAGACAACGACGTTCCCGGAGATCGAGGGATCAAACTGTACCGCCGGATCGGTAGTCAGCTGCGTCGTCGTGCCGGTGATGACGGCCGGTGTCGCCGGCGAGGAGCCGGCGCCGATCCCGACCGTAACTGCAACCCCCGCCATGATCGCGAGGAACGAGGCCCGCCGTCGCATGTTCCGCTCCCTTGTCGTCGCTTCCAGACAGTGACGAGGCTAGGCCAGCCCACCGCAAGGCGAAATAGTGGAGATCCACATGCTTTTGCGGGCGCCGTGGCCCGGCCCGTCAGGACAGGTCTCGCCGGCCTAACCGGTTCGCAAGCTCCGTGCGCGAGCGGACGCCGAGTTTCGCGTAGACCTTGGAGAGGTTCGCCTCGACCGTGCGAACCGTGACGAAGAGCCTGGCGGCGACTTCTTTGTTGGAGAGGCCCGTGACGACGAGCTCGGCGACACGCCGCTCGGTCTCCGTCAACTCGCTCGACGCTGGCCCGCGGCCGGGGATCCGCGCAATCTCGGCAGCGGCTTGCTCGGCCCAGCGTGCGGCGCCGAGCTCGTCGAACAGCTCGAGCGCACGTGTGAGCGTTTCCCGCGCCGACGCCCGATGCTTCGCCCGCCGCTCGATCGCGCCTTGCGCGAGCAGCGTGCGCGCGAGTTCGAACGGCTGCGGCAGCGTGGCATGTGCGGCGAGCGCCGCGTCGAGCGCCACCTGGGCGGCGGCGTGGTCGCCGCGAGAGGCCGCCACGAGAGCTCGCCCGCGTGCCGCGACCGCCCGGTGCCAAGAGCGCGCCGCCGGGCGCCCTTTCTCGTCAACCCAGTCGATCAGGCTCGTCGCCTCGTCCAGGCGGCCGAGGTCGACGAGTGCGTCGATCGCGTTCTGCGCCACGCCGAAGATCGACAGCTCGCCGGCTTCCATCGCGATGAGGTCGTCCACGGCGGGCGCGAGCCAATCCCAGGCCTCAGCGGCACGGTTGAGCGAGAGCTCGACGAAGCCGAGTGTGCCGCGTGCGCGCACGGCGGTCATCCGGTTGCCGGACTCCTCAGATTGCTCGAGCACGGTGAGGGCAGCGGCTCGTGCGGCATCGACGTCGCCGATTTGCGCCGTCGCGGCTGCATACGGCGCGAGCGCGAACCGCTCGAG
>JANYJX010000082.1 GCA_025358355.1 Actinomycetes bacterium | reverse complement strand
ACTCCACGTCGCGCGCGCTCCAGCCGGGCATCGTCTCCGACGAGCATTACGCGACCGCGACTGGCGTCCAGCAGATCCTGCAGCGCTACAAGGACCTGCAAGACATCATCGCGATCCTCGGCATGGACGAGCTCACCGACGAGGACAAGCTCGTCGTGTCGCGCGCTCGCAAGGTCGAGCGCTTCCTGTCCCAGCCGAACTTCGTGGCCGAGCAGTTCACCGGCACTCCTGGGAAGTACGTCAAGCTCGAGGACACGATCCGCGGCTTTCAGGAGATCATCGCCGGTAGCCACGACGAGCTGCCCGAGTCGGCGTTCTACATGGTCGGCGGGATCGAGGAAGCTGTCGAGAAGGCCGGCCAGCTCGCCAAAGCCGCGGCGTAGTCGAAGCAGATGGCCGACGAACGCCGCCAGTTCTCCGTCTCCGTCGTGACGCCCGACGGGCCCGCGTACGAAGGCGACGCAGTGATGCTGGTCGTCCCCGGACAGGCGGGCGAGATCGGTGTGCTCGCGCGCCACGCGCCGCTCGTCGCGACGCTGAAGGCGGGGTCGACGCGCGTCCATCTCAACGCCACCGACATCCTCACGTTCGCCACCGGGCCGGGGTTCTTCAAGGTTGAGACCGATCGCGCACTTGCCCTCGTCGACGACGCCGTCAACGTGAACGAGATCGACGACGCGCGTGCACAAGGGCAGCTTGAAGCCGCACAGGCGGAGCTCGTCCGCGTCGAGGCGGGCGAATCGACCGCCGACCGCTGGCAGCTCGAGCAGCGGATCAAGCACGCCGAGAACCAGCTCGCTGCTACCGGCCGCAGCTAGCACGCACCGTCGTCCGGCGCCTGTCGTAGCCTGCGCTGCTTGCAGAGACTCGCGGCTGTCATATTTCTCGCCCTGATCGCGACGGGCGCTGCGCTTGCGGCGAGCGGCGATCCCCAGAAGCACTACACGCCCGCCGACACGGCCAAAGCGAAGAGCGTCGTGCTCAAGCTCTCCGACCTGCCCGCCGGGTGGGCAGGGAAGAAGTCGGCGGGCGGCGGTGGGCACTTGCAGTGCAAGGGCTTCAAGCCTGACGAATCCGACCTGACGAAGACCGGGAATGCCGATTCGCTCGACTTCAGCAAGGGCCTGTATTTCATCAACTCGAGTGCGTCGATCTTCCGCTCCAAAGCGCAGGCGCAGGCGTCGTGGGATCGCGTCGTGCGGCCCGGGCTCCTCACCTGCCTGAGATCGATCTTCGAGAAGGGCGCGAGTTCGAGCGGCTCGACCACAACCGCCACGAGTCAGGGCGCATTGGCGTTCCCAAAACTCGCACCGCGGACAGCGGCGTTCAGGATCACCTTCCAGACGAAGAGCGGGGCTCAGACGCTCAACGGCGACATCGATGTCGTGCTGCTCGGCCGCGACAGAATCGACTCCGTAATGCTGTTTGTCGGCTTCGGCACGCCAAATGGGGCCCTTGAGCAGCACCTCGCCGGAATCGTCGACGCACGCATGCGCTGACCACACCCGGCCGAAAGGACACGGCCGTTTTGGCCGTAGTCGGCGTCGCGCGCAGGTGGTAGCGTCACTCCCGTGTCCGAGCGCACCGTTGGCCGTCTGACACTTCTCTCGCGCGCACCGCAGTTTCGGCTGCTGTTCATCGCGACGGCGGGATCCGCGCTCGGCACCTATCTGACCGCCGCAGTCCTCGCGTTGCAGATGAACCACCTAACCCATTCGGGACGATGGATCGCCGCATTGCTCGTCGCCGACTTCCTCCCGATCGCCCTGATTGGGTTCACGCTTGGCCCGCTCCTCGACCGTCTTTCGCGCAAGAAGGTGATGGTGTCGGCCGACATCGCTCGCTGCGCCGTCTTCTGCGCTCTGCCGTTTGTCACCCAGCCGACCGCGATCGTCGGGCTGGCTGCAGTCTCGGGTATCGCCACTGGCTTCTTCAAGCCGGCCGCCTATGCGGGGCTGCCGAACCTCGTCGACGGGGACGAGGATCTGACCGAGGCGAACGCGCTCTTCGGAACCGCCGAGAATGCGGCTTGGGTGGTCGGTCCCATTCTCGCCGGCTTGCTGTTCAAGCTTTTTGGCGCCAGCCCGGCGTACATCATCAATGCGGTCACATTTCTCTTCTCGGCCGTGCTTGTCGCTCGGATCCCGGCTGTGCGGCTGCAGGCGACGACCGCTCTCACACGCGGCTACTGGCGCGACGTTGCTGACGGGTTCGGGGTCGTCTTCCGCACGCCGCAACTGCGGACTGTACTGATCGTTTGGAACGTGGTGATGGCCGGGAACGCTGCCTTGAATGTCGGCGAGGTCTTCTTCGCGACCGACTCGCTCCACTCGGACGGCATCGGCTACGGCGTGCTGGTCGCCGCAACCGGAGTCGGGCTGATGCTCGGTAGCCTCGCCGCGCCGTTCGTGATGGGGCGTGTCAGCATCCGCCGGGTTTACCCGGGCGCGATCCTGATCATGGCGGTCGGTGCATTCGCCGCGTCGCGCGCACCTTCGATTTGGGTTGCGGCTCCGCTCGCGGCCTTCATGACCGTCGGGAATGCAGCGGCGATCGTCTGTAACCAACTGCTCTTGCAGCGGGGCGCACCCGATGCGATGCGAGGCCGTTCGATAGCGGTGATCATGAGCTCGACGTACATCACGCTCGCGGCCGCGACGGGTGCCGCCGGGCCGTTGAAAGACGCTCTCGGGGCTCGCGCGCTCTGGGCCTGCGCCGCCGGCGTATACGTGGTCGGGTCGGCGGTCGCCTTTGTTCTGATCCGCCTGCTGCCACGAACTGCCGAGGCGACGGCACCCGCCGTTGTTCTCGAGCCTGTGTTGGACAACGGAGCCGTCGTTCTCGAGGAGCCGGAGAAGCCACTGCCGCGGCTCGATCCACGGCATCCCGTTGAGCGGATCCGGACACTGCTGGACGAGGTCGACGAGACGCGGTCGGCTGAAGCCGATCGGCTGCGCCAGAAGGCGAGCGCGACGAGTACGAGAAGCCACGTCTAGAGTCGAGGCGTGGTGCGGACCGAGTGGACGCACGACTAGCTTGTCGACGGCGTCGCGTCCGGCGACCGGCGCGCGCTCGCTCGGGCGATCTCACTCGTCGAGAATCGCGATCCGCAAGCCGCGGCGCTCGTGCGTGAGCTGTACCCGAGAACAGGGAAGGCGTACGCGATCGGCGTCACCGGACCTCCCGGCGTCGGGAAGTCGTCGCTGATCGCCGCGCTCGTGCGAGCCGAGCGGGAGCGGGGACGTTCGGTCGGCGTCATCTCAGTCGACCCGTCGAGCCCGTTCTCACAGGGCGCGCTGCTCGGCGATCGCATCCGTCTCATCGATCACTTCCTCGATCCGGAGGTGTTCATCCGCTCGATGGGGACGCGCGGCCATCTTGGTGGGCTGGCCGAAGCGACGCTGCAGGCGCTCGTGCTGCTCGACGCGGCCGGCAAGGATGTTGTCTTCCTCGAGACGGTGGGTACGGGGCAGAGTGAGGTCGAGGTGATCCGGATCGCCGACACGACGTTGCTCGTCCTGATGCCCGGCTCCGGCGACTCCGTGCAGGCGCTGAAGGCGGGGATCATGGAGGTTCCCGACGCGATCGCGATCAACAAGATGGATCACGCTGGTGCCAAAGCGATGCTGAGCGATGTGCGATCAATGCTTGCGCTCGATCAGCGTCCTGATCGCGGCCCGCAGGTGCCGGTGTTCCTGACCGACGCTGTCCGAGGTGAGGGCGTCCCGGCGCTGGTCGAGGCGCTCGACGCGCGGCTCGCCGGGCTCCGTGCTGACGGTGAGCTGGAAAGGCGTCGCGGGGCGAATCTCGCGGCCGAGGTGTTCACGCTCGCGTCGAGCCGGGCGAGAGCGCACCTCGAGGCGTCTGTGGCCGGAGACGACGAATTGCGAAGCGTTCTAGAAAGGGTCGAGCGGCGCGAGCTTGACCCGCTGTCCGCCGTAGACGAGATCCTACGACGCGTGTTCAGGATCACCGATGGATAGAGCCAGACCCACGCTTGCGGATCTCCAGGCGGCGCGCGAGCGGCTGGCCGGGATCGCACGGATCACACCGGTCTTCGCGTCGGGAACCCTCTCACGGCTGTGCGGCCGGTCCGTGTCGCTCAAGGCCGAGAACCTGCAGCTGACCGGCGCGTTCAAGATCCGTGGTGCGTTGAATACCGTTGCCTTGCTTTCCGCCGGGGAACGCGCAGCGGGTGTGGTTACGGCCAGCGCCGGCAACCATGGGCAGGCCGTCGCGTGGGCCGCGCGGCACGCGGGAATCCCGGCGACGATCTTCGTGCCGGAAGGCGCGCCGATGGCGAAGATCGAGGCGGCGCGAGGCTACGGCGCCACCGTCGAGTTCGCGGGCGATGGATTCGACGAGGCGGTCGACGCGGCGTGGGAGTTCCAGCGCGCGGCCGGCGCGACGTTCGTCCATGCGTTTGAAGATCCACGTGTGATCGCCGGCCAGGGCACGCTCGGCCTCGAGCTGGCCGAGCAGCTTCCGCCTGGCGAGGCGACCGTCGTGATTCCGGTCGGCGGCGGCGGTCTCGCGTCGGGCATCGCGATCGCGCTGCGGGCGCTGCGGCCCGAGCTACGGCTCGTCGGCGTGCAGGCTGCCGCGTGCGCGCCACTTGCTGGTTTCGCTCCGACGGGCCTGACGATTGCCGACGGCATCGCCGTCAAGCATCCTGGCGAGCTCACCTCCGCGATCCTCGCCGACCTGTTGGACGAGATCGTCGTCGTCGACGACACGGCGATCTCGCAGGCGATCGTGCTGCTGTTGGAACGCGCGAAGCTTGTGGTCGAAGGCGCTGGCGCCGCGCCGGTTGCCGCGCTGCTTTCGGAGCGCATCGCGGGCGATGGCGATGTCCACGCCGTTCTCGCCGGCGGGAACATCGACGCGACAACGCTGATGTCGGTCACGCGACACGGGCTCACGGTCGACGGTCGCTACCTCGTCGTCGCGATCCTGATCGCCGACCGGCCGGGGGAGTTGGCGCGGATCGTCGATGTCATCTCGCGCGGGCGCGCGAACATCCTCTCGATTGCGCACCACCGCGAGGGCCGCAACATCGGCGTGCTCCAGACCGAGGCGGAGCTGACACTGGAGACCCGCGACGAGGCCCACTCGCAGACGGTGGTCAACGCCCTCACCGCAGGGGGCTTCACGGTGACGCGGCTGCGCTAGTCACGTCGCCGGGGCTAGCTGCCGCAGCGGCGGAACGAGACCGTCTCGCCTCCGTTCGCCCGCCACGTCGCGACGCCGCCGTCGAGAACCGGCCGCGCGTCGTAGCCCTTCGCGACGAGCATGCTCGCGGCGATCGCAGCGCGCGGCCCGCTCTCGCATAACGTGACAATCGTGCGATCGGCCGGGAGATCCGCTCCGCAGATAGCGAGCAGGCGATACGGGATGTTGCGGCTGCCGGGGATGTAGCCGGTGTCGCGTTCGTCCTTCTCGCGCACGTCGATCAGCTCGGCGCCGGCCGCGATCAGTTCGTCGAGTTCGTCCACCGCGACCGGCTCGCTACGCTCGTCTCCCGTCCCGAGGACGTAGCCTGCGATGTCGTCGAACGCCACCATGTGCAGGCTCGTCACGGCGCGTTCCGCCTCTGCCGAGCTCCCTGCAAGGACGACGATGGGTTCGCTCGCGTCGAGGATGAATCCGGCGCGCGTCGCAAAGCTCGACCCGAAGACAGGCACGTTGACAGCGCCCGCCCGATGACCGGCGAGGAAGTCCCGTGCGAGTCGAACGTCGAGGAGTTGGGCTCCGACTGGCGGTGTGGAGAGCTCCCCGGCCGGCAACCCGCGGGCGGTGAACGGCCCTTGGTTGAGCGCGACGATTCTTACGATATTCGGCGGCTTCGGAGCCGAGATCGCAGCCGATTCAGCAACGAACGCGTCGGGCTCCGTGAAGGAGAGCATCCGGTTGAAGCGGCGCTCAAAGCCGATCGTGGTCGATGCCTTCGAGCTCATCGCCTTCCCACACAGCGAGCCAGCGACGTGGCCGGGATAGACCTCGACGCCGTCCGGGAGCTCGAGCAGCCGCCGCAGAGAGTGGAACAGCCCCTCGGCGCCTACCACCTCGGCGACCGCGAGATCGGGCCGCGCCGCGTCGCCAACGAACAGAGAGTCGCCCGTCAGCACGAGCCACGGCTCGTCGGCCCGCGTGCGGTCGATCACGGTGAAGCAGCAATGCTCCGGCCGGTGCCCGGGCGTGTGGATGCAACGAAGTGTGACGCAGCCGACGTCGATCTCGGCGCCGTCCTCGAGCGGCTCGCTCGGGTACTCGACCTGGGCCGCGGAGTGGATCCGCACCGGCAAGCCGAGCTCGAGCGCGAGCCGGCCGTGCCCGGACACGTGGTCGGCATGCGTGTGCGTCTCGAGCACCGCGATCAAGCGGACGCGGCGTCGTTCCGCTTCGGCGAGCAGCGGTTCGATCGCGAGCGGTGGGTCGACGACGACTGCGAGGCCGGCGTCTTCGTCGCCGACGAGGTAGGTCGCGCAGCCGAGATCGTCATCGACGAACTGCGTGAAGATCACGCGGTCGAACGTAGCAGCCGGTCCCGCTATCTCACTTGAAGTGCGCGCGCCAGTTCTTAGCGCACGTAGCCAAGCCCGTAGCGCGATGTGGTTGCAACGGGCTTCCCGCGGCGCCAGTCGATCTCGAGGCTGTCCGCGGTGGTCTGGAGCGGTGCGAGGTAGCGGACGACTTTGAGCGTCCGCGTGTCGATCACGTCGCCGGCGCGGCCGACGTAGATGTAGCGGCCGTCGCGGCTCGCCTGCAGCCAGCCGTCGTTCGGTGGCGCGTGGGGCAGCTTGACATCCGCGATGTGGCGCGGCGCTTGCGCCGGGATCTGGCTGACGTCGAACACGTGGACATAGCCGTTCGGCGTGTCGATCAGGTAGATCTGCTTCTCGTCGGGGCTAAGCGAGATGCCGTGGCACGGCGAGCGCGTGTATGTCGTCGGATCCCAGGAAAACCCGGGTACGGGAACGGTGAACAGCACTTTGCCGGTCGTGATGCTGCTGACCTGGAAGCCGAGGAAGTCGTGGGCGGTCGTGAAGGCGAGCGTCTGCTTGCCGTTGATCGTGAAGGGCCGGCCGCCGGTTCGGAGCGGCCCGATCTTCCTCACGACCGCATTCGTGGTTGTGCTGGCAACGGTCAAGTACGGATAGTCGACGCCCGCCATGTAGACGTATCTGCCGTCGAGGCCGACGATCGTGTTGTGGGCGCCCGCCCCGGCCGCGATCGAGCCGGTGATCGTGCCGTTCGCAGGATTGACGATCTTCCACGTCCCGTCGCCGGACGACTCGCCGACCGGCATGTAGATCGTCTTGCCGTTCGGCGTGACCGCGATGCTGTCTACACCGGTGCTGTAGCTCCGCTGCCAGATGACGTGGTTCCGCAGGAGGTCGTACGCGAGCATCGATCCGTTCCCCGCCGCGCCGCCCTGACCGCCGTAGGAGATGTAGAGCCGTGCCGTTCGGGGATCGGCTACGACGCCTCGTGGTGTCCCGAGCTGCGGCACCGTGAGCTTCTGAACCAGCCGGTTCGCGTGATCGATGTCGTAGCTGTCGATCTCGTGGTCGGTGACGACGTACTCGAAGTGGCCCATACGCTTCGACGTGGCGGTGATGCTGGCCGGCGACGTACCGGGCGTTCCCGCGTGAGCCGCGATCGCAACGGCGCCAAGAACAGCCGTCATCAGAGCAGCCGCGACAAAGTCTCTAGTGATGGCGGCTCAGGTCGGCGAGCGCATTCCGCATGAATCGTCGCAGCCGCAGGTCGCCACGGCCTGGGAGCGGATCGAGTCCTGTCGCGAAGCGGATCGAGCCGGCGGCGAAGATGCGTGCGGCCGACGGGGCGATGGAGCGCACTGCGTCGGTGTTTGGGTGGTCGACGACGGAACGGTGGAAGAGGACTGTTGGTGTCGGTGTCACGCAGCCCTCGACGAGTCCGTCGTACTCGTAGCCGACGAGACCTCGAAGCGTGCTGGCCGCGGTGAAGCCGGTTCCGGTGAACCATGGGTCTGTGGGCGTGTAACCCGCCGCGACGGCCGTGTAGTCGCCGATCCCGATTTCGCCGTACTGCACGCCGAGCAGCTGACACTCCGGTCGTGCCGGGGTCAGGTCGCGGAACCTGACGGTCTTCAGCGCCGTGTTTGGCTCGGGGTCGCGTTCCGCGCTGCGGTACTCGACGATCGTCCGGCCGCCGTCCTCGTAGCGCATCTGCCAGTACGCCGTGTTTGCGCCCATGAACGCGAGATTCACGCCGGCGTCGCGTGCCCGCTCGAAGGCGGTGCGCATCGTCGTCGTCCAGTACTCGTCGTGGCCGGCGCTCATCACGAGCCTGTGACGCAGCAGTTCGCCAGGGTTAGCGTCGGTGTCGACATCGGTCGTGTACGAGACGTCGTAGCCGTAGCGCTCGAGGTAGCGAACCAGCGGGAACTCCCAGGCCTGCGGCAGGTTCGCGAAGGGCCCGCCGACCGGTGGCATGCCACCCTGGTCGTATGGCCGGTCGAACGAGACATGGTCGTCGCCGACGCCGGTGTGGTTCCAATAGAGGCTTCGGCCGCCCCAGCGGTTGTACGCCTGCCAGGTGTTGACGGCGGCCTGGACGAGGATCGTGGCCGTCTTCGAAGGCGCGGCGCGCACGATGAACGGCACCCACGAGCCGCGGCCGGCGCCGCGCCCGCGGGTCAGCGTGAGGTTCGCGAGGTAGTAGCCGCTCGTCCAGTTGACGCCGATCTGGAACTGATCGGTGACGGGCCAATCGAGTCGCAGCAGGCCGGTGTTCGGATCGGGCGCGGCGATCGGCTCAGCTGCGCCGACGTGATCGGTCGTACAACTGGGAGCGCAGCCGACGCGCCGCCCGCCGGCACCGCGATACCAGCCGATCCGGTAGATCGCGACGCGGTATGACGCCGGGTGGCGGGTAGAGACGTGCAGGTGAAGCGTGTCGCCAGGCGCGACACTTACCTCGGAAGCGTAGCCCTCAATCGCGCGACCGCGCGCTGGTCGGATCTCCCAACCGGGGCTACCCGGGAGCTGGTTTTCGATCGTGATGGCATTGGCTTGGGACGCACGCGCAGACGTGCTGACCAGCACCCCAGCTGTAACACACGTCGCGAGAACGGCGACCAACCCGAGTCGGAGCAGCTCTGGCCGCACCTTATTCCGCCCTTAGATCGGGGCGTTTTCGTCCGCGCATGCGGAAGAGGAGCAGCCCGATCACGACGAGCCCCAGGATCGCGGTGACGATGGCCGGTAGGAGGTGTTGCTTCGGTGTTGGTGTCGCCGCCGGCAGGATCGTGAAGGCGACGTTCCAGCGGACGAGGCCGCCATCGTCGTAGCGCTGAACCGCATGGAACTGCACGATGCCCGGCGCGAGTGAGGTCGATGTCAAGATTCGGAACGGATCCCGCGGCGCGGTGTTCCCACTCCAGGTTGCTGTGTGGCCCGCGATCGAGAGCTTCCAGCCGCCTGGGGCGGGGGCGTTCGCAAGCTCGATTCCTGCTGGTGCCGTGATGGTGAGCCCGACAAGCCGGTGTGGCGGTCGCTCGTTGGGCGCTGCGAAGCTGACCGTTGTGTGCTCGCCGGGCGTGAGGTACGCGGGCTGCGGGATGACGTGAGCCGCGGCCGATCCGACGGTAACCAGCGTGGCGACGGCAAGCGCGACGGCGCTAGCCACCGCCAGGAGAAACCTCATAAGCCGAGTTCGCGGGCGATGACCATGCGCTGGACCTCGTTCGTGCCCTCGCCGATCTCCAGGATCTTCTGGTCGCGGTACAGGCGCGAGATCGGGAACTCGTCCATGAAGCCGTAGCCGCCGTGGATCTGGAGCGCCCAGTTGACCGTGCGGTTCGAGAGTTCTGCGGTGTAGAGCTTCGCCATCGCCGCCTCGAGCGCGAACGGCCGGCCCTGATCCTTCAGCCACGCGGCGCGATAAACGAGCGCGCGGCCGGCGGCGATCTCGGTGGCCATGTCGGCGAGGCGGAAGCGGACGGCCTGGAAGGAGACAATTGGGCGGCCGAACTGCTCGCGCTCCTTGGCGTACGCGGCGGCGAGATCGTACGCCCCCTGGGCGAGCCCGACGCTCATCGCCGAGACCGAGATGCGCCCGCCGTCGAGGATCGTCAAGAACTGGTGGAAGCCCTTGCCACGCTCGCCGAGGAGGTTCGCCTCGGGGATCGTGCAGTCGGTGAACGACAGCGATCGCGTGTCGGATGCTTTCCAGCCCATCTTCCGCATGGGGGCTGAAACCTCGTAGCCAACGGCGCCGTTCGGAACGATCAGGTTCGAGATCTCGTCGTTGCCGGTGCGCGCGGTGATCACAACGCAGGCGGTGATGTCGGTGCCGGCGTTCGTGATGAAGATCTTCGAGCCGTTGACGATCCACTGCCCGTCGTGCAGCTCTGCGGTGGTGCGCGTCGCGCCCGCGTCGGAGCCGGCGCTGGGCTCGGTTAGCCCGAACGCGGCCAGCTTCTTTCCCGACGCGAGCTGCGGCAGCCATTCGCGCTTCTGCTCCTCGGTGCCGAACGCGAGGATCGGCATCGTCCCGAGTGAGGTGTGCGCGGCGACCGTGATCGCGACCGACGAGTCGATGCGCGCGAGCTCCTCGATCGCGAGCGCGTAGGCGAGCGTGTCGGCGCCCGCGCCGCCGTGCTCCTCGGGCACGGGAATGCCCATCAGCCCGAGCTCGCCCAGCTCGGCAACGAGCTTGTATGGGAAGCGCGACTCGCGGTCGAGCTCCTCGGCGACCGGGGCCACCCGTTCGCGTGCGAAGGAGCGAACCGTCTCGCGGATCAGTTCCTGCTCGGGTGAGAGGTCAAGATCCACCGGCGGCGCCGATGGTACCCGCCGGCGGATCTTTGGAGATTCTTAGGCTCGGCGGCGGAGCTCGTCCGGGAGCGCGATTGGGACGCCGAGCTTGCGCAGAGCCGAGTGCAGCCCGAGGAAGTCTTCGCGGCGCCCAACGGCGAGCGCCGAGCGGTCGTCCGCTTCCTCCGCGATGATCCGTGCGTGGCGCTTGAAGTACCACGTCGCGGCACTTCGGAGTGCCAGCTGCTCGTCTGTCGAGAGCTTCTCGACGGACGTACGATCGGCGGCTTGGACGCTCATGCAGCAACCCTAGCGATCACAGCGGAAGGTTCTGCGATGGGAGAATTGGGCGCACGAGGTCCGAGGGTTGCAACACGGTCGCGGTTACCAGCTGCTTGCCGCAGCCCCGTCCTGGCCGCTGCATAGACTCGTTCGCACTGTCCGTGAAAGCTTGTCCAGCGCTGGTCGGTACAGCCTCCCTGTCGATCGCGAACCTGTTGGCAACGGTGCCAGGGTGCTGGGCGAGACGGTGGAAGTTGGTCTGCTGCCGTGTTGGCGCGATTGGGAGTCGGCTCTAGGTCAGTCTCCCGCACCGCTCTCAGGCTCACCCTGTGAGCACCGCGACGACGCGAGCGCGGTAGCCATGGGTGAGGCCTACGAACCCCCGACCTTCGCATGCTGGTCGGGGGTTCTCCCGTTGTGGGGCACGACACACAGCGTCTTGTCAGCCTGTGATGTCGCCTAGGTCGCCGGAGCTGGTCTGTATCCAGGTTCCGTGGTGGCCGGCGAAGTAGACAGATGCGAGACCGTCCCCGCCGAAGCCTGTGATCTGTTGGAAGAAGAGGGCCGAAAGGCGCACATTGCCGGGGCACACGCCCTGTTGGTTGCAACGGAAGTCGAAGGTGCCAAGGAAGCCGTTCAATGGCACGACCGGCCGGAAGATTGCGGTGAGCTCGAACCGTTGGATGGAAGCGACTAGACCGCTGACACCGGCCGTTACAGTTCCGGTCCCCTCAGGGCTTGGGCCGGCGAAGGTATTGAAGGAGCCGGTTGCGGTCGTGACGACGCAGTAGCCACCGGGTGATCCGACGGCCGCCGGCGCAGAGGTCTGCCACACTCGGGCTCGCTCGTTGATCGCGTCCAGCGCCCAGATGTTGCCGAGCACCCCGGCATCCGCTTCGTTCAGGATCCGCGCCGAGACGTCCACGAGCAGCGTTCCCGAACACGTCAGAGGCGGTAGCGCCGACGTTGCGTTTGGCGACGCCATTGTCGATCCGGCCAGTACACCAACCGTCGCCAGGCCGGCACAGAGCACAAGCAGAAGCTTCATCTCAGTCCTTTCGCTTGATCGGTCGAGGCCGCCGCGGGCCCCCGGGTTACTTGTTCAGCTTGGGCAACCACTCGACGATTCCCCCGCCGGGCGTTGTGCACTGCCCGGTCTTGGTCAAGCCGGTGGTGATTCCGCCGGTTGTTGAGCAGTGCCAGCCTGTTGGTACTGGCTTCAGATCGAAGGCTGCGCGTTCGCGTGTGAGGCGTGATACCCACTTGCGTGCGGTCGAACACGAGACTCCGATCACAACGACGGTGTAGGCCGTGCCTTTCTGGCTCTTGTAGGTCCATGGCGCGCCCTTCACGACGAACCCGCATGGTCGGGGCGCCTTGGACGTTTGCGGCTGGGCCGGGGCGACGGCGCTGAAAGCGAGCACCGCTGTCAACGTCGCCAGGCCGACGAGTGTGCGGGGGAGACGTACTGAGCTAGTGCGACGGTTCATCGAAGCTCCTTTGCCGGGCTGGTTGAGTGGTCGCGGCCGCTCGGTAGGAAGGCACCTAGGCGCACGATTTCGAGAATCCGTTCGGCCGGAACCGCGGCCCGTTTTGCGAGTTCTGTGGCCGCCTCGATCGTGGCTGCCTCGAAGAGGCAGAATGCGATCTCGTCCGTCGGGACGAGAATCGAACCGAGATAGCGAGAGAAGCGGTCGTCGGAGCTGATCGCGTTGGACGCTTGTCGTACCCGTTCTCCGGCGTCTGCGACCTTCTGTGCGCTTACGCCTGGCCAGAAGCACTCGGCCATGAAGGTGGTCGTTCGACGTCGATCGGTTGGACTGAGTTCCACGTTCCCGACGGTAGAGGCGGTGGACGTGTAGCGCAGGGGGTGTTTCCCTGCATAACTGGGTGCGCTTGGCCCTGCTCGTGTCGGGGGAACGCGGGGGCTACGGCCGATCGGGTGGATCCAGGGTTTACGCCGAAATTCAGGTCCGTGGGTTCACCGCGGTGTGCGCACCCAGTTCGGCGCGCGAGCGGATCCCGAGCTTTCGGTAGACGCGGGCGAGGCTGGACTCGACGGTCCTTGGGCTGATGAAGAGTGCGGCGGCGACCTGGCGGTTGGTCAGTCCGCTCCCTGCGAGGTCGGCAACGCGCTGCTCAGCCGGGGTCAGCTCTACACGACTTGTGGGGCGGCCGCCGAGGGGCCGCAGTTCGCGTTGTGTCCGCGCTGCCCAGAGTGGCGCGCCGAGTTCATCGAAGATCGCGAGCGCCTGAGTGAGCGTCTCGTGTGCGCGGCGTCGTTCTTTACGACGGCGCTGGATCAGGCCGAGCATGAGCAGCGTGCGGGCTCGCTCGAAAGGCATCGGCGACTGCTGGTGCTCGAGAAGCGCGTTCTCGAGCGAGCGCTCGGCCGCATCGAGCTCACCGTGGGCGGCGCACAGCAATCCACGGCAGCGTGCGCCGGTGGCCAACGACCAGGGAACCCGGCTCGTTTGGGCTTGCCGTTCGAGTGTTCCGAGGACTACCTCGGCCCGGTCGAGCGTGCCCGAGCTGATCAAGGCTTCGATCAGGTCGGCGTGGACTCGGTACACGCCTGGCTCCTGGATGCCAAAGCTCTCCGCACCCTCAACGGCGCGCGACAGGAGCGGCACGGCGTCCGCCGCGTTGCCGAGGGAAAGCTCGAGAAAGCCGAGCGCGCGAAGATAGAGGGGAACGGCGATCGGCTGCACGACCTGCAGGCGCGCCTCGACCGTGAGGCGTGCCCGCTCGACGTTTCCGAGATGCGCGTCAACGTACGCACGTACCGCCGGCGGGCCACCGAAACTCTGCCCGAGCTGTTCGGCGAGCTCGAAACTCTCCTCGGCATAGCGGGACGCCAGTGACCAGTTGCCACTCCAACACTCGAGCTGCGCAAGATGCATCAGCACGTTTGGAATCGAGCTCTCGTCTCCCTCCTGGAACGCTTGAGATAACGCGTCCTCGAGCCTCGCCCGGGAGCCAGCGAAGTCATCCACGTACTTCAGCCACTGGCCGAGCTGGCCGCCGACACGAGAGAGACGGAGGTTCGGCGCCGCTCGCGACTCGCACGCGAATGCGCGCTCGACCAGGTCATGGGATAGCCCTCGCCCGAGAAGCAGACTCGCTCGCGTGGCGCCAAGGAGCGCATCGACCTCGGTGTCCGGGTCGGCGGCGTCTCTCTCGGCAGCGAGCAGGTCGAGCGCCAACCGTGCGTGGCGCTCGCTGCGGGCAGCGTCGAAGTCGCAGTAGACAGCCAGCTCTGCGTGACACACCGCCTCCAGCGCACGCTCGCCAGCAGCTGCCGCCAGGGCCTGCTCGCAACGCGCGACAGCAGGCCCGCTGCCTTCGCCCCAGTAGTCAAGTCCGGCGAGATCGAGAAGAGCTCTTGCTTGCAGCGGGCCCGGACGATCGCCGATGGTACGCAGGACTACTCGAGCGCGTTCGGCATCGCCGGCCTCGGCGAGGAAACAACCGAGCTGAAGCGTGTAACGGTCGTGCGCCTCGGGCTCGCCGGCCGGAGTCAGCCCGATCGCCAGCTCAGCCAGCTCGGCGGCGCTCTCAGGCGCGCCGCGGCGGCGGACATCGAGTGCGGCGTCAGCGACGATCGCTGCGACCGCGCCGTCGGGCCCCGCCGTGCAGAGCGCCAGATGCCGCGCACGCTGTTCGGGGTTCGAAGCCAACGCCGCCAGGTGTCGATGCGCCTCTCGACGCTCCTCAGTCGAAACCGTCGCGTAGATCGCCGACGCGAACAGCGGGTGCCTGAACCGCACCGACTCCCCCTCGACGACGATAATCCCGGCCGCTTCGGCGTCCGCCAATCGAGCACGCATCTGCTTTGACGAAACATCGAGCGCGCGTGCCAACAGCCCGAAAGCCGGATCCGGCGTCGCCGCCGCGAACAACAGCGCCTCTTGCGTTGAGCCAGGTAGCCGCCTCAGCCTTGCTGTGACTAACTCGCGCACATCATCGGGAACAGGAAGCGCCTCCCCCGCCGCCGGCTCGCCCGCCCGCAGCAGTGACTCGGCAAGCTCGAGTGCGAAAAAGGGATTGCCGCCTGTCGCACGGCGCAACCGGAGAAGCCCGGCCCGGCTGAACGTGTTCCCAAGCCTCCCTTTGATCAACTGATGCAACGCACCCGCGCTCAGCCCGCCGACACGGATCTGCTCCAAGCGCTCAGCGCCGAGCGCACGGTCGAGACCCAACGGGATAGCGCCGTCCGTTGGCCTGCGCAGCGAGAGCAGAAAGCCGACAGGACGACTGCCGAGCCGCCGAGCCGCGTACTCCAACACCCGAGCCGACGGACGGTCGAGCCACTGGACATCATCGACCGCGACCAGCAGCGGCGTCGAATCCGCCAGGAGATCCAGCACCGAAACCATCGCCGTCGCGATCGCGCGCTGTGCCGCGACTCCGTCCCCGCGACCGGCTCGCAGCAGCACCACTTTGAGCGCATCACGCTGCACGCCGGGAAGCGCGGCCAGGATCTCCGGCTCCAGCCCATCCAGCAAATCCGTGAGAGACGAATACGACAGTGCCGCCTCCGCCTCCGCCGGCGCACACGACAGCACACGAAACGAAGCCGCCCGCGCCCCAGCAACCCCCTCGAGCCAAAGCGCCGTCTTCCCGATCCCGGCCTCACCCTCGAACACACACGCGGCCGGGCCTTCCTTCAGTGATTCAAGGAAACGAGCGAGACCCAACTGCTCTTTTCCCCTGCCAAGAACAACGCCAACCATCCACCGAGAGTACGAACTCGAACAGCCTTCCGCAACTCCGCCGACGGCGGCTGCACGATCGGGAGGACAACGCGGTTGCGAAGACCTGTGAGCGTACGCAGACCTGGGTCGCAAGGGGAGTTATTGGGTGAAACACCCGTTGCGGGCAACGCGGTTCGCGTGCGACAACAAG
>JANYJX010000047.1 GCA_025358355.1 Actinomycetes bacterium | reverse complement strand
CGATTGGTCGGGTCTAGCGCAGCCGTACGACGTCAACCGAGACGATCGCGTCCGGGCGGATCAGCCGGTTGCCGACGTGCGGCCATTCGCCTGTCCGCTCGTAGTCGGCGATCACACTCTTCGCGAACGTCACCGCGCTCTCGCGATTCGGTGCCGAACCGACATGCAGCGTTTGGCCGTCCGTCAGCCGGATCACCACGACCCGCGCCTGCGATGACATCGAAAGGTCACGCTCTGGGAGCGGCGTCTCCGGAATCTCGAGCAGCGTCACCGCGTCCTCCATCCGTCGAATGCCGACCGGAGCTGCCGCGGGCTCCTCCGAGTTCGTATTCGAGATCGAGTATGCGCCTCGTGCAACCCTCCGCGCGTCCCTCGAATGAGCTATTCGCTCAAACCGGCGCGAGAGGGCGCGCGCGCACCCCATAGGCCGCGATTGCAAGCCCTGTCATCCCGGCGACGCCGAAAGCGAGCTGTGTTCCACCGACCTGGACGAGCCAGCCCGCGACGATCCCGCCGACCGGAGCCAGGCCCGCGAACGCGAACAGGTAGAGGCTCACGACGCGGCCGCGCAGATGGTCGGGCGCGCCGGTCTGGATAATCGCGTTCGCATTCGCGGTCAGCAGCGTGAAGCTGCCGCCGACGAGGAACAGGAGCACGCCGCACGACCACACGCTGTGCAGCGGCGCGAGGACTAGCATCGCCGTGCTGAAGCCGACGAGGCCCACAAGCATTCCCTTCCAGCTCGCGCGCCCGAGCGTCGCGGTCACCAGCGCACCCGCGAGAGCTCCCGCTCCGAACGCTGCGGAGAGAACACCGAATGTCCGCGGGCCAGTGTGCAGCGTGCTCGACGCGAGCAGCGGCAGGATCACGTTGAAGTTGAAGCCGACCGCGCTCATCACGGTCACGATCGCGAGCACGAGCCGCAGGTCGGGCGACTGCCGCACAAAGGCGATTCCTTCGCGGACATCGCCGAGAACTGTCGCCCGGACGCCGCGCTTCACCGGGTACAGCTCGCTCGTCCGCATCGCGAGCAGCCCGGCGAGCACCGCGAGGAAGCTGAGGGCGTTGACGAGGAAGCAGGCGCCAACGTTGACAGCCGCGATCAGCACACCGGCGATCGCCGGGCCGACCACGCGCGACATGTTGAACAGGCTCGAGTTGAGCGCCACGGCGTTCGGCAGTTCGTCGCCGCCGACCAGCTGATACGTCAGCGCTTGGCGGCCCGGAGCATCGAAGACCTGCGCGACTCCCGAAAGCACTGCGAGGAGAAAGACGAGTGGCAGCGTCACAGTGCCAGTCAGCGCCAAAGCGGCAAGCGCCGTCGAGAGCACCATCGAGAGGCTTTGCGTCCCGATGATCAGACGGCGGTTGTCGACGCGATCGGCGAGGACGCCGGCGAACAGGCCGAAGATCGTGAACGGCACGAAGCGGCAGAACGCGAGCACGCCGACCGCGAGCGGCGAGTGCGTCATCTGGATGACGAGCCAGGCGAGTGCGACGTTCTGCATCCACGTGCCCGAAACGGACACGACCTGGCCGGAGAAGAAGAGGCGGTAGTTGCGGTGGTCGTGCAGGCTGCGGAACGTCCGCGCCTGGAAGGCGAACGCGGTCAAGCCGGGGCCTTCGTCAGTAGCGCATTCAGGGCATCAATCGCGGCTTCGATTGCCACGACCTGCTCGGGCGGCAGCTCAGCGAGGCGTTCGGCTAGCCAGGTGGTGCGCTGTGCGCGAACCTTGCGCAGCAGTCGATCGCCGGTCGGCGTCAGCTCTAACCCAACGCGCCGGCGATCGCTACCGCAACGCACGCGCTCGATCAACGCGGCGCTCTCCAGGCGGTCGACGTGCGCCGAGAGCGACGGCGCCGAGATCCGCTCTAGCGCAGCGAGCTCGCGGAGGCTCAGGCCCGGATGCTCGCGGATCACCGACAGGAGCGTGGCCTGGCGGCTCGTGATCCCGAGCGACTCCGTTTCGCGGCGTAGCTCGCGTGCGAGCCGCAGCAGGGCGGGGCGAAGGCGGTTCGCGGTTTCGAGCGTATCGATAGGCGCACTAATCATTAGCTAGACGAACTATAGCGGGAAACCGCAGACCTGTGTCGAACCCGAGCGCCATGAGCGAGTCAGAGGCTCTCGATCCGTTTCGTCATCTCAAGAGTCGCGACCACTTGCGTGGGCATTCGCCGACGACCCGTTTGGCAAGTCGGCCGAGACGGCCGCGTGCTTCTTCGGCGCGCCCGATGACATTTTCGGTCAGACGCTCGTCGGCATCGTGTGGATCGCGGTCAACGCGGCTGCCGTCGCGTTTAGGTGGAATCCGTATCCGTTCATTCGGCTCAACTTGATGTTCTCGTTGCAGGCCGCCTACGCCGCGCCGCTGATCCTGCTTGCGCAGACCCACCAAGCCGAGCGCGACAAGATGCATGTCGAAGCCGACGCGATGCACCGCGAGGAGATTGCGCGGAGTCAGGCGCAGTTGCTCGAGATCAATACGAAGCTCACACAGCAGGTGCACGAGCTGACGCTCGAGATCCATCGAACGATCTGCACGCAGGCAGGCGGCTCGTAGGTGTCCGAGCCGACGCCGAGCAGGAGGCTCGTTGGCGAAGCCGTCCTGCGCGATCCACTCGTCTGCGAGTTGCTCGCGATGCGGCTCGTCGGAGTGCTCACGACGCTCGAGCCCGACGGCTCCGTGCACGCGGTGCCGATGTGGCTCGCGCCCGGAGATGGCGCGGTTCTGCTCGCGACAGGCTCACGCAGTCGCAAGGTGGCGAACCTCGAACGCGATCCACGCGCGACGCTCGTGCTGCATGACTCGCGGCCCGGGGCCGAAGTCTGCGGCGCATCTATTCGCGGGCGGGTCGAGCTCGTGCGCGGTTCGGCTGCGAAGGCGCTCGTTCTTCACGTGCACCACCGCTATGTGGGTGACGCGCGCGAGCGGCTGCCCGAGGTCGAGGCGTTCCTCGGCTCCGACGATGTCGCCTTTCGCTTCCTGCCCGACACGGCGATCACCTGGGACGAGCGCGCGAGCGATGCCGCCGCGGTATTGCGAGAGTCCGCCGCCGCCTTCCCGCTCGAGCCGACCTCGCCGCGGCCGGGTTAGGCCGAAGAGCTAAGCCGCTCTTGCGCGGCAACAAGCGGAGACTACTTCGGCTCGGCTTCGAGCTTGTAGCCGACGCCGTAGCGCGTCTGGAGGAACGTGTGCGTTGTCGCGCGGCGGTCAATTTTCTCCCGCAGCTTGCGGACGAAGACATCGACGGTGCGATCGCGATGCGTTGCCCGGCGGCCCCAGACGCGCTGCAGCAACTCGTCGCGCGTGAGCACGCGGCCCTGTTCGACGGCGAGCGCATAGAGGAGGCGGAATTCGGTTGGCGTGACGTCGGCGCTTCGGCCGTCGACGTACGCCTGGACGTTGCGCGGGTCGAGGCGGAGCTCCTCGATCACAATCTCGTCGTCCCGCCGCGGGTCGGGTGCGCTCGTGCCGCGCCTTGCGACCGCGGTGACCCGCGCCGCGAGCTCCTTCATCGAGAACGGCTTCACGAGATAGTCGTCGGCGCCCAGCTCGAGAGCGTGGACGCGATCGTGCTCGGTGCCGCGGGCCGAAACGACGACAATCGGAGTGCCGATTCCCTCGCTGCGCGCCTGCTCGATCACGCGCCAGCCGTCGAGGCCGGGCAGCATCAGGTCGAGGACGCAGACGTCGGGGCGCTCGAAGCGGAGTCGCTGGAGCCCGATCTCGCCGCTCGACACCGACACCGGATCGAAGCCGGCTGCCTGCAGGTGGCGCGACATGCCGCGAGCGATCACGTCGTCGTCTTCGATGATCAGGACTTTGGAACTCATTCCGCCACATCATGAACGGCCCCCGGGGGTCCGGGGGCCGTCAAATGGTTGCCAGGTGGTGAGCGCATGGTGAACGGGATTCGCCCCCGTAGAACTACCTAGCTGTCGGCCTGGCTGTTGTTGTCGGCGTTGTCGGCCGCATCCTGCGCCGTCGGAGCCGACTCGACCACGATCCGCTCGCAGCCGCGGAACGTTGTCGTCGCACGCTCCGAATCGAGCACGAACGCGGTGTCGAAGCCCGGCCCGCAGTCGAGCACATCCGGCTGACCGTCACCGGCCAGCGCGTGAAGCAGGTCGTTGCCCGCGCCGCCGTGCAGCACGTCAGCGCCGCCTCCGCCCCAGAGCGCGTCGCCGCCGTCGCCACCGTTCACGGTGTCGTTCCCCGAGCCGCCGTGCAGGCGATCGTCGCCAAGGCCGCCGGTGATCGTGTCGTCGCCGGAGCCGCCCCAGAGAACGTCCTGCCCTTCGCCGCCACCGAGGCGATCGTTGCCGGCGCCGCCGTAGGTCAGGTCACTGCCGTCGCCGCCCCAGGCGGTGTCGTCTCCGGAGCCGGCGCGGACCAGATCTGCTCCGGGACCGGCGTCGATTGTGTCGTTCCCCTGGTACGCGCTGATCGCGTCGGCGCCCCGTGTGCCACGGAGCGTGTCGTCGCCACTCGTGCCGTTGACGACGGCTGCGGCGGCCACGCTCGCTAGTACGAGTGCCGTGGCTGCTGCCGTGAATATCGCCGTCTTGAATGCCCTGCCTCTCATCGTCGATCTCCCTCGGTTGTGTGTCGGATGACACCCGTATTCACGGCCTCCGAGATGAGGTGCCGGTTGCCGCTCGGTCAGCCGGACGCAAGCCGTCTGTTAGAAACCCGTGAGGATGGACACCGATTCAGCGAGAGGGAGAACCCTCATCGAGGAGAGCCGCGAGGCGGTTGTCGTGCTCGACGATCGCGACACGGTGCTGCTCGCGAGCCGGCGTGCGCGGCAGTCGATCGACGGTCTCGTCGAGGGAGATGTGCTGCCTGCGGGAGTGCTCTCGGGCGAGCGCGGCCTCGTTCCGCTCGTCGTCCCCTACGAGGTGGGCGGCCGGCGCGAGCGGCTCGTCTACCTCAGCCGCGAGGGAGATCTTGCGGCCTACGAGGAGTTGCGCGCCGGCTTCACCGCGGCCGTTTCGCACGAGTTACGGACGCCTCTCGCACGGCTGTTGGCGCTGCTCGAGACGGCGGCGCTGCCGGGCGAGGACGTCGCAGCGCTCGTCGAGCAGGCGCGCAACGAGGTCGAGCAGGCGCGCGAGCTGATCGACGAGGTGCTCTTCTTGAGCGAGCTCGAGTCGGGAGCGCGAGTTGTCGCTCTCGGTGCGGTGCCGATTCTGCCCGAGCTCGAGGCTGTTGCGGCGGAGCTGGCCGATCGCGCTGCCCGTGCCGGCGTCGCCCTGGTCGTCGAAGGCGATCCGTCGATCGAGTTGCCCCTGCGTCCGCGCATGCTGCGGGTCATCGCGCAGAACCTGGCGGAGAACGCGATTCGCTACGCAGGTCCCGGCTCGACGTTCACGCTCGCCGTGGAGCGCGTCGGCGACGAGATCGTCGTGCGCAGCTCCGACGACGGTGTGGGCGTGAGCGAGGCAGAGCTCGGGCGGCTATTCGAGCGCTTCTTCCGCGCCGATCGCGCGCGGGCTTCTCGCGGCACGGGACTTGGTCTGGCAATCGTCAAGCACATCGTGACCCAGTCGGGCGGGACCGTCGAGGCGCGCGGCCCCCGCGGTCGCGGGCTCGAGATTCGCTGCACCTATCCGGCCATCTAAGGGCGTTTACCACTTCGTCACCAAAGGTTCACGAGCGGGTAGCCCCGGTCTCGGGGACGCGTGACGAGACTCGACGCGGTGGTTGCGACGATGACGCAGATTGACGCGCAGAAACTCGGCGAGCTCGCGCAGGCTGGCCGGAGCGAGCCGCTCCAGCCGATCTCCGGCGCAAAGACGGTCTTCCACGTCGAGAATCTCTCTGTCCGCTACTCCGGCAACCTGGCGCTGAACCGCGTCTCGCTCGATATTTTCGAGAACTCGGTCACCGCGTTCATCGGGCCGTCGGGCTGCGGCAAGAGCACGTTCATCCGCTGCTTCAACCGGATGAACGACCTCGTGCCGGGCGCGGTCGTTGACGGCACCGTGCTCTACCACGGCCAGAATCTGTACGCCGGCTCGGTCGACCCAGTTGAGGTGCGGCGGCGGATCGGGATGGTCTTCCAGAAGCCGAACCCGTTCCCGAAGTCGATCTACGACAACATTGCGTTCGGCCCGCGCGTTCTCGGGATGAAGGACGATCTCGACGGCCGCGTCGAGCGCGCGCTCCGCAGCGCAGCTCTCTGGGACGAGGCGAAAGATCGGCTGAAGGACAACGCGCTCGGCCTCTCCGGCGGCCAGCAGCAGCGGCTGTGCATCGCCCGCGCGCTCGCGGTCGAGCCGGACGTGATCCTGATGGACGAGCCCGCATCCGCGCTCGACCCGATCTCGACCGCGCGGATCGAAGACCTGATGCACGAGCTGAAGAACGAGTACACGATCGTGATCGTCACGCACAACATGCAGCAGGCCGCGCGCGTCGCCGACCGGACCGCGTTCTTCAGCGTCGAGCTGCACGAAGACGGCGCGGGCCGCAACGGCATCCTCGTCGAGTACGACGTGACCTCGAAGATCTTCACCAACCCATCCGATTCGCGCACCGAGGACTACGTGACGGGGCGGTTCGGATGAGGGAACAGCTGCGCGTCACGTTCCACGAGGAATTGGAGCAGCTGGAGGAGTCGCTGCAGGTCGAGGCGCAGCTCGTCTTGCGCTCGATCCGTGGCGCGACCGAGGCGGTTGTCACGCAGGATGTCGAGCTCGCCGAGGAGGTGATCGCCTTCGACGACGAGATCGACGGCAGTTGCACCGAGGTGATGCACGGCGTCGAGTTGCTGCTAGCGCGGCAGACACCGGTTGCCGGCGACCTGCGGCTCGCGCTTGCGGTGCTCTACTCGAACCTCCATCTCGAGCGGATGGGCGATCAGTGCACAACGATCGCCAAGCTCACGAAGCTCGCCGCCGATCTGCCGCCGGATCAGGCGCTGCTCGATGGTTTCCGCGAGATGGGCGAGCGGGCCGAAGAGATGACGCGGACGGCCATGCATGCGCTGCGGAACCGCGACGGCTCGCTCGCCGAGTCGCTGCTGGATCTCGACGAACTGATCGACCGTGCGAACAAGCGTGTTGTCGGCCGCGTGCTCGAACTCGGCCAGCTGAACCTCGAGTGGGGCATCCGCATGATCCTCGTCTCCCGCTGCCTCGAGCGGATCGGCGACAACGCCGTCGACATCGGCGAGCAGACCTCGTACCTCGTGACCGGCGACTTCCGCGAGTTCACCGACGCGTCGCACTAGCAACCGGAGTTCACCAGTGCGTCACCGGATCGAAACCACTGTGAAGCCCACACACGTGGCAGCCGCGGTGAAGCTGGGCACGCAAGCAAAACTGTCATCGAGGGAGAGGGTCTGAACATGAAAAGAGCGCTCACACTCGTTGCGATTGCCGGCCTCGTTTCGGTAGCTGCTGTCGCCGGTCGCGCGAACGCCTCGTCGGCGCGAGCTGCCGGCGTGAGCATCACCGGAGCCGGAAGCACGTTCGTCTTCCCGCTCGTGTCCTCGTGGATCCCGCAACTTGGATCCGCGTACGGCTACAACGTCACGTACGCCTCAGTCGGCTCAGGTGCCGGAATCGCCCAGGTCACGGCGCGCACCGTCGACTTCGGCGCCACCGACGCGCCGTTGTCCGCCGATCAGTTCACCGCCTGCAAGGGGTGCGTCGAGGTCCCGTGGGCGTTGTCTGCCACGTCGATCCCGTACAACCTCCCAGGCCTCAACTGCACGTTGCACCTGACTGGTCCGATCGTCGCGGACATCTACCTCGGCAAGATCACGACGTGGGACAGCGGTGCGATCAAGGCCATCAATTCGAAGTGCTCGCTGCCGTCCACGAAGATCACGCCCGTCTACCGCTCGGACAACTCCGGCACGACGTTCAACTTCACTGACTATCTGGCGGCGGTCAGCTCGGAGTGGAAGTCGAAGCTCGGCATCGGCACGAATGCGCAGTGGCCGGCCGGTATCGGCGGCAAGGGAAGCTCGGGCGTCGCCGGCATCGTCACGAAGACGGAAGGCTCGCTCGGGTACGTCGATGTTGCGTACGCACTGAAGAACAAGCTCCGTTTTGCGAGCGTTCTCAACGCGTCGGGCAAGTACGCGACGCCGGGGCTCCGCGGCATCGCGGCGGCTGCCGCGACGTTGCCGGCGAAGATCAGCGGCAACGGACAGCTCTCGATCGTCAACCCGCCGAAAGGGAACCCGCTGGCCTACCCGATCAGCACGTTCACCTACGTGGTCGCGCCGATCAACTCGTCGAAGGCGGCTGACCTGCGCAAGATGATCTACTGGGCCATCACGACGGGGCAGAAGTCGGGGCCAAAGCTGCTGTTCCAGCCGCTACCCAAGCAGGTTCAGGCTTTCGACTTCAAGCAGATCAAGCTGATCACCGGGTAGCTCGCTGCTGTGAGCTCAACGGCGCCCGACCCACGCACACACATGGGGCCGGCGGGAGTGGCAACCTCCCGCCGGCGTGTGCGTCCCGGCGACATCCTGTTTCAGGGCGTCGCGATGCTCGCGGCCTTGGCTGCCGCGGCGCTCCTCGGTCTCCTGGCGTACAAGGTGGTTGCGCAGGCGTGGCCCGCGATCCGCCACTTCGGGCTCTCGTTCGTCTGGGCGAACGTCTGGAACCCGAATTCGGCCGCGTTCGGAGCGGCTTCGTTCATTTTCGGCACGATCGTCTCGTCGTTCATCGCGCTGCTGCTCGCGACGCCGATCTCGATCGCGATCGCACTGTTCCTCACAGAGATCGCGCCGAAGCGACTTGTCACTCCGATCGCGACGATCGTCGAGCTGCTCGCGGCGATCCCGAGCGTGGTGCTCGGCCTCTGGGGGATTCTCGTCTTCGGCCCGTGGCTCAACCACAGCCTCGAGCCATGGTTGCAAGGCGCTTTCGGCTTCCTGCCTATTTTCTCCGGGCCGACGAGCCAGGCTGGCCTGCTGCCCGCCGCGCTGATCCTCACGATCATGATCGTCCCGATCGTCACCGCGCTATGCCGGGAGATCCTGAGCCGGGTGCCGCGAGATCTGACCGATGGCTCGCTTGCGCTCGGCTCGACGCGATGGGAGGCGATTTGGCGGGTGGCCCTTCCATATGCGGCCCCCGGTATTTCGGCCGCGATGCTCCTCGGTCTCGGTCGCGCGCTCGGCGAGGCGATCGCGGTGACTCAGGTGATCGGGAGTCAGACCGGCATCTTTAAGTCACTGTTCCATCCGGGCGATACCCTCGGGGCCAAGATCGCGGCGACGTATCAGGGGGCCGACACTCAGCTTCAGCTCAACTCGCTTCTCTACCTGGCCGCCATCCTGATGGTGATCTCGCTTCTCACGAACGTCGTCGCACAGAGCGTCGTCGCCCGCTTCGAGAAGGCACGGCGGCTCGCGTGACCGCCCTTGAGCTCGATCCACGCCGCGACATCAACTCGCGCTCGAGCGGGCTAGGCCGGCGTCGCAAGGTCGAGAAAGCGGTGGCCGCCGTCGCGATCCTGAGCGCGGTGCTCGCGTGTTCGATGCTCTTTCTCGTGCTCGGCTCTGTGGTCTCGAAGGGCGTCAGCCAGCTGAGCCTGTCGTTTTTCACGAAGGCGAAGCCGCTCTTCGGGGAGAAGGGCGGCATCGCCGATGCGCTTGTCGGCAGCGCGTTGATGGTGGCGATGGCTGTCGTGATCGCCGTGCCTCTCGCTGTGCTGATCGCGATCTACATCTCCGAATATGCCGGTCCTGGCTCCGCGCGTTTCTTCCGAACTGTGCTCGATGTCCTGAACGGGATTCCCGCGATCGTGGTCGGCGTCTTCATCTTCGGCCTGCTCGTCACAGGGCACGGGCAGAGCGCGATCTACGGCGCGATCAGCCTGGCGATCTTGATGCTGCCGCTCGTCTCCCGGGCGACGCAAGAGGTGCTTGCGCTAGTCCCGCGCGCGCTGCGCGAGGCGAGCCTCGCGCTCGGTGTGCCGCGCTGGCGGACGGTCTACAGCATCGTCCTGCCCACCGCGATCGGCGGCATCCTTACCGGTGTTGTGCTCGCGGTCGCGCGCGTTGCGGGCGAGACGGCCCCGCTGCTGTTCACCTCGTCGGTGACGGCCAACGCCATCTCGACGAACGTGACGCAGGCCCTCGCATCGCTCCCGGTGGCGATCTTCGAGTTCTCGGAATCGCCCTCGCCGGACGACCAGGCCGCGGGCTGGGCCGCGGCTCTGGTCCTGATCGCCTTCGTGCTCGTGATGAACATCCTCGCCAAGACCTTCGCAGGCCGGAAGCGCAAGAAGCTCGAAGGCTCCTAGGCCTCACTCGTTCCGCTGAGTTCCGCGATCAGCCGCTGCACGCGGACGTCGATCTCCTCGCGGATCGCGCGTACCTCGTCGAGTGACGTTGCCGCGGCTGGATCTCCGACCACCCAGTCCTCGTAGCGCTTGCCGGGGTGGATCGGGCAGGCGTCGCCGCAGCCCATCGTGATCACGACATCCGCCGCGGGGACGACCTCGTCGGTGAGCGGCTTCGGGAATGCCTCCTCGAGATCGAGGCCGAGCTCCGTCATCGCGTCTCCCTCTGTCGGTCCGATCGATGTCGCCGGGTCAATGGCGACGTGTCGATGCGATCGTGGCACAGACATAGATAGCCATCAATATCGACGGCGGTAGATAGAGGGTGAACTCGCTAGCTCTTCCCTCGTCGGGCGGACGGCACGAACTTCGCCCAGATGTGGCTCGGGCGTGACGAGGACCGCGATGTCGTCGACGCCAATGGCGCGCGCCGTCGTGACTGCATCGGCAACGGCCGTCGCTACCTCGTCGAGCTTCCTCTCGGAGATCGCCCCGCGGCGCTCGATCTCGTCGCCGAGTCGGATCGGCGCACGCGTCTCGCGGACGGTGCGCGTAACGCCGTTGAGCACATCTGCGACGAGGAGACGCGCGGTGTTGGCGCCTACGTCGATGACAGCGACCCGCATCGCGTCCCATCCTGCCGTTCGCATACGACGGCGACGGGCCGTGGCGCGTCGATCTGGTGACGGGCTGGTGGCTAGTTGGTCGCGACTGCTAGCCGCCGGACTTCCCAGCGTCGCGCAGCGAACGCCGCTGCGGCAATCAGCCCGACGAGCACGAAGACGATCACGTTGCCGTTGGGCAGCCGCGTGATCACTTCCATCAGCGCGCCCACGAGACCCGCGCACGGGATCGTCATCAGCCACGCGGCCAGGATGTTCCCTGCAACGCCCCATTTCACCGCCGACAGCCCGCGCGACGCCCCGGCGCCCATCACCGAACCGGAGATCGTGTGCGTCGTCGAGACCGGGTAGCCGTAGTGAGCCGTCGTCCAGAGGATCGCCGCGCATGCGGTCTGCGCCGAGAAGCCCTGCGGCGGGTCGATCTTCGCGATGCGCTGGCCGAGCGTCTTGATGATCCGCCAGCCGCCCACGTATGTCCCCGCCGCCATCGCGAGAGCGGCCGCGATGATCACCCAAGTCGGGACGTGAAACCCATCCTTCGAGAGGTGGCCGGACGCGACCAGCGCGAGCGTGATGATGCCCATCGTCTTCTGCGCGTCGTTCGTTCCGTGGGTGAACGCGACGAAGCCGCCGGAGACGAGCTGCAGCCGGCGAAACGCACGGTTGACCTTGGCCGGCGGTCGTCGCCGGATCACCCAGGTCAGCCCGAACATGATCAGGAACGCGAGCCCGAGGCCGAGGAATGGCGCGGCAAGCGACGGCTCGAGCACCTTGATCCGCAGCCCGTGCCACTGCACGACATGCCAGCCCGCAGCGGCGACGCCGGAACCGATGATGCCGCCGATCAGCGCGTGGCTCGAGCTCGATGGCAAGCCGAGATACCAGGTGATCAGGTTCCAGGTGATCGCGCCGACGAGGCCGGCGAGCACGATGTTCAGTGTGATCACCGCCGGATCGACGATCCCTTTCGCGACGGTGGCCGCGACCTTCAGCGAAACAAATGCGCCGACGAAGTTGAGTACCGCGGCCATCGCCACTGCGAGGCGCGGCGAGAGCGCGCGCGTCGACACAGTCGTCGCGATCGAGTTCGCCGTGTCGTGGAAGCCGTTCGTGAAGTCGAAGAACAGCGCGACGACGATCACCGCGACAAGCGTCACATCGTTCATCTGCAGTCGACCGGTTAGGTGTTCTTGACGACGATGTTGGCGATGACGTTCGCCGCGGTCTCGCAGGCGTCGAGCGCCCGCTCGAGCGCCTCGTAGATGTCTTTCCAGCGGATCACGACCAGCGGGTCGATCCGCTCGTCGCGGAAGAGCGAGGCAAGCGCGTCGCGCAGCAGCCGGTCGCCTTCGTCCTCGAACGCCTTCAGCTCGACGAGCGCCTGCTGCACACCGCGCATCCCCTTGAAGTTGGCGCAGGCGAAGGCAAGACGCTCGCACGCGTTGACGAGAATCGTGCACTGCTCGACCGCGTGTCGGGTGGGCATCTCGACGCCGTAGAGCCCGAGCAGATCGGATGCCTCTTCGAGGTAGTCGACGACATCGTCGATCTCGGTCGAGAGTTGGTAGATGTCCTCGCGGTCGAAGGGCGTCAGGTACTGCGTGTTGAGGAGCTGAATCAGGTCGCGCGTGATCTGGTCGCCTGCAGTCTCGGCCGCCTTCACCTGCTCCTGCGTGACGCCCGAGTTCGGGTGCTCGTGGAAGCGCCGCTCGACCAGTCGCGCGACATCGAGCGCGTTCTCGCCGGCTCGGGCGAACAGCTCGTAGAACTCGGAGGTACGGGGGGTGAGCGAGATTTTCACGGTTGCCGCGGGCACGTTAACCAATCGGAGACATGTGTGAACAGACTGCCGCGTTACGCTTCGTCTGTGAAGGAGACAGTCGAGCGGGAGGTCAAGCTCGCGCCCGGTGCCGGCTTCGTGATGCCGGAGCTTGGCGGCGAGTCGCTGCCGACGCGCGCGTTCGTGTCGACGTACCACGACACGCCAGAGTTCCGCCTCGCGCGGCACAGGATCACCTTCCGCCACCGGATCGAGGACGGCGCGGGCCTGTGGCAGCTAAAGATCCCACGCGGGGATGCGCGCCTCGAGATCGAGCGGGCAGGCCCGCCGGCCGTGCCGCCGCCAGAGCTGCTCGCGCTGTTGCCGGCGCTCCTACGGGGAGCGATGCTCGGGCCGGTGGCTCGGCTCCGCACACGGCGGCAGGTGACGCGCGTGCCCGGTGCGGAGATCGCAGACGACTCGGTCGCGATCCTCGATGGCCAGCGTGTGGTGCGTCGGTTCCACGAGATCGAGATCGAGCTGCTCGAAGGCGGCGACGAGAAGACGCTGCGGCGGTTGGAGAAGGCGGTGCGCCGCGCCGGGGCCGACGGTGGCCCGTTCCGCGCGAAGCTGTACCGCGCACTCGAGCTCGAGCAGCCGGCGCGACCCGTGGTTCCGGTCGGCGCCGCGCCGGGCGTGGCGCTTCAGCTGTGGCTACAGGGCCAGGTGGCGGCGCTGCTCGAGCACGATCCGGGAACGCGGCTCGGGAGCGACGTGGAGGATCTCCATCAGCTGCGCGTCGCGACCCGCCGGCTGCGCGCGTTCATCCGCGCGGGGCGGCCGCTGCTGAAGGCAGAGCCGACGGATGCGCTTCGCGCGGAGCTCGGCTGGCTTGGTTCGGCGCTTGGGCCGGCTCGCGATCTCGACGTCCTGGTCGAGCACTTCCGCGCCGAGTCGGAGGCCGTCGGCGGTGGCGCGGCCGACCTCGTTGCGACGCTCGAAACTCGACGGCTCGAGGCACGCACCGTGCTGCTCGAAGCGCTCGAGTCGGTGCGCTACCTGCGACTGCTCGATTCGCTGGAGGCATTCGTGGGCACGCCGCCACTAGTCGACGGGGCGACGGTTTCGCTGGCGTCGATCTGGTGGAAGGAGACGAAGAAGCTGCGGCGTGCGGTGGCCGCTCTCGGTGAAGAGCCGGCCGACGACGACTTACATGCGGTGCGGATCTCGATCAAGCGTGCCCGCTACGCGGCCGAGCTAGGCGCCCACGAGCTCGGGCAAACCGGCATCGCGTTCGTCGAGCGAGCGAAGGTCGCGCAGGACGTGCTCGGCGTGCATCAGGACGCAACCGTCGGGATCGAGCAGGTTCGGACCTGGGCCAGCGACCGCCCCGAGGTCGTGGCTGTGGCCGAGCAAATCATCGAGCACGAGCGCGCGCGCAAGCGCGACGCACGCGCTGCGTGGCCGTCCGTTTGGGAGAAACTCGAACGCGCCGCGACAAGGGCCCGGCTGTGAGCGATGACGTTCGCGCCGCCGGCGGCCTCGTGCTGCGCGAGGGCGAGGTGCTGATCGTGCATCGGCCGCAGTACGACGACTGGACGTTCCCGAAAGGCAAAGCCGAGCCCGGCGAGACCGACGAAGAATGCGCCGTCCGCGAAGTCGAAGAGGAGACGGGTCTTCGCTGCGAGCTCGGTGACGAGCTGCCGTCGACGTCGTACACCGACACGCTCGGGCGCCCGAAGCGGGTGCGCTACTGGCGGATGCGGGTCGCGTCGGGAGAGCTCGCATTCGTGCACGAGATCGATACCGCGTGCTGGGTCACGGTCGCGGAAGCCACAGAGTTGCTGACCTACGAGCGAGACCTGGCTCTGCTCGACGCACTCAAGTGACTTTCGCCGCCGAGTATGCTCGCTCGGTGCCAACTCGTGCGGTGCTACGAAGGCGTTTGCCGTTGGTCGTCTTCGTTCTTCTTGCGGTGGTGCTATTGATGTTCGTTGGCATCGCCTGTGCGTGCCTAAGCGGGCACCCCGCGCAGGCAGCCGATCGAGTGGCCGGCCCACTCGTCGCCTTGCCGCCGCTGACTGCGATGTGGGCCCTGCTCGTGCTGGCGCTCGGTGTGGTGCCGCTCGCGATCGATCGCCGGATCCACGCGACCGGCCGCGCGTCGCCGGCGTTACTGCAGCGCTTCCTCTTCTGATTTCACTCGACTTCCGACGCGGCGCGGTTGCGCCTCTACCTGGATGTCGACTGGAAGGAGAAATCCGTGCAAGCGCGCGCCCAGAAGGGGAACCTGATCCCGCTCGCGATCGCAGTCATCGTGGTTGCTGCGGTTGTTATCCCGCATTTCCGCGGCTCGACCGCGGAAGTGACTCGCGGACTTCCGCGGGCACCTGACTACCACTCGCTGCTCGTCGATCCACGAGACTCGAATCGGCTCACACTAGGTACACACGTGGGCCTCTTCCATTCGTCGGACGGAGGCCGAGTCTGGATCCGTGCGGAGCTACGAGGCGACGACGCGATGAACCTCGCCCATGCTGGTGGCTCGACGCTTTGGGCGGCAGGGCACAACACGCTCGCTCGTAGCACGGATAGTGGAGCGACCTGGCGCGGAGTGCACCCACATGGTTTGCCGGGTCTCGATGTGCACGGCTTTGCGGTCGATCCGCTCCACCCGCTGACGGTGTACGCGGCCATCGCAGGTCGGGGCTTCTACCGCTCGGTGGACGGAGGCCGTAGTTTCACCCTTCGCTCGAGCGAGGTTGGCCCGGATGTGATGGCAGTCGCCGTTCTTGCGGACGGCCGCGTGCTCGCGGGCGATCTTCAGCGTCAGGACATCGTTGAATCGACAGACGGCGGTGCAACCTGGAAGGCGCTCCTGCGCGCGTCGGTTCTGGGGCTTGCAGCCGGCCCGCGCATTGGAGCACCCATCCTCGCGGCTGGGCCTCGAGTTCTTCTCTCGAGGGACAGCGGCAGGACGTGGAGGCAAGTACTGCGAATCGATGGTGGTGCGGGGCCGATCGCCTGGGCGCCGGCCGATCCGCGGCGAGCGTACGTCGTTGGCTTCGATCGCGTGCTCTACACGACCCATGACGCAGGCGAGACATGGCAGCCGGTCAGCGGGGGAAAGACGCGATGAGCCCGCCCACCAAGAAGCTCGCGGCATGTGCCGTTGCCAGTCTCGTGGGCGTTGCTGTCGCGGTCTCGGTGACGTTCGCCGTTTCGCGTCCCGCCTCGAAGGAGCCGAGAGCGAGCCTCTTCCGGGGAATCGAGGAACCCCGAGGCATTGTCATGCCCGTCTTCTCGTTGCGGAGCTACCGAGGGCAACCGGTGTCAGCCGCGAACTATCGGGGCAAGGTCGTGGTTCTCACGTTCCTTGACACTGATTGCAAGGACGTGTGCCCGATCGTTGCCAGGGTTGTGGCGGACGCAGTTCGAGGCCTGTCACCCGCCGAGCGAAGCGAGGTTATCGCTGTTGCGATCACCTCCGATCCGCGGGTCGACACGCCGATGGCGATCCGCGCATTCCTCCGCCGACGCCATGCGGTTGGGGCAGTGGACTACTTGATTGCGCCAATCCCTACCATGCGTCTCGTCTGGAGATCGTTTCACGTGCTCTCGTCGCTCGAGAGCGGCGACGCCAACATCCACTCGGCGCCGGTTCGAATCTACAGCAGGGACGGGAAATGGCTCGCGACGGAGCACACGGGAGTCGACCTCAGTGCGGCCAATCTCGTCCACGATGTGCGGGTCGTATTGCGCAGCTAGCTCTTGCGGCCGCGCGTCTCGGGAGTCTGGCGGCGGGCGCGGAGCTGCGCTCGGCGTTGCATCGTCACCTGATGCACGTGCGGCTTCCGATCCTTAGCAGCGACGCGGCGCGTCCACTTGCCCTCGGCGCCAAGCTCCCACGCGTACGAGCTGTCGGCGAACAGGCTGTCGAGGATCGCGTTCAGCTCGGCGCGCGCGCGGCCGTTCTCGACCGGCACGAGCACCTCGATGCGATGGTCGAGGTTGCGCGGCATCACATCGGCCGACCCCGTGAACATCGTCGCAGTCCCGCCGGCCTCGAACGAGTAGATGCGGCTGTGCTCCAGAAAGCGGCCGAAGACCGAGCGCACCGTAATCGTCTCCGACATCCCTGCGACGCCGGGTCGGAGCATGCAGATCGCGCGGGAGCAGATCTCGATCGGGACACCGACCTGCGACGCGGCGTACAGCTCCTCGATCACGAGCGGGTCGACGAGCTGGTTCAGCTTCAGCCGAATGCGCGCCGTCTCGCCGGCTTTCGCGGCGGCGGCGACGCGGCGGATCTCTTCCACGAGTCGCGCTCGCATCGAGAACGGCGCGACGAGAAGCTTGCGAAACCGTTGCGGCCGGCCGAAGCCAGTGAGGTGGTTGAAGAGGTCGGCGACATCGGCAGCGATGTCTTCGTCGGCGGTGAAGAGGCCGACATCTTCGTAGCCACGCGCGGTCTGCGCGTTGTAGTTGCCGGTCCCGATGTGCACGTAGCGGCGCAGCACGTCGCCTTCGCGTCGCACGACGAGCGCCATCTTCGCGTGGATCTTGAGATCCGAGAAGCCATGCACGACGTGGACGCCCGCCTGCTCCATCTCGCGTGACCACTCGATGTTCCGCCGCTCGTCGAAACGCGCCTTCAGCTCAACGAGGCAGACCGACTGCTTGCCCTGCTCGGCGCAGTGGATCAGCGCACCGACGAGCGTGCTGTCGTCGCCGGTGCGGTACACCGTGGTCTTGATCGCAATCACGTCCGGGTCGCGCGCCGCCGCTTGAACGAAGGCCTCAAAGCTCGTCCGGAACGATTCGTACGGCTGCTGCACAAGCACGTCGCTCCGCCGGATCTCGTCGAAGAACCCGGTGCCGTCTTTGGCGCGTGCGAGGCGCGGCTGCGTCACGGGAACCCACGGCTCGTCCTTCAGCTCGGGGCGGTCGATGGCCGCGATCTGGCGCAAATCGGCGAGATCGAGTTGGCCTTCGATCTCATACACCTGATCGGCTTCGACATCCAGGCCGGCCATCAGCCGATCGAGCATCGCGCGAGACGCAGACGCCGAGACCTCCAGCCGGACTACGTCACCGAAGCGGCGTCGGCGCAGCTCGAGCTCGACCGCTTCGAGGAGATCGTCGGCGTCGTCCGATACCTCGAAGTCGGCGTCGCGCGTGACGCGGAATGTCGCGCGCTCTGCGATCTCCATTCCGGGGAACAACGACGGCAGGAAGTGCGCGATGACGCTTTCCAGCGGCACGAGACGAGGCTGGCGGCCGACTTCGACGAACCGCGGCAGGCCTTCCGGCACCTTGACGCGCGCGAAGCGTTCCTCGCCGGTGACCGGGTCGACGGCGAGCACAGCAAGCGAAAGCGACAGCCCCGAGATGTAGGGGAACGGCTGGCCGGGGCTGACTCCGAGCGGCGTGAGGACGGGGTAGATCTCGCGCTCGTAGCGGCCCGCGAGCTGCTCGAGTTCCTTCGCGCCGCATTCCTCCAGGCCGAGGACCGAGATCCCTTCGACGTGCAGCGCCGGACGCAGCTCCTTCCGCCACAGTCGCGACTGACGCGCGGTGAGGCCGGTGACGCGCTCGCGAATCGCGACGAGCGCCTGGTGGGGCGTGAGCCCGTCGGAGGAGCGAACGCCAAGTCCCGACGCCGCCTGGCCCATCAGCCCGGCGACGCGCACCATGAAAAACTCGTCGAGCATCTCCGAGAAGATCGAGCAGAACTTGACCCGCCCGAGCAGCGGCACCGAAAGATCGCTTGCGAGGTCGAGCACGCGCTCGCTCGTGTCGAGCCACGAAAGCTCGCGATTGAGGAGCCGGCTCTCCGGCGCGCCAGTCTGAGTCTTTGCCACCACGCCCATCATCATGCAGCCGGGCGAGCGGTGTCGTGGTTACGGTGCGGTGAACGGCCGTTCATAGCCGCGCGCCTCTGCGAGAGCCCGCTTCACGAACCCGCGAGCGACGGTGGTGATCGGCTCACCGTGCAGTGGCAGGTAGAGCGCACGACTGCCGCTGGGCCTTCATCGATCGCTTGCGGGAATCGGCGAGAAAGTTCGCGCGCTCCGCGCGCGGCAGGCGTCGAGCTAGAGGGAGACAGCGTGGGTCGAGCGCGCGACCTCGACGACGGCCGGAGGCAGCAGCAGCGAGAAGGTCGAGCCGACATCCGGGACGCTGCGCACCTCGACCGAGCCGCCCATCGCTTCGGCCAGCTCGCGCACGATTGCCAGCCCTAGTCCCGTGCCGACTGGGCGATCGTTGCCGTAGCGCTCCCAGAGGTAGAAGCGCTCGAAGGCGTGTGCGATCTCATCGGGGCCGAGTCCCGGGCCGTCGTCCACGACATCGAGACGTTCGGGCGAGGCGAGCACGCGCACGGCGCCTCCCTTCGGCGAGCAGCGAAGGGCGTTCTCCACGAGATTCGAGACGGCTTGGAGGACGCGGTCGGCGTCGCCGCTCGCGAGTGCCTCCGGCTCGATGACCGCGGAAAGCGTCACCTCGAAGCGGCGCGACTGCTGCTCGTAGCGCTCGACGGTCTCTCGAGCCACATCTCCGAGATCGACGGTCTCAGCGCGAGCCGAGAACGAGCGGCGACGCAGCCGGGCGAGGTCGAGCAGATCGCGAATCAGCCGTTCGAGGCGCCCCGTCTCGCGCTCGATCACGGCGCCAGCCTCACGCTCGCCAAGCACGCCGTCGCTGAGCGCCTCGGCGTGGCCGCGGATCGCGGTCAACGGCGTTTTCAGCTCGTGGCTCACCGAGAGCAGGAACGCGCGCTCGGCATCCTGCGCGCGGGACAGCTCGGCCGCCAAGTGGTTGAAGGAGGCGGCGAGCGTTGCGACCTCGCCGGCGCCTGTCTCGCTCAGCTCGCCGGGGTCCTCGCCCGCCGCTAGGCGCCTGCTCGCCGCAGCGACGCGCGAGACCGGCCGTGCGACCGCACGCGCGAGCACGAACGCAACGAGCGCTGCCAGCGCCGCACCGACCGCACCCGCGATCCCGAGGCCGACGAGGAACGGCGTCCAGTCGCTCGCTTGGCTGTGCGCGGTACGGAGCAGAACGAGCGCCTCGGTGCCGTTGCGGCGGACGGCGTAGAGATAACGCGTTCCGTGCAGCTCAACCGAACCCGTTGCCGTGGTCTTGCCCCGAACCGCGGCGGCGCCCTTCGCCGGCAGCAGCAGTTCGGCTTGCGCGGGCGTGAGGATCGTTAGGCGCTCCTGCTCGGTCGCGAGGAAGCTACCGACCTCAGGCGCCGCGGCCTTGGCTGAGCGCTGGGCGGCGATCAGGTCGACCTGGCGGCCGAGCGAGCGAAGCGCCTCCTGCTCGAGCGAGCGTCGCGTGAGCAACGCGCCGGCGACCAGGGTGACGACGATCGACACCGCGACCGCCGCCGCGATTCCCGCGAACAGGCGCGAGCGCAGCGTCCGCGGGACAAGCCGCCGCATTAGCTGGCGACGGCCTTGTAGCCGGAGCCGCGAATCGTGCGGATCAGCTCCGGCCGGCCGAGCTTGCGGCGTAGTTGCGCGACGTGCACGTCGACCGTCCGCGTGCCGCCCGGGAACGCGAGCCCCCACACGCGGTCGAGCAGCCGCTCGCGCGAGAGCACGAGGCCGGTGTGGTCAATCAGGTACGCGAGCAGATCGAACTCCATCCCGGTCAGCTCAACGGGATTGCCGTTGACGGTTACGGCGCGTCCGCCGCGGTCGACCGCGACGTCACCCAGGACGATCTCGTCGGCCGCGGCGTCTGGCTCGGCCCGGCGCAGCACCGCACGTACACGCGCAACGAGCTCCCGCGGCGAGAACGGCTTGGCGATGTAGTCGTCCGCGCCGAGCTCGAGTCCCGTGATGCGGTCGATCTCCTCGTCGCGCGCGGTGAGGATCACGATCGGCAAGCGCGATTGTTGCCGGATCGCACGGCAGAGGTCGAGACCGTCGGCATCCGGCAGCTGGAGGTCGAGGATCGCGAGGCGCACCTCGTGCTGCTCCAGCGCGAGCAGCCCTTCGACGCCGCGCGAGGCCCAAACCACCTGAAAGCCGTCGCGCTCGAGATACGTCCGAACCAGCGTCGCGATGTCCTCCTCGTCCTCGACGAGCAGGATTGTCCCGGGCACTACGCTCGTCTCCTGCCGACGAGTTGGACGAGTTGCGCCTTGCCGTCGGTTGTGTGAGTGACGCGCGCCAGCCGGCCGGGGTAGATCGCCGCAGCCGTTGCCGCGAAGCCGTTCAGCCGCACGCGGGTCCGCACCGTGATGCGCAGCGTCAGCGAGCTACCGTCGACGAGGCGGAGCACGAACTGTCGCCCGGAGACGCTCGCGATCACGCCGCGATCGACGCTCGCGGCGAGACGCCCGAAGGCGCGAACTGCGCGTGCGGGTTGAGTCCCCTTGTGCGCGACGGCTGCGACGAAACCGGGCTGGATATCCGTGAGCTGTGCCGGCGACCCGTTCAGGAACACGCGCGTGGCGCTGTCGACAGCGAGAGCGACCGTGCTGCCGTCGAGCTCGCGCAGGACGATCTGCGACGCGGAGACCGATTGGACGATGCCGCGGTCGATCGTCAGATCGCGCAGCCCCGCACTCGCCGTCCCTGCGAGAACGAGCCCAGCAAGTGCGGCGACGAGCACAACGAGACGTCGCGAAGTCGCAAGCATGAGGTCATCGTCGGCGCATCCGGTTAGACCGCGGTGGACTCCGTGTAAAAGACGTGTAAGGAACCTGTCGGGTCAATCCGTCGGTACCCTCGACGCATGGCTCGCCGGGAAGACATCCGCAATGTTGCGATCGTGGCGCACGTCGACCACGGTAAGACGACGCTCGTCGACGCGATGCTTTGGCAGTCGGGCTCGTTCCGCGCGAACCAGGATGTGGCCGAGCGCGTGCTCGACTCGATGGATCTCGAGCGCGAGAAGGGGATCACGATTCTTGCCAAGAACACGGCCGTTCGCTATGCCGGCGTGAAGGTCAATATCGTCGACACGCCGGGCCACGCGGACTTCGGCGGCGAGGTCGAGCGCGGCCTTCGCATGGTCGACGGCGTCCTGCTGCTCGTCGACGCGAGCGAAGGGCCGTTGCCGCAGACACGCTTCGTGCTGCGTAAGGCGCTCGAGGCACGGCTGCCGGTAATCCTCGTCGTGAACAAGGTCGACCGGCCGGACGCGCGCATCGTCGAGGTCGTCAACGAGGTCTACGAGCTGTTCCTCGACCTCGACGCGGACGAGACGCAGATCGAGTTCCCGATCGTCTACTGCAACGCGAAGGCGGGGCAAGCGGGAGCTACGCCAGACGACCTGGAAAGCGACCTGCGGCCGCTGTTCGAGCTGCTCCTGGCCACGATTCCCGCCCCGACCTACGAGGTAGGGCATCCGCTGCAAGCGCTTGTGACCAACCTCGACGCGTCGCCGTATGTGGGTCGGCTCGCGATCTGCCGCGTGCGCAACGGGACGATTCGCAAGGGTCAGCAGGTCGCTTGGTGCCGTGCCGACGGGACGGTCGAGCGCGCGAAAGTGACCGAGTTGTACGTGACCGACGCGCTCGATCGGGTCGATGCCGCCGAGGCCGGGCCTGGCGACATCGTCGCCGTCGCCGGACTTCCCGACGTGACCATCGGCGAGACGCTTGCCGATGTCGACGATCCGCGCGCGTTGCCGGTGGAGGAGGTGGACGAGCCGTCGCTGTCGATGACCGTGGGCATCAACACCTCGCCGCTTGCTGGTTTGGACGGCTCGAGGCTGACAGCGAGCCAGGTGAAAGGTCGGCTCCAGGATGAGCTCGTCGGCAACGTCTCGCTGCGCGTGCTGCCGACCGAGCGGCCCGACACGTGGGAGGTTCAAGGGCGCGGCGAGCTGCAGTTAGCTGTGTTAGTCGAGCTGATGCGGAGAGAAGGTTTCGAGCTGACCGTCGGCAAGCCGCAGGTCGTCACGAAGGAGATCAACGGGAAGGTGCACGAGCCGGTCGAACGCCTCGCGATCGACGCGCCGGAGGAGTACATCGGCGTGCTCACCCAGCTGCTCGCACTGCGCAAGGGCCGGATGGAGCAGATGGTCAACCACGGCACCGGCTGGGTGCGGCTCGACTACCTCGTGCCGGCCCGCGCGCTGATCGGCTTTCGCACCGAATTCCTCACCGAGACGCGTGGCACCGGGATCTTGCACCACGTCTTCGACTCCTACGAGCCGTGGCACGGCGAGCTGCGGACGCGGCCGAGCGGCTCGCTCGTCGCGGATCGTCAGGGCCCAACCACAGGATTTGCGCTCGCGAACCTGCAGGAGCGCGGCACGATGTTCGTCGCGCCCGGAGTCGGCGTCTACGAAGGGATGATCGTCGGCGAGAACGCGCGCTCCGAGGATATGGACGTGAACGCTACGAAGGAAAAGAAGCTGACGAACATGCGTGCGTCGAGCTCCGACGAGCTCGTGCGACTGATCCCGCCCAGGCCGCTCTCGCTCGAGCAAGCGCTCGAGTTCATCCGCGAGGACGAGTGCGTCGAGGTGACGCCGATCAACATCCGCCTGCGGAAGGCCGAGCTGAGCGCGACGAAGCGCCAGCAGCAGGCGAGCCGCAAGGCGCGCGGCCTAGCAGCCGTCTAGGAGGTTTCCGCCAGCGGCCCGGCCGCTGGGACGGTGAGCCAGACTTCGGCGCCGCCTGCGGGGCGGTTCGCGATTCCCGACGCGCCCCCGTGCGATGTCGCGACCAAGTCGACGATCGCGAGGCCGAGACCCGAGCCGCCGCGGCCACGCGCTTCGTCGGCTCGGCTGAAGCGCTCGAAGGCGCGATCGACGAACGCTTCCGGGATGCCCGGCCCGGAATCCGCGACGCTGAGCCGCACCATTCCGTCGGCGCGCTGCGCCCGCATCACCACCGTGCCGGCGCCGTGGCGAAGGGCGTTGTCGACGAGATTCCCGAGCGCCTGCTCGAGGCGGAGCGGGTCGGCGTCGGCTTCGAGCGTCGGATCGACATCCACCTCGAGCTTCCTCCCGGCGTCTGCCGCCTGGCGACCGTGCCGCTGGACGACGCCGTCGGCTACGTCCGCGACCCGAACGCGTGTCCGACGCAGCGGCAACTCGCCCGCGTCTGAGCGCGCGATCAGGAGCAGATCCTCCGCGAGCTGTGCTAGCCGGTCGGTCTCGTCGGATGCCGAGCTGATCGCTGCGACGAGCTCTTCTGGCGAGCGCTTGTGGCGTAGGGCTAGCTCGAGCTCCGTCCGCATCAGAGCGAGCGGTGTGCGCAGCTCGTGGCTCGCGTCGGCCACGAACCGGCGCTCCCGTGTGAGCGCGCCGTCGAGCCTGTCGAGTGTCGCATTGAGCGTCGTCGCCAGGCGCGAGATCTCGTCACGTGCGGGCGGCACGGGCAGGCGCTCGCCCGGTGTTGAGCCCGAGATCTCGCCGGCGCGTCGGCGCATGTCCTCGACCGGCCGCAGAGCCGCCGCCGCGAGGAGGTAGCCACCGAGTGCGGCGATCGCAAGCGCCAACGGGACGACGATCAGCAACTCCTTGGCGAGGCGGTCGCGCGTCTCGTTGCGGCTCTCGAGCGACGCTGCGACGATCCCGACGACCGCGGTGCCTTCGGTCTCGACCGGAAACGCGAGTAGGCGCCATTCGTGGTCGAGACCGACGAGCGTCGTGTCGCGCCGGATCGTTGTGCCGGCTAGCACGCGGGTCACGTCGGCTTTGCCGAGTAGCGGCGCGAGCGATGGTCGCGACGAGGTACGCACTAAGCCGTCGGCTCCGATCAGCTGCGCGACGGAGCTCGCGCCGGCGGTGTCCGGGTCGGGCAGCGGCCGATCCGGACGCGCGCCGTGCGCAACTTCCTCGGCCTGCACCTGGAGCGCGCGGTCGACCGAGCTTGTCAGGGCGCGATCGACGCGGAGAAAGACGAAGAACGCCATCGCCGCGAGGACGAGCGCCATCGCGACGCTGAACGCCATCGCCAGGCGAGCTCGGATCGGCAGCCGCCCGAGCCTCACGCGTCGCCTTGGAGTCGATACCCGACGCCGCGCACGGTCTCGATCGAGTGCCGACCGAACGGCCGGTCGACCTTCTCGCGCAAGTAGCGGACGTACACGTCGACGACGTTCGAGCGCTGCTCGTACGCGAGATCCCACGCACGCTCGATCAGATCGAGCCGCGAGAGCGCCTGCCCGGGGCGACGCATGAACACCTCGAGCAGCGCGAACTCCTTCGGCGACAGCTCGAGCTCGGTCGCGCCGCGCCACACGCGCCGACCGGCAGGATCGAGACGCAGCTCGCCGACTTCGAGCACGGTCGGTCGCTCGTGCGGTGTGCGTCGCGCGAGGGCGCGCAGGCGTGCGAGCAGCTCCGCGAACGAGAACGGCTTCACGAGGTAGTCGTCGGCGCCGGCATCGAGCCCGCGGACGCGATCGTCGACGGCGTCGCGCGCGGTGAGCATCAGCACCGGTGTCCAGATCTCTGCTTCGCGCAGCTGGCGGCACGTCGCGAAGCCGTCCAGGCCGGGCAGCATCACGTCGAGGACGACCACGTCGTATGGCGTCGCGCGGGCCATCCAAAGCGCGTCCTCGCCGCGGCCGGCGACATCGGTCGTGTGCCCTTCCTCGCGCAGCCCGCGCCCGAGCAGGCCCGCGAGCTTCGCCTCGTCCTCGACAACCAATACGCGCATCCCGCCATTCTCCCGTCCGGAAGATGAGAGCGGGATGAACGCGGCGCCAACCGCGCCGACCGCATCGCACCGCGCGGCGGCGAGCGAACCGAGAGAATCGCCCGGTGACCTTTGCCGTCGGGGTTCTCATTAGTGCGCTTGCCCTGCTTGCCACGAGCGGGCTGCTCCTTGCCGCGATCCTTCGCCTGGAGTCCGTGACGGCGGCGCTGCTCGCCGCGTACGCGATCGCCTGGGCGGAGCTGACGATCATCACGGTTGCCCTCTCGCTGCCACGCGACCTGACCCGAACGACGTGCCTCGCTGGTCTCGCCATCGGCACCGGCGTTGCGTTCGGGCTGTGGCTTGTTGCGGGCCGGCCGCCGGTCGTGTCGTTCCAGCTCGTCGCGCGGCTGGGGCGCGACGCGCTGCGCGATCCACTGCTCGCCGTGCTGGCGGTCGGCGTGCTGCTCGCGTTGATCTACATCGTCGTGATCGGAATCGCAACGCCACAGAACGACGCCGACTCGCTCGCGTATCACCTGCCGCGCGCCGCGTTCTGGAAGCAACAGCACGCGGTGGCCTACATCAATGGCACCATCGACTCGCGGGAAAACGCCAACCCACCGGTCGCCGAGATCGGAATCCTGCTGACGATGCTGGCAGCGCGGAGCGACAAGTTCGCCTGGCTGCCGCAGTTCGTCTCGCTGCTCGCCAGCGCACTTGCGGTGTTCGGGATCGGGCGCAGGCTACGGCTTGAGCCCCGCGAGGCGATGTTCGGCGCGCTCCTGTTTCTCTCGCTGCCCGTCTCGCTGCTGCAGGCTGCGACGGCTCTGAGCGACGTTGTCGTCGCAGCATTCCTCCTGATCACGGTGTACTTCCTGCTCGGGACTGCGAAGCGCGAACTCGCTCTCGCCAGCCTTGCACTTTCGCTGGCACTCGCAACGAAGGTGAGCGCATTTTTTGCGCTGCCGCTCCTGGCGCTGCTCGTTCTCCGCTACCAGCCCAAAGGTCGCTGGCGCGCAATCAGCATCGCTGCGCCGCTCGCCGCACTAGTCGGAGGCGGGTGGTACATCCTCAACCGCGTCGAGACCGGCAGCTTTGCGGGTGGCCTGTTCTTCTATGGCCGCGATGGTGCGCATCGGATCCCGCCGCACTTCTACCACCGTCTGTTCGCGCTACGACGTGGCATGGCGCCGGGGGCTCTCGGTCTTGACATCGCGGAGGTTCCTGGAGCCGTCGGCTGGGACGCGCTCTTTTTCGTGCTGGCGGCGTTGCTTGTTGCGGCCGGCTTCGGAATCGTCGCTTGGCGGAAGCGTGCCCAATCCGGAGCGGGTCACGGCTGGCTGATTGCCGGTCTCGCGGGCGTGCTCGCGTTGACACCGCTTGTCGTGCCGGCGATCGCTCACCTGGAACGCCGCGGGTGGGAAAAGGTCTGGTGGCTTGCAGGTCGACGCGACATTGCGTACCTCGACTCGGGGCGCAGCGTCACCGAGGCGAGCCCGAACTTCTCCTGGTTCGGTCCGCTCGGCTTTCTGCTCGGAGTCGTCGGGATTGTGTTCGTGGTACGCGAATTGCGGCGCCGCGGGAGTGGAAGCCTGGGGATCGTTTTCGTCATCGCACCGTTCGTCTGGTTGCTGATCGTCGGCTGGTGGATCGGCTACGTGCCGTTCGACGGGCGCTATTTCATCGTCCCGTTCGGCCTCGCCGCCGCGTGCTGGGGAGCGCTGGCGCGATACCGAGCTGTTGTCGCGAGCGCGGTTGCGATTGCGCTGACCACGATGCTGCTCGTGCTCGTTCATTTCGAAGACAAGTCGACTGGGATTCGGCTGCTGGCGCCAGTCCGCGGCTCTGTTATCTGGCATCAGTCGCGCGGCGCCGCGGAATCCGGCCCGGGCGACGAGGCGAGCGTGATCGACTTCGTGAACCGCCATGTTCCGGCCGACGCGGTGATCGCGTTCCAGGACGACCCGAGTTTTCTCAAATACCCGTTCTTCGGGCCGGACGTGCAGCGGACGCTTCTCTTCGGCATCGCTGCATCCGAGGCGCGGGCCGACACGATTGTGTTCGCGCACGGAGCGCCGCACGTCTCGTGTCCTTCGTGCTGGCGCGTCGCCGTGCGCTACCCATCGGGGTGGGGCGTGCTCCGGCGCGTATAGGTTGTCGGTAGTGGTCGGCGCACGCTCACGTGTCTTCGGAGTCCTTGGAGCGGTTCTCACCGCCGCGGCTTTCAGCGTCTCCTCGGGTGCGAGCTCAGATGTTCTGCCGTGCGCTGGAGCTGACATGAGCGGGCTGTTCTACGCGATCCCGGGCAGCGCGGGTGCGGGCCAGATCTCGTATGCGCTTCGCCTGCGGAACCGCTCGAAGCACGCGTGTTTCGTCTCCGGCTTGCCACGGCTTCAGCTGCTTGGTCGAACGGGGAAGCTCTTGCCGACGCACGTCTGGCCCGCGCATCCGGGCGCTCAGTCGGCGATCCGCGTCGTGCTGGCCCCGGGGAAGTACGCCGTTGCGACCGCACGATTCTCTCCCGACGTGCCCGGTGTGGGCGAGCAGGTCAAGGGGCCGTGTGAACCGAAGGCGTTCCGCGCGAGAGTGTGGCCGCCCGGTGGCGGGACGGGATCGTTCGTTGTGCCTGTCAGCCCGCCGACGCCCGTGTGCGAGAAGGG
>JANYJX010000009.1 GCA_025358355.1 Actinomycetes bacterium | reverse complement strand
GCTTTGCAGGTCTTTCTTATCCAACAGCGACGGGATCGCGTTCATTTCGTGGACGATCTCGTAACGCCAGTCCCCGTGCCGCCCGTCGGCGTTGACGGCGTCGACCCAGCGTAGGGCCGCCTGCGTCTTGATCTCCTCCAGAACGTCGTGACCTTTCGTCTCGAGGATCAGGTGCACGCCGTTCTCGAGCCGGACGATGAAGTCCGGGATGTAGTTGTGCTGCTGCCCGTTGTGGAGGTACGGGATCGCGAACCCGAGGCCCTGGTTCTTGACGAAGGCCACGACTGCGGGATGCGCGTCGAGGTGGTACGCCGCCGACTGCTCCCACTTGGAGTCCTGCACGACGTAGTTGAGGTGCGACTTCTGAACGTCTCTGACCTTCTTCGAGGTCCAGAAGTCGACCTCGCCGGTCAACCCCGGGCCTCGACCCTTCTCGTACCGCGGGACTTCCGGCGCCTCACCCTGGCTCGTGTCTGGATGAAGTTCCTCCTTCAGCCGCTCGATCGCGAGCTCCCAGTAAGGCGAGCGGAAGATATCGATGCGCTTCTCGGACGCACTAACGTCAACCTTCTCGCGCACGAATCGCTTCACGATCTCCAAGAGCTGCGGAAAGAGAACGTGCGCTGGGGCTTGACACGTCTCCATCTCGGCGTACTCGCGCGTGAGGCTGGCGGCCATCTCGAACTCCAGCTGCTGCACGCGCTTCGAGCTCCGCCACTCGTCGAGGTTCAGCGTCGCCGAGCCGCCCGGCTCCGAGTACGACGGCCTCCCTTCTTTCAGGAGCGTCGACTTGAGCTTGACCTCGTCCGGGATCTTCATCGGATCGATGCGCACCGGCGCGACGCGATCCCAGTCGACGGTAACGCGGTTGCGAATCGCCTGCTGGTAGCCCTCCACCCGCGGGAACGAGATCGCAAAAGGCGCCCTCTCGGCCAGCGCCTGCACGTGGTGCTGAGGCTGGCGGCGCGGCCGAGGTCCCGTCGACTGCTTGAACGGCACGACCTCGAACGGGACACCGAGGATCTTCGCCACCTCTTCTTCGAACTTCCCGTCCTCGGTCAGCTCGTAGCTGCGCCGCCGCAGCCCCCGGCCGACGACCTGCTCGCAGAGGAGCTGCGACATGAACGGCCGCAGGCCGACGATGTGGGTAACGGTGTTGCAGTCCCAGCCCTCGGTCAGCATCCCGACGCTGACGATGCAGCGGATATCGCGTCCAGGTGGATGCAGCGGCCGGCCGAGCTTCAGCGCCAGCTCCTCGAATCCCTCCGGATACACGGCGCGCCCCTGGGTGTCGCGCGTCCAGTCGCGCTTGCCGACGGTGTCGAGCGTGAAGCGCATCCAGCGCGATTCGTCGTTCTTCGCGCCTTCGAGGTCGGTCTCACCGACGACCTTCGAGTCGATGCGGATCGTGTACCGCTTCCCGTCGAGATTGCGCAGCGCATCGAAGTCGGCCGGCGGGATCCCCGCCGGCTCCTTCCCTTCGGCCAGCCAGTCGTAGAGAACCGCAGCGAGCTTGGTGTTCTTGCAGACGAGGATGAACACGGGCGGACGCTCGTCTTCGCGGTCGCTCTCCCATTCGAGCCGAAGCGCCTCCCACGCGCCGGCCAGAAGTTGAATCGGCGGCGCCGCCCACTTGAGAACGGCCTCCGGCTTCGCGTTCGCCCGCTTGCCGCCACGCTCGACGGCGGTGAGCTGGCTCATGATCCAGCGCCAGATGTTGAAGTACTTCGCTTGCTCCTCCCCGCTCGGGTCGGAGTGCGCGAGCTGCGGGATCTTGACGAGGCCCGACTCGATCGCGTCGGTCAGGCCGAAGTCGCTCACGACCCACGGGAAGACGCGGTTCGTGTCCTCGCCGGCGCGCGCGAGGTAGTACGGCGTCGCCGAGAGATCGATGCAGAAGTTGATGCGACGGTGCTTGTGGATGCGGTCGAGCCCGTCGATCCACACCGTCGACTCGTAGGCCAACTCGTCTGCCCGCTCCTCGTCCGTCCACTCGGCGTCCTCCTCGGCGGTTTCGCTCGCCTCCTGGCGGATGCGATAGGCGTGGTGCGCCTCGTCGTTCAGGACGAGAAGGTTCTTCTTTCCGCCGACCTCCCGACCAAGCAGCCGTTGCATCAACTTGGCGTCGCTCTCCACGTAGCGGGTTTCCTCGACGAGGAGCTCAGCCTTCTTCGGCCGCCTGTCCTCGACGATCCGCATCGTCTCTTGCGAGAGAGCAAGCTGGAGCGCCTGCTCGGTCATGTAGCGTCCGCCGCGGCCTGACGTGGTCTTTTCGCCGATCTTGATCGTTGCGCGAATCGTCTCGCGGACACCGTTCTTCTGCACCTTCGCGCCCGCGCTCATGCCTTTGCGCTCGAACTCGTGCCAGTTCTTGACGAGCACCCGGCCGCGCCGCAGCGACGGCATCAGATCCGGTGGCACGAGATCGCGCGTCCGGTAGATCGACGCGTCACCACGCGCAGGGTCGAGCTCGGTGAGCCGCTCGCGGATCGTCAGGTTCGGGCAGACGACGAGCACGACGTCCGAGAAGCGCGCGTCGCCGCGGGACGCGACCTTGTTGAGGATGCTCCAGGAGGTGAGCATCGCCATCACGGTCGTCTTGCCCGAGCCGGTCGCCATCTTGCAGCCGTAGCGCGTGAATGCGTCCACGTCGGGTGGCATATCCTCCGGCGGCACGTCGACGCCCTGGAGCAAGTCGGATCGCGCCTCCTGCAGGAAGATCACCGTCTCCGCCGCTTCTAGCTGAGCGAAGAAGAGCCGCTGCTGCCGCCCGTCCCGGCGCCAGTGCGCGAGCAGGTCGAGCGTCGTCCGCGTCGCGCCCGGATACCCCGCCCCACGCCACTGCCCGAGACGCTCGCGGATCAGGTTGACGACCTCGAGCTCCTGCCACGCCCCACGCGCGGGCTCGCCCGGCTCCGGCAAGGGCGCCTTCGGATCGCGGTAGAAGTAGCCCGCCCGCCGCCGCTCCGGCAGCCTCTTCGGCGACTGACCCTCCTCGATCTGCCAGTGCTCTGCCGGCTCCTCGAACGGCGAGTTGAGGATCGGCTGCTCGACCTCGAAGGCGCTCACGGACAGGTCTCCAAGAGCGAATTGTGGCGGGCACGGCCCCCGGGCACGCTGGAGAGGTGTGGGAAACAACGGATCCCGACGGCCGCGCCGTCGTTCTCAGCTTCAGCCGTTGGCGCCACATCCTCGAGAAACACAGTGAGTTGCGTGGGTATCGAGACACCGTGCTCGAGGCCGTCGCCCGTCCCGACGAGCGACTCCCTGGGCGCGCGGCATACGAGGAGTGGTTCTACGGCCAGATGGCGCCGCCAAGCCGTTGGATCAGGGTCGTCGTACACTACGAGAGCGACCGCGGTCTAATCGTCACCGCGTTTCCGCGGAGGTTGATTCCATGATCGTCACCGTTCCGGGAGTTACGAAGATCGGCGGAATCGAGTTCGACGACGTCACGTACGACCGCGAGGGAGACGTGATGTACCTCTGGGTCGGGAAGCCTCGCCGCCCGGCCTCCGACGACGCCTCCCCCGAAGGGCACTATCTCCAGTTCGGCGAAGACGGCGCCGTGATCGCGATCACGATCGTGAACGCTCGCCGGATCCTCGAGCGCGAGGGCAAGGTCGTCGTGACCCTGCCGGACGGCAGCCGGCTCGAGACGTCCGATCTCGGCGACGTGCTCGCTGCCGCGTAGCGCAACGAGCGTTCCCTGTCGCTCGCCCGGCTCCTCGAACGGCGAGTTGAGGATCGGCTGCTCGACCTCGAAGGCGCTCACGGACAGGTCTCCAAGAGCGAATTGTCACGCCGGGCAACCCGGTCCACGATCAACGCGCGCGAGAGCTGGTTGATTCGGAGGGACGGCATGTCACCTTCAGCGAGGCGGCGAGACATCACATTCTGGAGAGCCATGAGGAGATGGAGGCGTATCTCGACGCGGTCGTGCTCGCCGTCGAGCATCCGACTTTGCGCCGTGCCGGTCGCGTCGCGAACGAGGAGTGGTTCTTCCTCGCCGACGCGGGACCGGTCGGCTGGCTTCAGGTCGTCGTACACTTCTTCGGGGATGAAGGAAGCGTGACAACAGCATTCGGAAGGAGTCGGCTCCCATGACAGTGACGATCGCTGGGATCACGTTCGATCGTGTCGTCTACGACGCGGAAGGAGACGTCCTCTACCTCCACGTCGGCGAGCCGAGCACAGCCGTCCAATTCGACGGCACCGAAGAAGGGCATCACGTGCGCTACGGCCCGGACGGAGCGATCGTCGGCATCACGCTCGTCAGCCCGAGGCAACTTCTCGAGCAAGAGGGCGAGCTTGTGCTCACGCTTCCGGAACAGAAGGTGCGGGCGACCGACCTCGGCCACGTGCTCGCTGCCGCGTAGCGCCCGGCTCACGTCGCCTCGTCGAGGGATCTGACGACCAGCAGCTCGTTGCCGCGGTCGTCGATCACCTTGACCGCGATCTCGCGCACGTCGGCCGCGGTGAACGGCGCGCTGACCGTGCCGGCGAGATGGTCCCAGACGGTGTCCTCGAGCTCGCCCTTGAGCGCCTTGCGCAGGTTGTCCCACGCGCTCGTGCGCGGGAGGAACGCCTGCGAGACGTGGAACGAGAGGCCGTTCCACGCCGTATCCAGCAGCCAGGCGGGAACGTCCGCGCCACTTCGGTGCTCCGCTTCGAACGTCGTCGGGTCGAACGTATCGAGGCCGAGCAGCTCGACCTCGTAGCTCTGCGGCCCGCCCTTCTCCTCCGGCTCGACCTTGCGGATCGCGATGTCGGGCAGCCCGGAGACCGAGAAGAGCTGGCTCGAGCGCATCGTCTTCAGCAGGTCGCCCATCACGAGATCCGGCGTCGCCTGCACGTACGTCGCTGGAATGCCGATCTGCTGCTCGACCTTCTCGACCAGCGTGCGCGCGTTCGGCTCGATCGCGAAGCCGATCACGAGCAGATGGTCGAAGTGCTTCATATGCGCCTCACGCGCAGCCTCGTAGACGAGCTTCTCGCTAACCGCGCCGTTCTCGGGGCCGAAGACGATCGCCGCCGGCGCGCCGTCCGGCTCGATCCCCGCCTCGCCCGAGAGCATCAGCGACTGCCCCGGCGGCCGCACCTCCTTCAGCTCGATCGTGCGGTTCCCAGGGAGCCGCAGCGACGGGTTTCGCCGCAGCGCCTCCAGCATCCGGTCGACGTACGAGCCGTCGTCGGGCACGCCCGAGTCCTCCGTCCCGTCGCCGTCGATGTCGACCGGCGTCGGGATCGTCGCCTCGACGACGAACGGGCCAGTGACGCGCGTGATCTTCGAGTCGACCTCCGGCCTGTCGACGAGCACCTCCTCGGCCGGCGGCTCGTCGTTCGCGATCGACTTCAGCGTCACGTGCGGAACGATCCCGCCGACCTCCTCGCCCTTCTTGTTCTGCTTGCGCTTGTACGTGAAGCCGGCGGCCGGCCCGCGCGCCGAGTCCTGGAGCTCGTAGTACGGGAACGTCGCCGTCAGCAGCCGCTGCCGCGCCAGCGCGAGCGGCACGCGCGACGTGTCGACCGTGATCCACCGCCGGCCCCA
>JANYJX010000008.1 GCA_025358355.1 Actinomycetes bacterium | reverse complement strand
GACTAGCGCAAGACGTGCGGCGGCATCGCTCAGCGCTCCAATCGTCGGGAAGGTGAAGAGTCTTTCTGCATACGACTTTGCGTCGCCCGCGAGTTTCGGCAGGGATGGAAGGCCAGCGCCCACGACGGTGATGGGAAGCTGGCGGCGTGTCGACCTATGCATACCCGCGATGAGAGCCTCGAAGTCGGTTCGCTCGAGGAACTGCACCTCGTCGAGAAGGAAGATCACGCCACGTTCCGCCTCCTGCGCGATGGTTCCCACCTCTACCAGGAGATCGCCGAGATCGCGCCCGAGGTCGCCGCTGTCGGCGATTCCCTCTTCGATGTCGAGCTCCAAACGGATGTCGACGCCGACGCCGGTCGTGATCGTGAAGGCCCTGAGAATGGACAACGCCCGGCGCGCGCTCTCGCGGACCCGCTCCATCCGTCTCAGATCGAGAAGCGCTTCACGCGTCATCGTCGCGATCACCTTCGCTAGACGCGTCTCGCTCGTGATCTCGGCCGAGCTGGCAAACCAACCGCGCTCGATTGCGATCCCTTCAAAAGCGTCCAGGAGTACCGTCTTTCCTACGCCGCGCAGTCCTGTGATCAGAAGGCTCTGCTCGGGCTTTCCCAGCTCGAGCCTGCCGAGCAGCAACCCGAACTGCTCGAGCTCTGGGTCACGGCCCGTGAGCGCCGGGGGCGGTGTGCCGGCGCCTGGGGTGTAGGGATTCCTTAGAGCGTCCATAGGCGATTGATTGGTTTATAGCACGAAGGGCTATAAATGCCGGAAGCCGCTATAAGAGAGTTCCTCAAGAGCGCCCGTCCCCCGTTTATAGCGAGATCCCCTAGAAACGCTCAGGACGCCTATAAGCAGCCGCGGGGGTCAACGCATGGCCCGCCCAACCCGGCTGCGGCGAGGATCAGGATCTGCCTCGCGGGCTGTACGGATGCGGGTTAGGAGGGCCTTCCGCCGGCTCGTCGAAAGGGTCTTGCGGGACGAGCTCGGCTCGGAAGGCTCGCTCCAGCACCGCACGGCGGAGCGACCCGGAGCGGCGCTGCGCCCGTTGTCGGTCTTCCTCAGCAGAGACCAGCCTCCTCCGAGGAGGAAGAGCTTTCCGCCGATGTTTTGTGCCGAGTCGCAAAGCAACATTGTCGCTCTGATGTCCGTGGGCGAGGACATCAGGCTGCCTGGAGCTGACCCGTGGCGCGTGGCTTGACGCCTTCGGTGGTTAGCCCGTCACCGAACTCGCCGAGACGTGCACCGCCTTTGAAGCTTTGGCTGAGACGGGCAATCTCACCGGAAATCCAAGTCGACCAATCGGCCCCCGCGACAACCGAGAGCCCTGCGATCTCCTCGACGCGGGCGAGGCAGCTGTTTTCCTCGACATCCTCGAGCCGAACCCATTCGCCGACTGCCGGCACCTCGGGGGTCGCGGCATAACGAAGGGATGCCCGCACCCGCCCCTCGGCATCGAGGGCGTTGAAGTCCGCACCTATCAAGAGCAGTCGTTCAATCATCGTCGAGTCGCATAGTCGCTGGGTTGGCCTGCGGCGGGTCGAAAACACGATGAGCGTACTCCTACGCAGCCCGTACGACCGCTGCGAGGTGCTCCTCGACTCGCCACGATCCGCCGCTGCTCCTCGAGCGGCGCCTCAGCGCCGCCGACCTGTGCGCCGAGGGCGCCACACGCCATGTCGAGTTGCCGAATAGCGTCGGAGCGAACCCACCGCCTGGACTTGCATCACGTGCGCCCACCGGTGGACGATGTCTCTCCGCCAGGCGGCCTCGCCGACAGTCTCTGGCCGTCGCGGATCGATGGTGGCGAGGGTGACTCGCAGCTCTCGAAGGACTTCGCCATGGTCATCCGGCATCGAGTCGTCGCCGGAGACAAGCACCCAGGTATCCGGCTCCAGAGTCTCGGCGAGCGCTCGAAGGAGCGGCTCGTCGTTCAGTCTGTGAAGCGACAACTCAGAGAGTGCGACGGCAGCTCGCCCGCGAGCTTTCAGCTCCGTCGCGACCCGGTTGTCGACGTCAGCATCGACGACGAGCCGCAGCGGCTCGGGCAAAGCTGCTCAGGCCGCCTGCTCGTACGCCTGAACGACCCTCCACCACGCGATGGCGTCGTCGATCTGAGGATCGCTCACGTCGTAGCCTTCCCGCAGCTCCTCTCGGCCGCCTGGACGCGCAGCCAACTCCGCCGCTAGCTCCGCCGGAACGCGCGTACCTCGGATGACGGGCCGACCACTCAGCCGGTCGGGATCCACCTCGATGTGCGCCAGGCGCGGAAGTTCGCGCGCCGCCCAACCACCACGCTGAAGGTCGCTTGCGATCCGCTGGACGTCCTCCTCGGTGACTGCAAGCCCGTGGCCGACGATGCGACCGATGTCGACGTAACCCCCACTGTCTTTGACAACGACGGTGCCATGCGCAGTGCCGAACGCGCCGTGGGTCAGCGGCCACCCGTTCCCGCTTGCCCGCCGAAGTGTCTTGATGGTCTTCTTGATGACCGCGTAGTCGACGCCTCGCTCGCGCAGCTCATGAACCACCATCGCCTCAGCAACGTCCTGGTAGCTGTAGACGCGCGGGGTCGTTTCGGATTGCGACGAGCGGATGTATCCCCGACGAGCCCACTGCCCAACCGTCTGGCCCGAAACGCCCGCAAGGCGACCGGCCTCGTGTGCCAGATAATGCCCTCTCGGTGGAAGCTCGCGAACCGTCTCGGTCATTTCGTCCTCTCGTTCGTTCGCCACTCGATCGTACTCTCCGCCTCCGCGGGCCGCGACGTCCGTTCGGGTCAACGGCCGGAACGGACGCGGCTGCGCGGGCTGCTGGCTGCGCGATCGGTGCGGATGCGGGTTAGGAGGGTTGCCGCCGGCTCGTCGCTCGGGTCTTGCGGGACGAGCTCGCCTCGGAAGGCTTGCTCCAACACCGCACGGCGGAGCGACCCGGAGCGGCGCTGCGCCCGCTCGATCGCGGCCCTCAGCGCATCGACCGCCGAGAGCTGCTCCTCGGCCGAGTACGTCAGAACGAACGCTCGGTTACGGCATCACCCGACGAAGGAACTCGTCGAAGAGGGGAACGGTGAACGCGGTGTCGCCGTGCGCCGGGCTGTAGATCATGCCTTTCCGGATCAGACCGCTGCGTCGAGGGCCGACGCTCTCCACTCGAACGCCGAGTTTCGTCGCGATGTCACCGCTTCGGTGAGGACCAGCGCCCAGCTCGGCCATTGCACGGAGATACCCGCGTTCTTTCGGCGTCAGGCGATCAAGGCGCACCCGAAAGAAGTCGCGATCGAGCGCAGCAAGTACGAGGGGTCGCACCGCATAGACATCACCAGCGGGGATGGGCGATGCCAGGGCGTGGTTCCAGACGTGATAGCCCCACTCTTGGAGGAAGTACGGATACCCCTGGGACGCACGAACGAGCTCCTCCAGCGCCTCTTCGGCGAAGGAGACGTCCGACTCTCGCGCAGGGATCGCGAGCGCCGACCGAGCGTCGGCTTCGTTCAACGAGCCGATCTCGGGAAACTCGAACAGTCGCTCAGAGTACGATCGCGCCTCGCCGGCGAGGCCCGGAAGCTGCGGAAGCCCCGCCCCAACGAGGACAAGCGGAACGTTGAGCTGCGTCGACCGGTGGATTGCGACGATGAGCGCCGAGAGCTCCTCCTCGGACAGATATTGCACCTCGTCGACGGCGATCAACACGCCGCGCGAGCGGTCAGCCGCCGCCTCGCCAAGCGCGACGAAGAGGTCGGTGAGGTCTTCGTCCAGTCGTCCGGAGTCGGCTTCGCCGATCAGCGGCTCCGGGTCGAGTTGAATCGATGTACCGTCGGGAAGGTGGAGCGTGAAGCTCTTGAGAACACGGAGCGCCCGCACGACTTGGCGAGAGACGCCTCCTCGGTCGAGTTCGAGCAGGATCTTCCGGAGGCGAACGGCCAAGATTGTCGGGAAGCTGCCTGCTTCGGTCGCTTCGATGAACGCGAACGTGAAGCCGTTTCGTTCGGCCATCTCGCTGAACCTGTTGAGTAGCACCGTCTTGCCCACACCCCGAAGACCGACGGGCATGACGCTCTTTCCTGGTCGACCCGACTTCGCGCGTGCCAGGGTGACCTCAAAACTACGAATGAGATGGTCGCGGCCGAGCAACGCGGGCGGAGTCGTTCCCGCCCCTGGGCGATATGGGTTCGCATACTCGTCCATGTTGAAGGAGCTTACCTCGTCTTATGGTTCTTATCTACTGACCGCATAAGACGGGTCAAACCCGGATCACAGCGTGGCGGTTCGCTGCTTGCTTGTCGATCCTGCTGTGTCTCGCTCGGCGCGGATGCGGGTTAGGAGGGTTGCCGCTGGTTCGTCTGTCGGGTCTTGCGGGACTAGCTTGCCTTTGAAGGCTTGCTCCAGCACCGCTCGGCGGAGGGTTGCGCTCCGCCGCTGCGCCCGTTCGATTCCGGCACGCAGCGCTTCGATGGCCAAGAGCTGCTCCTCGACCCGCGCCACGATCCGTCGCTGCTCCTCGAGCGGCGGCACCGGGATCGGCATCGCAGCGAGTTTCGTGCCGTTGACGTTGGCTTGACCAACCTGTTGCGTCCGAACTTCTGCCACGTACCGTCGTCCTGACGGACCGTTGATGACAAGCACGGCCCAGCGAGGGTCACACTCCTCGGTCAGTCGCACGCGGATGAGGTAGGACGCGAACGTCATGCGCTCGCGACTCTCGAACACCGCTGACTTGCCGACCAACTCCGGGCTGTTCGTCCGGTTGAAGAGGATGTCGCCCACCTCGAGATCGAACTTCGAGACATCCGGATGCGCGGCGGGAAGGTACTTGAGGCTCGAGAAGTCGAGCTTTCCGTCGCTGATGTTTCCCATACGCAGGACGGGGACGCCGCTCGGATCGACGCTGGCCTTCGCGCTCGTGCCGTACACCTGAGCTGCCGTGACGTCTCGGAGTTCGCGTACCGGCCAATCGCCTGCAAGGGCGTTGGCAACGATGCCGGCTCTCAGCGCAAGGGCTCGCGCTGTCGCGGCAGCGAGGGAGGCGTCGGCGGCGTCGAGGCGGGAGAGCTGTTCCTCGATCGCGGCCACGATCCGCCGCTGCTCGTTCAGCGGCGCCAGCACGACGCGTGCTGATTCAAGATCGGGACGCCTCAGGCTGGGAATCGCGGTGGACGAGTCGAACGAGCCAAGCTGCCGAGTCCGAAGCTGGGACCCGAGAAACTGTGGACTGACGCCATCTGGCACGCGCAAGAAGTACGTCGTGTCAATCGGCCAACATGGCAGCACGGAGACAAAGCAAGCCCCAGCGTTGCCCTTGCGGCCGACGATCACAACGGGCTCGGTGACCAAGGCATCGCTGTGGAAGCCCGCGAGACCCGCTGATCCGTAGACAGGCACCGATCCTGTCGCATCCCGATCCGCGGCTCTCAGGCCCTTTCCGTACTCCGCACGCACGAGTCGGCCGACCGTCGTCTCTACCCAGCCTGGCGGCAGGTCGGTCACGCGGCGAGCACCTCGTTGATCTCGTCGAGCAGCAGCCCGAGGTCGTCGCCGAACACCTGCGCCGCCTTGCCGAGCCCGCCTGCTTCGACGAATGGCGTGTAGCCGAAGTCGTCGGTCGTGATCGAGAGTGCGGCGGCGACGTGCTCGCGGATGCGCTCCAGCCAGGCGAGCTGCTCGGCGGTGAAGACGCGGCCGGCGTTCTCCTGCTGCAGGAGCCAGGCGCGGTAGCGCTCGCGCACGAGGTCCGGGTACGGGACGAGCTCCTCCTCCTGATGCAGGGCGACACGGACAAGCGAGACGAGGTCGGTGAGGACGCGCCCGCCCGAGCCGCGCACGCGGGAGCGGTCGAGCTGCTCGTAGGCGGTCCACAGCTTGTCGGGCGTCCATTGATGCGGCGGCCGGGCGATCGTCTGGGCGAGCTCCTTCACCTCGCGGAAGGTGAGGCGCGCCGGCTGCCTCCTCGCGTAAAGGATCTGCAGGGCGGTGATCTCGTCGCGGTTCTCCTCGCAGAAGCGCTCCCACGACTCGACGGTCGAGCGGGCGCGATCGGCGGCGTCGGCCGAGTAGCCGGCCTCGAGCAGCTCGTCGGCGGAGGTCTCGTCGATCGCCTGCTCGTGCATGCGGCGCAGGTCGACGATGCGCTCGCGCAGCTCGGGGTTCGTGGCAAGCGGGGCGACGGCGTGGTCGAGAAGGGCGCGAGCAGCGGCAGCGATCGCGTCTACATCCGGCGCGTCGCTGCCGGTCGTTGCGCGGGCGGTAGCCAGTTGGTGATCGGGGTCGAGCGCGGCGACGATCTCGACGGCGATGTCCTTCAACGTCTGGCCGCCGGCGAGCGTCTCCAGCTCGGCGCGCTCGTCCTTGCCGAGCCTGCGATCGAGACGGGACAGCCGGGCGGCAATCGCGGAAGCGGTATCTGGGTCGCGCACGCCGAAGGACACCTGCTTGAGGAGCCGCGCCAGCGGGACGGTCGGCTTGCGGTCGAGGGGGACGGTGTCGACCAGCTCGCTCTCGGTGACGCCGACTGCGTCGACGATCACGAACCGCTCCTTCGCCAGCGCATCCGGGGTGACGGCCTGGAAGGTGGTGTCGTCGATGATGCGGACGCCGCGGCCTTTCATCTGCTCGAAGTAGGTGCGGCTCCTGACCGAGCGCATGAAGAACACGCACTCGAGCGGCTTCACGTCGGTGCCGGTGGCGATCATGTCCACCGTCACCGCGATGCGCGGGTTGTAGGAGTTGCGGAAGGCGGCGATCAGCTCGTCGGTCTTCTTGCCGGTCGCCTTGTAGGTGATCTTGGCGGCGAAGTCGTTCCCTTTGCCGAACACCTCGCGGGCGAGCTGGACGATCTCGTCGGCGTGCGCGTCGTCCTTCGCGAAGATCAGCGTCTTTGGCACAACGCGGCGGCCGGGGAAGATCTCC
>JANYJX010000003.1 GCA_025358355.1 Actinomycetes bacterium | reverse complement strand
AGACGCTCGTTCGCATTTAGCGGGTTCGGCCCATCTTGGCTCGCCTCAGCGAGCAGACCGGCAAGCGCCTCCGCGCGCGGCCGTGGACGCCATTCGTCGACATCGACACCGGGAGGTACCTCGTGCACGCGGTCGACGTGGCCGCAGAGCTGTTCGAGTACCTCGCGGATGTGTTCCGAGCCGACGAAGACGGCTTGGGCGTCGTCGAGAACCTCTCGCCCCCACGACCCGAGCTCGGGCCTACCGCGCATCGAGTACTCGAGCTCGGAGCCGTGCGCCTTCACGGCGTAGCGACCGCCAGTCGCCTTGCCCACCGCACCGCCGAGCAACACGTGGTTGCAGAAGACGAGATCGGCGGGCAGCTCGGCTCGGACGGCGGCGGCGTTCGCCTCCACCCACGTGTCGAGCTCCGCGCGCGAGCAGTCCTGCAGGAGCTTCACCTCGTGCCCCTCGTAGCGGTCGAGCACGAACACGGGAAGCAGGCCGCCGACATCCGGCCGGACGACGCGTGCGGATCCCAGGTCGTACAGCTCCGGGTGGGACTCCTGGCAAAGGACGACTACCTCGTGCCCGGCACGGCTCCACTCCCGAGCGAGCGCCCGCGTGTAGACGTTCGAGCCAGTGCCGCCGAGCAGGTACCCGTGCCAGAGGACGATCTTCACGCCGGGAGAACCTCGACGAGCTCTGCCACGACACGAATGTCGCCGTCTGATGGGCGGATCGCGATCGGTGCGTAGCCGCTGGCGTCCGTGTCCGGCCGCAAGAGCACCTCGTCCGGCGAGACTCGCTCGTACACCTTGATCGTGTAGGAGCCGCCGTGATCGGGGTCGCTGATATCGCGGTGCTCGACGAGGAGAACCCGGCCGGTACGTGATCCCTCGACCGACGAGCGGAAGACGCAGTAGGCGCCGTTAGGGATTCGCCGGCTCATCGACTCCCCCACGACTTGCGCAACGAACAGACCCGGCGCGGCCCGCACTCGGCCGGCCGGCGCGACCCACGCCTCGGCCTCCGGCGTCTGTGTCTCGCCGAACGCTCCCGCCGCAGCGGCCAGTGAGTAGAGCGGGATGCAGTTCACGAAGGGTTGCGCGTCGGCCTCCTTCAGCAGGCGGAACGGCAGCACGACCCGCTCGGCGGCGACTTCGAGCCCAAGCAGCTCGGCCTGCTCGAGCACCGTCAGGGTCGCCTGTTCCTGCTTGTCCGGCGGATAGCCGTGCAGCGAGAGGATGCGTCGCACGAGACGCCGCAGGTTCGCGCGGGCGCTCTCCTTCACCGTCCAGTCGATTGTGGCGTTGCGGCGCACGATGTCGGCGAGCTCGCGCGCAATCGTACGCAGCGTCTCGTCGCCGAGCACCGAGACGGCGCTGTCGTTGGTCTCCAGCGCGTCGTAGAAGGCGACCTCCTCGTCGCTGAGCCCGAGCTCCTCCCCGCGCTGCTGCGCCTCGCGCATCTGCCTGGCGAGCGCGATCAGCTCCTCGATCACCTGAGCGGTCTCGATCGCCCGGTTCCGGTAGCGGCGGATGGTCGCTTCGAGCAGCTCCGAGAACGCTCTTCCCTGCACGACGTTGCGCTTCCTGCGCGCCTTGACCTCGTCGTTCAGGAGCTTCCGCAAGAGCTCGACGGCGAGGTTCCGCTGCGGCAACTCGCGAACCTCGGCGAGGAACTCGTCGGAAAGGAGCGAGATGTCCGGCTTCTGCAGGCCCGCAGCGGCGAAGACGTCGATCACCTCTCCAGGCGCGATCGCACCGGCGACGATTTGGCGGATTGCGTGGTCGAGGTCCTCCTCGGGGCGGGCGCGACCGACCTCGGTCTTCACGAGCGCGGCCTTGACGGCCTGGAAGAACGCGACCTCGTCGCGGACTGCGAGCACCTCCGCGCGCGGGACGGCAAGCGCGAACGCCTTCGACAGCTCGACGACCGCCTGCGTGAACCGCTCGCGCCCGCTCGTCTGCGCCAGCACGTGCTCCTGCGCTGCCGCGAGGAGCGTCATGCGCCCGCCCGGCGTGAGCGCAGCCGTGTAGTCGAAGCCGTGGAAGATGCCACGGCAGACCTCGAGCCGCTCGAGCACGAGTGCAACAGCCTCACTCTGGTCGACCACCGCCTGCCCACGTCCACCGCTGCCCGTGTACGTTGCGAGCGCCCTGCGCAGGTCGTCGGCGATGCCGAGGTAGTCGATGACGAGCCCGCCGGGCTTGTCGCGGAAAACACGGTTGACGCGGGCGATCGCCTGCATGAGGCGGTGGCCGCGCATCGGCTTGTCGAAGTACATCGTGTGGAGGGTCGGCGCGTCGAACCCGGTCAGCCACATGTCCCGCACGATCACGATGCGGAAGGGGTCGTCGGGATCCTTGAAGCGGCGCGCGAGCTCCTTCCGCGCCGACTTGGTGCGGATGTGGCGCTGCCAGTCCAGCGGATCGGTGGCGCTGCCTGTCATCACGACGTTGATCTCCCAGTCCGGCCGGAGCTTCGCCAGGGCGGTGTGGAGGTCGACGCAGATCCGGCGGCTCATACAGACGACCATCGCCTTGCCCTCCATCGCATCGAGGCGCTTCGCGAAGTGGTCGGCGAGATCGGCGGCGATGAGCTCGAGACGCTTGGGCGTGCCAACGACCGCCTCGAGCTGTGCCCACTTCGACTTCAGCCTGCGACGGCGCTCTTCGTCCTCGCCCTCGAGCACCTCCTCCACCTCCGCGTCGATGCGCGGGCGCTCGTCGTCGGCGAGGTCGAGGGTCGTGAGGCGGCTCTCGTAATAGATGGGGACGGTGGCCCCGTCCTCGACGGCCTGCTGCACGTCGTAGACGTCGATGTATTCGCCGAACACGTTGCGGGTGTCGCGGTCGTCGAGTGAAACCGGGGTGCCGGTGAAGGCGACGAAGGTGGCGTGCGGCAGGGCGTCGCGCAGGTGACGGGCGAAGCCGTCGATGAAGTCGTACTGCGAGCGGTGTGCCTCGTCGGCGATGACGACGACGTTGCGGCGCTCCGTCAGCGTCGGGAAGATGTCGCCCTTCTCGTCGGGGACGAACTTCTGGATCGTCGTGAACACGACGCCGCCAGAGGCGACCTCGAGCAGCTCGCGCAGGTGCGCACGGTCGCTTGCCTGAGCGGGCCGCTGCCGGATCAGGTCGGAGCAGCGGGAGAAGACGCCGTAGAGCTGGTCGTCGAGGTCGTTCCGGTCGCTGAGGACGACGATCGTCGGGTTCGCGAGCGCCGGGTGGACGACGAGCTTGCCTGCATAGAAGACCATCGTCAGGCTCTTGCCCGAGCCCTGCGTGTGCCAGACGACCCCCGCACGACGGTCGCCGTCGGGGCTCGCAGCCCGGATCGTCGTCTCGACTGCACGTCGGGTGGCGTAGAACTGGTGGTAGCCGGCGACCTTCTTGGCCAGGTCTCCGCCGTCGTCGTCGAAGACGACGAAGTGGCGTACGAGGTCGAGGAAGCGGTCCTTCTGGAAGACGCCGCGCACGAGCACGTCGAGGCGGTTCGCTCCGGCCGCGGCGAGCGCATCGCCTTCGACCGTGCGCCACGGGAGGAACCACTCCCAGGCTCCGGTCAGCGTGCCGAGCCGCGCATCGACGCCGTCGGAGACTACGAGCAGCTCGTTCGCCCAGAAGAGCGAGGGGATCTCGGCCTTGTAGGTCTGGAGCTGGTTGAAGGCGTCGCGGATCGTCGCGTCCTCGTCGGCCGGGTTCTTCAGCTCGCACACGGCGAGCGGCAGCCCGTTGACGTAGACGACGACGTCGGCGCGCCGCGTCGCCTGTTCGACGACCGTGAGCTGGTTGACCGCCAGCCAGTCGTTGGCAGCCGGGTCGTTGAAGTCGATTAGTCGCACACGCTCGCCGCGCACGCCGCCGCCCGGAGCCGGCACCTCGATCGCGATGCCGTCGACGACGTGGCGGTGGAAGCGTCGGTTGCGCTGCACGAGCGAGGGCGTGTCGACCTGTGTGAGCACTCGCTCCGCCTCGGCGAGCGCCGCGGGTGAGAGGTCGGGATTGAGGCGGGAGAGCGCAGCGCGCAGGCGACCTAGGAGAAGCGTCTCGCGGTAGTCGGCCCGTTCTTCACCCGACTCGCCGGGCGCGAGGTCAGGGGCGTGGAGGATCTCGTAGCCGAGCGCGCCGAGCCACTCGAGCAGCGCCTGCTCGGCGACGTTCTCGTCGTAGAGCGTCACGTGGTGACGCCTTCCTCGATCACGGCGAGGTAGTCGGCATACACGTACCGCTTGTTCCGCGATCGCCCCGTCGTCTCCCTGACGATCCCGAGCCGCTCGAGGTTGCGAGCGGCGTTACCGACGGTCACCTCGTTTGACTCCAGCGTCCGAGCGGCCTCCGGGATTCTGAAGACGATCTCCCGCGTGGCGATGTCGTGCAGCCGACCGGCCGACACGCCGGCACGTCCAAGCGCCTGGATCTTCTGGCGGTCTCTCTCGATGAGCGCAAGCAACCGGCCCGTCGTGTGAGCCGTGGAGGCGGCGACCTCGATCACGCCATCGAGGAAGAAGCGCACCCACTCCTCCCATTCCCCATGGGTACGCACACGCTGCAGGCGCTCGTAATACTCGTCGCGGTGCTGCTTGAGGTAGAGGCTGAGGTAGAGGAGGGGCTTCGAGAGCACGTTCCCCTCGCCGCAGAGGAGAAGCGATACGAGCAGCCGCCCGAGCCGGCCGTTGCCGTCGAGGAACGGGTGCACCGTCTCGAACTGCGAATGAGCGAGAGCCGCCTTGAAGAGGATCGGAGTCGCGACCGGCCGGTCGTGGAGGAACAACTCGAGGTCGCCCATCGCTTGGCCGACCTCATTGGGCGGCGGCGGCACGTAGCGCGCGTTGCCGGGTCGTGTGCCGCCGATCCAGTTCTGTGACGTGCGGAACTCGCCAGGTGTCTGGTCGCCGCCGCGCGCGCCCGCGACGACGATGGCGTGGATCTCGCACAGCAGACGGTTCGAGAGCGGGAACCCGCCGTCGATGCGGTCGAGCCCGTGGTACAGCGCGCGAACGTAGTTGAGCGGCTCCGCGACCTCGATCCGCGGAATCCCGGGAACGTCCTCGTGCTCGTACGCGAGCAGCTCGGAGAGCGAGCTCTGCGTGCCCTCGATCTGCGCGGAGAGCACGGCCTCCTTGCGAATGTACGAATAGAGGAACTGGTCGGGATTCGGCAGGAGCAACGTGATTCCGTCGAGCCGGCCGAGCGCCTGGTTGGCGTGATCGGCGAGCTCCTGCAGCTCGGCTGTCGCTAGAGGCGGCGCAGGCGGCAGCGGCTTGGGGTGGAAGATCCAGTAGCTCTCGTCCCCCGTGCCGGCGCGCCTGAAGGCACCCGCCCTGGTGCTAACGCCGGGCGACGTGCGCGAACCCTGCTGTGCTTTGGTTGGAGACACTCCAACTAAAGAATAGGGCAAGTTTCTTTAGTTGTCGCTCTGTGATCCCAAGCTCACTTGGGATCACCTGCGTCGACATGCCCAGCGAGCGACGACGATTTA
>JANYJX010000001.1 GCA_025358355.1 Actinomycetes bacterium | reverse complement strand
GCAATAGACGCTGATACAGAGCAGGTCGAGGTCGGCGCGCATCGAGGCCTCCCGGTCAACGTTGCATTGGCAACGCCGACTTCGACCCGCTCGACCTCGTCCCTGGCCGCCACAAAACCCGTGGCATCAATCATCTAGACGCTGCCACCTGTTGTCCCAGTTGGTGCTCTGCCCGATTCGAGGCGACACCGAGATGCCTCTCTACCCTAGTGCCGAAGGTGGGAATCGAACCCACACTCCCTTTCGGGAACCGGATTTTGAGTCCGGCGCGTCTGCCAGTTCCGCCACTTCGGCCTGCATCGGATCGTAGCCCGCGAGGGCGAGGCAAGCCTCGCCCCTACACAACCACAGGCAAGCGAGACACACGAAAGGGCGACGCACCACGCCAGGGCGAGGGCGAGGGCGAGGGCGAGGGCGAGGGCGAGGCACGCCCCTATAGGAGCTCGGCGAGCGGGAACGACCTGTGCCGCCTGGGCGGCACGAGGAAGTTCTGGCGATGCGTCGTCGTCAGCACCGAGTTGAAGCCCTGCCCGCGCGCGCGCGGCGTGAACTCGAGCTTTGTCCCGTCCGGCATCACGCCATCCATCGCCAGCCGACCGCGATGGAAGTCGTCGCTCGTCGGCGTGAAGACAACGAAGTGCACGCCGGCCGACGGGCCTTCCTTCATCCCGTCGCGCTCGTGATTCGCGCTCCAGAAGAACGGGTTGTCGAGCGTGTTGAAATCGGCGCGCTGCGGGATCGCCGTCCCCTTCGGATACGCGGTGCCGTCGGTCCCAACCACCGCCTCCTGCAACCTTGACGCGACCTGAATCGAGCTCGAATGGCCAATCCGCTGCTCGCGCCGATAGTCGCGCACGTTCTCGGCGACACCGACCGCGTCCTTCGCATCCTGCTTGACCGTCTGCGCACCATGCTTGACCTTCAGGCCCGGCCGAAACGCCGTCGCCGCGCGCTCGGCGAAGTCGAAGTTGACGTACCAGGCCTCCAGATCCTCTGCGATGTGCGAGAGGTGCATCGCCGTCCCCTGCCGGAAATAGCCATCGCGCCCGCCGTCCGAATAGCCGAGCGTCTCGAGGTTCGCGATCCGCTCCGGCCCGAGGCCCGCCTTCTGGGTCGAGGTGAACCCGAGGAACAGCTCCGAGTCGTTCGGGATCAGGTCGGCGCCGTTCAGGCCCGCGGCTACCGCCATCTTCTTCGGCAGGCTCTGGCCGCCGTCGAACCCGCCGCCCGCAAAGCCCTTGCGGATGCTCATCACCTTGAAGATGTCGAGCCGCTCGAACAGCTCCTTTGCGGCGTCCTGAATGTGCTCGATGCTGTCGCTGCGGATCAGCACAGCGACATCGTTCGCTTCGAGCACCGTCTCCTTCGGGTCGCTCGGGAAGCGAATCGCATCCAGCAACGCGCTGACGGGCTTTCCCTTCTTGGCGCTCGCGCGGTGATCCAGCGGGAGGTAGCTCGACGAAACAGCGCCGACGTGACGCTCGAAATACGGCCGCCCCCACGCCACTGTCACGCCAAGCCCTGCCGGCGTCACCTCGTAGCGCGACTCGATCCGCTGCAGCGCGGCCTCGAGCTCGGCCTGCGCCGCCTGCAGAGACTTCGCACCCGGGTCGACAGCGAGCTTCGCGGTCACGATCTGGTGGTGGAGCGGCGGCACGAGCACCTCGACGCCCTCCCTCATCACCTGCCGCACACCGCGCAGGACATGCTGCTCGGGCGGCAACACGCCGGCAGGCACAACGCGTGTGGGCGCCGAGCCGAGCCGATCGACGAGCTCATAGATCCCCGCGCCCGAGAGGGCCGCGACGCCAGCGCCGCCGACAAGCTGCCGCCGCGTCAGCTTCACGTTAAGCCGCGGAACGCGGTTTGATCAGCACGAGGTTGTTCAGGATCCTGCCAAGGCTCTGCTCGACCTTGCGATAGCTGAGCGGCGGCGCGACATGCTGGCTCACCGTGTAGAGGCCGCCCGCGTAATGCCACGCGTAGAGGATGTGCCAGAGGTCGGCGTCCTGGTTGACGGTGTAGACGCGCGCCACGATCCCTTGCGCCTTCACGACGCTGCGCGGATCGGAGAAGCACGGAACCTTCGTCCTCACTGTCTTGGTGCCGTTCGTGTCCACTTTCACGCAGGTTGGGATCGTGGTGCGCCCCGGGTAGCCGCGCAGATTCACGTGTATCTCGCCGCTGCCGGGCTCGGCCCAGACGAAGAGCGCCAGGTAGCTGCGATCCTTGTCGACCGAGAGGCTCGAGCCGCCCGCGCCGCCGAAGCTGACCGTCGGGCCGATCTCGCCCGTGAGCGGATCGGGCATCCACAGCGGGCAGTAGACCGGCGCGTGGATCCGGTCGGCGAGCTTCTGGTAGGTCGCGCGCCACTTCGCGGGGCAGCCGGTCTCGTGCTTCGGCGGCGCCGCGACGGGGGTTGCGGGCTTCGACGAGCTGCCGCACCCCGCGGCGAAAAGGCCGACCGCGACGAGCGCGCTGATCACTGCAGTCTTCACTCTCGGAAAGGGTACCGTCGTGCCGCGAAACGGGTTCGGCTAGGGTCGACGGGTCATGCGGATCGGCATTCTGACGGGCGGCGGCGACTGTCCGGGGCTCAACGCGGTGATCCGCGCGGTGTCGCGCAGTTCGTTCATTCGCGGCTACGAGATGGTTGCGGTGCGCGAGGGCTGGCGCGGTCTTGTCGAGGGGAAGCTGGCGCCGCTCGGGCCGAGCGACGTCTCCGGGATCCTCCCGCGCGGCGGCACGATCCTCGGCACGTCGAGGACGAATCCGTACGGCGTCGAGGGCGGCCTCGAGTCGCTGCTCAACACATTTTCCGAGGCAGGGCTTGATGCGCTCGTTGCGATTGGCGGCGAGGACACGCTCGGCGTTGCGGCGAAGCTGCATGCCGAGCACGCGTTCCCGGTGGTCGGCGTGCCGAAGACGATCGACAACGACCTGTCCGGAACCGACTACACCTTCGGCTTCGATACCGCCCTGAGCGTCGCGACCGAGGCGATCGACCGGCTGCACACCACCGCCGAGTCGCATAACCGCGTGATGGTGGTCGAGGTCATGGGCCGCCACACAGGCTGGATCGCAGCGATGAGCGGGATCGCGGGCGGCGCGGACGTGATTCTCGTGCCCGAGGAGCCGGAGACGGTCGAATCAGCGTGCGAGCGGCTGGTGCGCCGGCACGAGCAAGGCAAGGACTTCTCGATCGTGGTCGTCAGCGAGGGGTACGAGCTGCTGTTCGCCTCGGGAGAGCGGCGGCTGGTCGGGACCAAGGCAGCTGCCAGCGACCAGTTCGGCCATGTTCGCCTAGGCGGAGTCGGGCAGGAGCTTGCCGTGGAGATCGAGGCGCGCACCGGCTACGAAACGCGCGTCACGGTGCTCGGTCATGTGCAGCGGGGTGGGACACCGACGGCGCACGACCGCGTTCTCGCGACCCGGTTCGGGCTGAAAGCCGCGACGCTGGTGCACGAGCGGACCTTCGGCCGGATGGCAGCGTTGCAAGGCAACGAGATCGTCGACGTGGCACTCGAGGAGGCGACCCGCGAGCTGAAGCGCGTGCCGCAGGCGATCCTCGACGCGGCCCGCGCGCTCGCCTAGCCGCGCTCGCCTAAATCCGGTAGAGGCGCACCCACGGGCCGCCGAGACCGTGGCCTGGCTCGACGTCGACGACCGGCCGGAGTCGGGCGAGCTCGTCGTAGAAACGGCTCTCGCGCGGATAGCTCGATCGCGCTCGCAGCACCCGCTCGGTCACCGACGCGGTCACGAGCACGTAGCGAATCCCGCGAGAGCGCAAGCGCGCGAGGTCACGGTTCGGATCGGCTGGCCGTCCTGGCCCGGGTAGCGCCAGCTCGAACACGCGTCGGTCGATCGGCGGCGACGAGGGATCGGCCGCAACCGCCGCGCCAGCCGGAAGCGCGGCAACAAGTTGCGGGATCGCGACCACGCGCGTGTCCGTCCGCGTCAGCCCACGCGCATCGCCGATCGACCACACAAGGGGGACTACGAGCAGCGCCACCGCAAGCGGCGCCGACCATGGAATCCGCGCCGCGAGAACACCGATCACCGGCACGAGCGGCAGCACGTAGCGGTCGAAGTGCGCGTGCTGCGGCATCAGCGTCAGCCAGTACGCGATCGCGAACGATGCGAGCACGAGATCGGCGCGCCGCCGACGCCACAAGGCAACCGCCAGCCCAACCAAGCCGAGCACGAGCAGCGGCCCGATTCCGCCCCAAAGCCGGTCGAGATACGCAAGCGGCGTCGCCGGATCGTGCTCGAGCCCGAGCCAGCCGGCGCGCGCCAACCGGTTCACGTGCGAGACCGATCGCCACGCCGTTCGCCCGTGGATCACGACGAACGGCGCAGCCGCAACGAACCCACACGCGGCCAGCGCGAGACCGCGTGCCAACCGCCGCCACTCCCCCCATCCCGCAACGACGAGCGGCACAAGAGCCACTGCCCCCGGGTACTTTGCCGCCGCGGCGAGACCCACCGCCAGCCCCGCCCATTCGAGCCGCCCGGACAGCATCAGCGCCAGCGCGCAAGTGACCCCGAGCGTGAGCGCGACATCCGTGACAGCCATCCGCGAGTACGCGACGTGCGTCGTCGCAACCGCCACGGTCAACGCGCCGACTACGGCAGCCCGTCGGCCGTACGAGCGCAGCCCGAGCCACCATGTCGCGGCAACGCCAGCAACGCCGAGCACGACCGCGACACCGCGCGCGACACCGTACGACGGCGCGTGGACAAGCGCTTCAAACGGCGCCTGCACGTACATCAGCAGCGACGGGTAGTCGTACCACCCCGGATCCAGGCCGTGCCCGTGCCCGATCGCCCACGCGCGCGGCACGATGCTCGCTTCGTCCGGATTCAGAAATGGGTACGGCAGCCCGTAGCGCACCCCGACGAGCCGCAACGCAGCGGCGAGAACGAGGATCGCGCCGAGCGCTACGAGATCAAACTTCGGGGTGCGCGTCACCGACAAGCAGGCCGATGTCGCCCGCCGTGACGAAGACCGCGTCGACGCCCGCGCGTTCCAGTTCTGCAACATCGGCGGCACTCGCGACAGCCAGCTCGGCGATCGCAAGCTTCCCGGCCGGCACGTCGGGGAGCAGCTCCAGCAAGCGGTCGAGATGGTGCTGGTCGTCGTCGGCTTCCTCGGCTGAGAGCAGCAAGATCTCGGGATCGACCGTCGCGAGCACGAGCTCGAGGTCGTCTTCGTCCCGCACTTTCAGCACGCATTCGACACCAAGCGCATGCACGGCATTGACCATCTCGGCCAGACGATCGCCCGCGGCATCGACATCGACGACAACCGCGTCGGCGTCGCGTGCGTCGTCGGCGCTCCCGATCCAGACGAGCGGCAGCTCGGTCGCGGCGCGAATCCCATCGGCGGCAAATCGCAAGACGAGACCTTCCGCTCCCTGCTCGGCCGCGGCGCGCGCGCCGTCCGCGTCGCGCACCTCCACGAGAACGGAGATGCCGTCACCCTCAGAGATCGCCTGGCTCAACCTGCGGAGGCCCGTCACTGCCGTGGATGCTACTCGTCGGCCCGGCGTAGGCCGACGCCTCGTAGGATCGGGGCGTGCGCGTTGCCGTCTTCGCCGTCGCTCTCGTGCTCGCCGGGAGCGCTCTCGCTGCCGTCCCGGCCGGAACTATTCATGGAACCGGCGGGCCAGACCGGATCGACGCGGTCAACGGCAACCGCGACGTAATCCGCTGCGGCGCGGGGCGCGATATCGTCGTCGCCGACTTAAAGGATGCCGTCAACACCGACTGCGAAGTGCTCACCCGCCGGATCGCGCTCGACAGCGCGACGACCCTGGGGAGCCAGCATCGGACGATCGTCGAGCCGAGCGCCGTTGGCGATGACCAGACCGTTGTCGCCGTCTTCCAGAGCGCGCGGATCGTGGACGGCGGGGCCGGTGCGATCGGCTGGGTGACATCGTCCGACGGCGGGTCGACGTGGCGGCGAGGTCTTCTGCCGGACTCGGGCGCGGCGCGCGTCTCCGACCCGGCTGTCGCTCGCGACCGGGCGCACGGCCTGTGGATCGCCTCCGTGCTGGCGATCGTCCCGGGGGAGACCAGGCTGCTCACCTATTCGTCGCCGGACGGTCTTACGTGGAACGCACCCGTCGTCGCGGCGGCCGCGGCCCCGTTGGCACGCGAGCCGATCGCCTTCGACAAGGAATGGATCGCGTGCGACAACGGCCCGACGAGCCGGCGTCTGGGCGCGTGCTTCCTCGCGTACACGGATGTCAACGGTGGGAATCTCGGCGTCCGAACGTCTCTCGATGGCGGCACGACGTGGAGCGCGGCCGCGACGATTGCGACCCCCGGAAGCAGCGCGGCGGTCGGCGCGATCCCGACGCCGACCGCCGACGGCACTGTTGCGGTCGTCTACCTGGCCGAGGACATCGGGACGATCGACGCGGCCACGTCAGTTGACGGCGGCGTGACGTTCGGCGCGCCCGTGCAGGTTGCCGTTGTCGCGCTGCACACCACACCGCTTCGCGTCCCGCCGCTTCCTTCGGTCGCGCTGACGACGCAGGGCATCAACGTCGTCTGGCCGAACTGCAGCGCGCACCCTGGCTGCACGTCGAACGACATCGTCCTCTCGACGTCGCCGGATGGAACATCGTGGAGCGCACCGCGCGCCCTAGCGAGCGGCGGCGACTACCTGACGCCGACAATCGGCGCGTCCGGAGACGGGGCCGCGGCGGCCGTGCTCGCGTACGTGAGCTTGCCAGGCTCCGTGTGCTGCAGGCTCGGCGTTCGGCTCTTCCGGTCGAACGACGGCGGTGCGACGTGGGGCACGCCGACGAGGCTCGACGCGCAGCCGATGAACAGCGACTGGCTTGCCTACTCGCTCTATGGGAGATTTCTCGGCGACTACACGGCTGTCGCGTTCACCGGCGAAACCCCGATACCGGTGTTCGCCGCCACGCACGCACCGATCGCCGGGTCGCTGCGCCAGGATCTGTACGCGACTACTCGCCTTCCGTGAGTAGCGTTCCGTGCCGCGTCTGCCTCCTCGGTGCCGAGTCAACCGGCAAGACGACGCTTGCCGCAGCGCTCGCAACGACGTACGACACGCTCTGGAATCCCGAGTACGGGCGCGTTTACACCGAGGTCGGTCGCGAGCGCGGCGCGCGGTGGCAGAGCTGGGAGTTCGCCCACATCGCGCGCGTCCACTGCTGGTACGAGGACTTCCTCGCCGGGTTCGCGCAGCGTGTGCTGTTCTGCGACACGGATGCCTTCACGACGGCGGTGTTTCATGAGGCGTACCTCGGATCGCCGGCTTCCGGGTTCGCTGACCTTGCCGCGCGCCGCTGCGACCTCTACCTCGTCTGTGGGCTCGATGTCCCGTTCACACACGACGGGCTGCGCGAGCTCGAGCAGCAGCGCCAGTGGATGCACGACCGGCTGATCGAGCACGCGCGAGAGAGTGGCTCGCCGTGGCTGCTCCTCGAAGGGTCGCCGGATAAGCGGCTCGCAGCAGCACGCTCGGCGGTTGACGCTTTGCTCGTGTCTAGCTGACTTCGATGTCGTCGCGGTAGAGGTCGTACGCCTCGGCGTACTCCATCACCCGCGCAACCTCGCGCACCAACTCCTCGTCGTACCCAGCGCGCCGCAACAAATGAAAGCCCATTTCCATGCCGGAGGCAATCCCGCCGGCCGTGACGATGCGCCCGGTATCGACGACCCGCGCGCGAGAGATGGTGCAGGCGGGCGCGATCTGCGCGAGCCGGTCGAGCGGCACCATCCCGTTCGGGCCGGCCTCGACCTTGTCCGGCTCCTTGCGGTTCGTCGCGGGCAACCCGTCGAGGAGGCCCAGCACGCCGTAGATCCACGAGCCGGTGCAGACGCTCGTCAGCAGCGTTTCGGTGGGCAGCGCGCGGATGAAGTCGTGCAGGTTCCGGTTGTGCAGCTCCTGTCGTGTGCCGAAGCCGCCGGGAATCAGGAACGCGTCCATGGCAGGCGTGTCCGAAAACGCGTAGTTCGGAAGGACGGTGAAGCCGGCCTGCGCCTGCACCGGCCGCATCGACTCGGCGACGAGGAACGCGTCCAGCTCCGGGTCGAACCGGCGCGCGACCGAGAACACGCCGTGCGGCGCTGCGAAGTCGACGATCTCGACGTCCTTGAACACGTAGATGCCGAGCCGGAAGCCGGGCGTGGTCGGTGGCACTGATCGCTCCTTTGCTTACTGCCCGACGGGATGCCAGACGGTCTTCATCTCGAGGAAGCTGGCTATCTCCCACGGAGACTGGCTGTCCGCCGAGCCGCGCGCGACGCGCTTGACGTTGGCGGCGGCGGCGCGCTCGAGGTCGGCCGTGTCGTCGCCGGCGCCGGTCACGTCGATCGCATTCACGTCCATGTGGCCCGCGAGAATCGGCCCGAGCTCCGCGCGGAAGCCGGTGAGGATGTTGACGACCCCGGCCGGGACGTCGGAGGTGGCGATCGCCTCGGCCAGCTCGATCGCGGCGAGCGGATGCGTCTCGGACGCGACGGCCACCACAGCGTTCCCGCCGACGAGCGCCGGCGCGAGCCGCGAGACGAGCCCGCCAAGCGCCGGCTCGTCCGGCGCGAGAATCGCGACAACGCCTGTCGGCTCCGGGACGGTGAAGTTGAAGTACGGCCCCGAGACCGGGTTGGACGAGCCGAGAACCTGCGCGAGCTTGTCCGCCCAACCGGCGTACCAGACGACGCGATCGACGGCCGCGTCGACCTCGTCCCGGCCCGAGCAGACAGCGGCGAGATTGTCGGCGCGCGCCTCCATCATCTCGGCGAGCCGGTACAGGACTTGGCCGCGGTTGTAGGCGGCCGTCCCGGCCCAGCCGGCGAACGCCTTCCGCGCGGCGACGACAGCGTCGCGCACATCCTTGCGTGAGGCGTGCGCAACGTTCTGGCCTTCGGCTTCGTACGTGCGCCCGGACTCCGACCGCGGGAACGTGCCTCCAACGAAGAGCTTGTACGTCTTCCTGACAGGCAGGCGACTCACTCCTCGAACCTCAGATACGGCTCCAGGCCGTGGCGGCCGCCTTCCCGGCCGAAGCCGGACTCCTTGTAGCCGCCGAACGGCGACGCCGGGTCGAAGCGGTTGAACGTGTTCGCCCACACGACTCCCGCGCGCAGACGCTGCGCCATGCAGAGGATCCGCGAGCCTTTCTCCGTCCACACGCCCGCCGACAGCCCGTACGCCGTGTTGTTCGCCTTCTCGATCGCCTCATCCGGCGTACGGAACGTCAGCACCGAAAGAACAGGCCCGAAGATCTCCTCCTGCGCGATCCGGTAGCTCTGCGCAACGTTCGTGAACACGGTCGGCGCGAACCAGTAGCCCTTCTCCGGAAGAACACACGGCGGCTGGTAGATCTCGGCGCCCTCCTCTTCCCCGCTCGCGACGAGCTCGCGAATCCGCTCGAGCTGCGCGCGCGAGTTGATCGCGCCGATGTCGGTGTTCTTGTCGAGCGGATCGCCCAGGCGCAGAGTCTCCAAGCGGCGCTTCAGCTTCGCAATCAGCAGCTCGGCGATCGGCTCCTGCACGAGCAGTCGCGAGCCCGCGCAGCAGACATGGCCCTGGTTGAAGTAGATCCCGTTGACGATTCCCTCGATCGCCTGGTCGAGCGCGCAGTCGTCGAAGACGATGTTTGCCGCCTTGCCACCGAGCTCCAGGGTGAGGCGCGTGCCGGTGCCGGCGAGCTCGCGCTGGATCGCCTTGCCGACCTCGGTCGAGCCCGTGAACGCGATCTTGTCGAGGCCGCGGTGGCGTACGAGGTGAGCGCCGGTCGAGCCGTCGCCGGTGATGATGTTGACGACTCCCGCAGGCAGCTCGGCCTGGCGGCAGACATCCGCGAAGATGAGCGCGGTGAGCGGAGTCGTCTCGGCCGGCTTGAGCACGACCGTGTTCCCGGCAGCGAGTGCGGGTGCGATCTTCCACGCGAGCATCAGCAGCGGGAAGTTCCACGGGATGATCTGGCCCGCAACCCCAAGCGGTGCCGGCCGCCGGTTCGGGAACGCGTACTCGAGCTTGTCGGCCCAGCCCGCGTAGTAGAAGAAGTGCGCGGCCGCGAGCGGCACGTCGACATCGCGCGACTCCTTGATCGGCTTGCCGCCGTTCAGCGACTCGGCGACCGCGAGCTCGCGCGAGCGCTCCTGCAGGAGCCGCGCAATCCGGTAGAGGTACTTCGCGCGCTCGGCCGGCCGCAGTGTCGACCAGCCGTTCTCGAACGCGTTGCGGGCGGCGCCGACTGCAGCGTCTACATCCTCGGCCCCGGCGAGCGCGACCTCGGCGAGCTGTTCCTCGGTCGCCGGCGAGATCGTCGGGAACCACTCCTTCGAGCGCGGCTCGACCAGCTCACCGCCGATGAACAGCCCGTAGCGCTCCTGGAACTTGACGATGTCGCGCGCCTCGGGCGCCGGCGCGTACTCCCACTCGAGCGGCGACGTGCGTTGCCGGACGTCAGTCACTGGTGAAGTAGTCGAGGGACTGGTAGACGCCGGTCTTCTGCTTGCGGATCTGCATCAGCACATCGTTGAGGAGCGACGAGGCGCCGAAGCGGAACAGGTCGGGTGTCATCCACTGCGTGCCGAGCGTTTCGTGCAGCACGCAGAGGTATTGGATCGCCTGCTTGGCGGTCCGGATCCCGCCGGCGGGCTTCATGCCGACGACGCGGCCGGTCTCGTCATGGACGTCGCGCACGGCTTCCAGCATGCAGAGGGTGACGGGCAAGGTCGCGGCCGGCGACACCTTGCCGGTCGAGGTCTTGACGAAGTCGGCACCGGCAGCCATCGCTAGCAACGACGCGCGGCGCACGTTGTCGTACGTGCCGAGCTCGCCCGTCTCGAGGATCACCTTCAGATGCGCCTCGCCGCAGGCCTCTTTCACCTGGCAGATCTCGTCGTAGACCTTCGAGTAGCGACCGGAGAGGAAAGCGCCGCGATCGATCACCATGTCGACCTCGTCGGCGCCGAGCACAACAACCTCGCGCACCTCGGCGACCTTGAGCGCGGTCGACGTCTGACCCGAAGGGAACGCGGTCGCAACCGAAGCGACCTTCACGCCCGAGCCGGCGAGCCGCGCCTTCGCCCCCGCGACGAGGTTCGGGTAGACGCACACAGCCGCCACCGAGGGAACAGTCCGGTCGACCGGATCGGGTCGGATCGCCTTGGAGCACAACGCCGAGACCTTGCCGGGCGTGTCGGCGCCTTCGAGCGTCGTGAGGTCCATCATCCGCACCGCCAGCTCGAGCGCGGCGAGCTTCGAGTCTTTCTTGATCGAGCGCTTCGCGAGCTCGGCCGCGCGCGCCTCGAGGGCGACAGCGTCGACCGATCCGATGCGCGGTAGCCGGAACGCGAGCGGCAGCTCGAAGCCACCGGGAAACGATGGCGTGGGCAATGTGGATGCCGCGGCCATGGAGTCCAGTCTAGTCGCGCTCGCAGCCATCTCTTGCTCTCTGGCCATCGAACCGCCTAGAGTTGCCACGTGGCTCTCCGCTCCAACTCGAAGATCGACCTCCTCCGGCGAGTGCCACTCTTCGAGCACTGCTCCAAGAAGGACCTGGCGCTGATCGCCGGCGTGGCGGACGAGCTCGATCTTCCGGCAGGCAGGGTGCTGATCCAGGAGGGGGATCGCGGGCGCGAGTTCGTCGTGATCGTCTCAGGTGACGTCGAAGTTCGTCGCAAGGGTCGGAAGCGGGGAACGCTCGGCGCAGGCAACTTCGTCGGCGAGATGGCGTTGCTCTCGAAGCAACCGCGCTCGGCGACGGTGACGGCACTGACCCCACTCGTCGTGCTTGTGATCACCGATCGCCACTTCATCGCGCTGCTCGACAGGACGCCCGAGCTGTGGCTCAAGGTGGCACGCGCGCTCGCCGAACGGGCGAACGCGGACGATCTCAGCGACCAGGGTGCCGCCGCGCACGGTCGACCTGAGCCGAGTCTCGCCCGGTAGGCTCGGCTCCATGAGCACTCTCGAACCCGCCGTGCGCGAGTTGGCTGACGGCCCCAACTTCGCCGCTTTCACGGTCAACCTGCCGTCTGGCCGGGCCATGACCAATGTTGTCTGGGTCGCTGCCGAAGGTGACGAGCTCCTCGTCAACACGGAGGTGCACCGCACGAAGTTCAAGGCGACCGAGGCCGACCCGCGCGTCACGCTCATGATCATGGACAAGAACAACCCGTACCGCTTCGCCGAAGTGCGCGGTCGCGTCGTTCGCACGACTCTCGGGCCCAAAGCGCGCGCGAGTATCGACGCGCTCTCGCAGAAGTACAACGGCAAGGACTACGACGACGCGAATATCGCGTCGGAGCGCGTGATCCTGCACGTGAAGCCCGAAATCCAGCACGTTCACTAGGTCGAGTGGCACTCGAGCGCCCTCAGATCGACAGACCCGACGGCGACGTTCCTTTCGACCTGCTGGTCGAGGACATCGTCGTCGGGGATGGCGCCGAGGCGGTCGCCGGCACGAAGGTGTCGGTGCACTACGTCGGCGTCGCGTTCTCGACCGGCAACGAGTTCGATGCCTCCTGGAACCGCGGTCAGGAGTTCGAGTTCAAGCTCGGTAAGGGCCAAGTCATCCCCGGCTGGGACGCGGGAGTCCAAGGGATGAAGATCGGTGGCCGCCGCAAGCTGACGATCCCGTCAGCGATGGCGTACGGAGCGCGCGGGGCAGGCGGCGTCATCAAGCCGCATGAGCCGCTGGTCTTCGTGGTCGATCTGCTCGCGGTGGAATAGCGGCCCTAGATGCCGACGCGAATCGGCACCTCGTAGAATTCGACCCCGGTACGGGTGCCGGCGCGTCCGCCGCCGGCGTTCATCACGACATCGGCAATGCGCATGGCTTCTTCACTGTCGAAGAGCGTGACGGCGAGCATTCCCCCAGACTCGCGGTCAGCGAGCAGCAGAAGCTTCGCTCCCTCGAGCTCAGGCGGGAGGCCTCCCGATCCAACCATCTCGCGCAGCCTCTCGACCCGCGCATCGACGTCTTCCGGACTCCCCTCGAACTTCGCAACGCGTGCCCACATGATGGCTCCTTCGGCGGTTAGCGCGCGATCTTTGCACAGATCGAAAGCTCACATTCTCCCCCGTTGCGACAACAACGCGCTGCGGAACGAGGAAGACCTGACGCCCCGGCTTCTCCGGTTCTGGAACAAGGCAGACCTGACCCCGTCTCCCGGACGTGTTCGCTTACGACGGCTATGCGCCGCAGGCGCCCGCAGCGCCCCAGGCCGGATCGCTGCAGAAATAGTCCTGCGTCAACCTATTCGTAACGATTCCGTTCCTCAGCAGAAGCGTTCCGATTCGACCCACCGGGAGGCTGGGGATGTATCGGCCAGTTCAACAGCTTCGCGGTCAACCAGGCGCTCCAATACCGCCGTGTCGCGCGCTGGCGCGAGTACGCTATGGCGAGCGGTGGTACCTGTGGCTCAGTTTGGTTGCCGAGAGCCTGCTCGCCTGGCAGGGCTTTGCAAACGCGCTCGCACTTTGAGTCAGCCCGCGAGTACCTTGGCGACGACGAGCATCGCTCCCAGGCCCCCGTCCACAGCCGCGGTGACGAGCGCAGCTGGCGTGCTCAGACCGACCCGCCGTCCGAACGTGTAGCCGAGCCCCGCCAGCCCGCCGATCCCGAGCGCGAGTGCAACCCAGTAGGCCGTGTTCTCGGACATCGCGCCCATCCACCAGAGGCTGACCGAGAGCACGGCCGGCAGGCACGCGCGCAGCATCGGCCATTCGTAGACCGCGACGGATACGAGACTGGACAGGCCTGGGGTGGCCCGCTCGGCCTTGCGCGCCAGATAGCCCGCGTACACGTGCCCTAACCAGAAGACGACCTGGCTCACGAGCAGGATTTCGAGTGCCTGGGCCGGAGCCAGATCGTGTGTCTCGGAGAGACCGGCGACGATGGACGTGGCGACGATCGTCCCGTAGATACCTGAGGCTGCGTCGCGTTTCCGCCCACCCTTGACTCGCAACGCGACCACCTAGTGTCGCCTCACAGCCCAAGTCGCTCGAACTGACCTTTGTCGCGACGCCAGTTCGCGCGCACCTTCACGACCAGCTGCAGGAAGACCGGATGCCCGACGAGCGCCTCCACCTCTGGCCTGGCGCGGGTCCCGATCTCGCGGATCATCGCGCCTTTCTTGCCGACGAGGATCCCTTTCTGCGACTCGGTCTCGACGATCACGAACGCGCGGAGCAGCTTCTCGTCGATCTCCTCGATCACGACGGCGAGCGCGTGCGGCACCTCCTCGTGCGTCAGGTGGAGCGCCTTCTCGCGGATCACTTCGGCGACACGCTGCTCGACGGTCTGGTCGGTCGACTCGTCGCGCGGGAAGAACAGCTGCCCATCCTCCGGCAGCAGGAAGACGAGATCGCTGCGCAGCTCGTCGATGCCGTCCTTCGTCTTCGCACTGATCGGGTGGAGCGCGTGGAAGTCGCCGAGCGCGGCTGCCACCTGCATCTGGCTCGCGATGTGCGCCGGGCTGAGCTTGTCGACTTTGTTCAGCGCGATGATCACCGGCACGCCGCTGCCGAACGCCCGCCGGGCGACGAACCGGTCGCCTGGCCCGATCCGCTCGCGCGCGTCGAGGACGACGAGCACCACGTGCACATCGGCGAACGACGCGTCGACGGTCGTCTGCATCCGCTCGGTCAGCGCGTCCATCGGCCGCTGGAAACCCGGCAAATCGACGAGCACGAGCTGGTAGTCGGGGCCGTTCGCCACGCCGAAGATCCGGCGGCGGGTCGTGTTCGGCACCTTCGAAGTGATCGCCACCTTGTCGCCGCAGAGCGCGTTGACGAGCGTCGACTTGCCGACGTTCGGCCGACCCGCGAGGGCGACGAAGCCTGACTTCACAGGACGAACGATTCTGGCAGCAGCTCGGCGGGCGTCATCGTCTTCACCTCGCCGGCGTTGCGGAAGACGACGCGCTCGACACCCATCTCCGGGAGCCACTGTCTGCAACCGCCACAGGGAGACGCCGTGATCGCGGCCACCGTGAAGTCGCCGGGACGGAAACCTTCAGCTATCGCACGCGAAAACGCGGTTCGCTCGGCGCAGACGCCCAGCGGATAGGCCGCGTTCTCGACGTTCACGCCTTCGATCACACGCCCGTCGCGCGCGAGCACGGCGCAGCCGACGTGGAACTTCGAGTACGGCGCGTAGGCGCGGGCGGCGACTGTGTCCGCGAGCGCGAGAAGCTCGAGGTCGGTCATCCCTTGAAGAAGAGCTTGAAGAAAGCGAGCGTGACCAGCGCACCGAGAACGCCGCCGATCGTCACCTCGACGGTGGAATGGACGCCGGATTCGACGCGGGTCTGGGCCACAAGCAACGCCATGATGAAGGTCAGGGTAGAGATCAGGAACTGGTGGGCGGAGTTATGGAGGACGAGCGTCGCCGCCATCCAGCCTGCAAACGCGACGGCCGCGTGCCCCGACGGCAGCCCGCCGTGCAACGGCGTGCCGCGCCCGGTGACCGCTTTCGCAGCGATCACGAGGATGATCGTGATCACCAGCGCAACCAGCGTGAGATCGGTTGGCGCGTTCGACAGCCGGTCGAGCAGATGGCTACTCCGCTCGCCGACGGCACCCGAGAAGACGAGGTAGCCGATCGCGACGGCAGTGACAGTCGCGATCAGGACAGCACCGGCCGCGACGTCCTTGGCGATCTTCGCCAGTGGTTCGACGCTCGGCGTGACCAGATCGACCACGGCTTCAAGGGCCGAGTTGAGCATCTCCGCGATCAACACGAATGCGATCGCAAGCAGCAACGAGATCAGCTCCATCCTCGTCACATCGAAGCCAACAGCGGCGATGATCACCGCAACGGCGATCAGGAAGTGGATCCGCAAATTCCGCTCATAGCGGACGACGTGGATGATTCCTTCGAACGCGAAGTTGAAGCTCTCGAGGAGCGACTTTGATCGGCGCGGCGAGGTCATTGGCCGGCGTGCACGCGCTCGCGTGCCTCCATCTCGTCACCGTGGTCGTGCCCGAGCAAGTGCAGCAGGCCGTGAATAAGCGGCTCGCGCCAATCGTCGCCGACAACCTGCGGGCAAAGGACGATGTCGCCGAGCGCGCGCGGCACGCCGTCCGGCACGTCCTCGCGGCCGTCGATCGGGAACGAGAGCACATCGGTCGCCTCGTCGATCCCCAGGTGCTCGGCCTTCAGCGCGCGGATCTCGTCGGGGCCGACGAACGCGAGCCCGAGCTCACCCGCGTCGACACCCTCCGCCACGAGCACGTCGCGCGCGAGAGCCGTCGCCGCGGCCTCGTCCACCACCACTCTACTCCGGTTATCTACCTCGATCTCGATCACGCGGGTCTATTTCCGACGTGCAGTGCCGGTCTCCTCGGCGTGGCGCTTGTACGCCTCGACGATGCGCTGCACCAGCTTGTGGCGGACGACGTCCTCGTGCCCGAACTCGACGAACTCGACGCCCTCGATGCCGCCAAGGATGTCGCGCACCTGGATCAGCCCGGAGGCCTGCTCGCGCGGCAAGTCGATCTGCGTGATGTCGCCCGTGATCACCATCTTGGAGCCGAAGCCGAGCCGCGTGAGGAACATCTGCATCTGCTCGGGTGTCGTGTTCTGCGCCTCGTCGAGGATGATGAACGAGTCGTTGAGCGTGCGGCCGCGCATAAACGCGAGCGGCGCCACCTCGATCGTGCCGCGATCCATGTACGCGGCGAGCCGATCCGCGTCCATCGTGTCGTAGAGCGCGTCGAACAGCGGGCGCATGTACGGGTCGACCTTTGCGAGGACGTCGCCCGGCAGGAAGCCGAGCCTCTCGCCCGCTTCCACCGCTGGACGAGTGAGGATGATCCGGCCCACTTGCTTTTCGGTGAGCGCGGCAACGGCGAGCGCGATCGCGAGATACGTCTTGCCCGTCCCCGCCGGGCCGATCCCGAACGAGACGGTGCGCGCGCGAATCGCGTCAACGTACTGCTTTTGAACCACGGTCTTCGGTGCAATCGTCTTGCCGCGATGGCGCCAGACGACGTCGTCGAAGACATCGCGGATGTCGGCTGCCTGGTTGAGCGCGCGGGCGACGGCGCCGACCGTGTCGGGCCCGATCTGATGGCCGCCTTCGACCAGCTCCACGAGCTCGTCGACCACGGCGCGCGCCTCGACGACACGCGCCTCGTCACCGTTCAGCGTCAGCGTGTTCCCGCGCAGCGCGATCGAGCAGCCGAGCCGATCGCGCAGCGAATCGAGCACGCCATCCTCGACGCCGGCCAGCTCGGCGGCAACCTCGTTCGGAACCGTGATGACAGCGCGCACCGGGTCGGTCTGCATCGAGTAAGTGTAGGGAACGGGTCAGCGCACCCAGAGCCGCAGACGCGTGAAGTCGTCCCGGTGGACCGAGTACGTTCCCCCCGGCTCGAGGGCAGCGACCGTCGTCGAGCGGCTCTGTTCCAGGTCGAGCAATGCCAACTCGCCGAATGCATCTCCCGGCCCGTGCACCGATACGGTCACGGTGTCGCCGACGGCCGTCTCCACGCGCGCGGCGAAGCGTCCACGGACGATCAGGTGCAACGTGTCTGCCGGATCGCCGCGATGGAAGACCACTTCGTTGCGGGCGAAGCGGCGTCGCTGCGCGATCGCGACGAGGCGTCGAAATTCCGGCTCCGGCAGATTCCGAAAGAGCTCGCCTCCAAGCATCAGAGCGAAATGTGACGGGCGCGACACTCGTTGTGTCAAGCACGCGCCGCTCGTGCAAGAGCCCACCGCTTCCCACCGTCTTGCTGGCATGACCCGCAGCACAGGCACACCGAGTGGAGGAGGCAGGAAGATGAAGCGTAACCGTCTCAAGATCAGGATCTGACTCACGATGGCATTCGCCGCCACCTCGCTCATGCTCGCCTCGAGCGCCGGGGCGAGGCTCTACACCGGCGACCTCGCCGACACAGCGACCCCGCAAGTGCCTGTCGTTGCCAACCCGAGTGGCTTCGGCTGGGCCGATGCCGCGATCGGCGCAGCCGTCGCCCTCGCCGTGGCGCTCACCGCACTCGGACTCGCATACGTCGCCCGCAACCGCAGTCACCTCGAGACGTCGCACTAGACGGCAAGGGCCGGACGGGCACCGGGAGGGAGGCAACCAGCCTCCCTCCCGCGCCGTAGAACCGCCTACAGCACGTGCGAGGTCTCGGCCTCGCCCGCAGCCCGGGACACCGGCCATTTGGACTCCGCCGGTGTCCCGGGGCCGCGATCAGAAATCTGCGGGTGCTCATGTGCTTGCTACGGAGCGGCGAAACCAACCGGTGCACTCATCCCGACGAGTACGGCCTTCGTCGCCCCAGAGGAGTTCGCGAACCACCAGCGGCGTTCGCAACGAATATCCCGCAAGCTCGTGTCTCTCGACAACCGACCCACCGTCGCTCCAAAGGTGAATGGTGAACGTCGTACGTCACCCACCCGGTCGGTTAGGCGAGCTTCTCGCGGACGAGCTGGCTCAATTGCGAGCCGTCCGCCCGGCCTGAGACTTGCGGCATCACGTCGGCCATCACGCGGCCGAGATCGCGGAGCGAGGTTGCGCCGACCTCGGCGATCACGTTGTCGACGATCTCTTCCAGATCATCCTCCGACAACGGCTCCGGCATGAACTCGGCAAGTACATCGAGCTCGTACTCCTCCTTGTCGGCCAGCTCGTCCCGGCCAGCCTTCGCAAACTCCGTCGCGGCCTCGAGCCGTTTCTTCCGCTCCCGCTGCAGCACCTGGAGCTCCTCATCCTCCGAAAGCGGCCGCTGAAGGTTCTTCTCGTCGGAGCGGAGGCTGGAAAGGATAAGGCTCAGCGCGTCGCGGCGCTCAGCATCGCGCGCGAGACGCGCCTCCTTCAGCTCCTCTTCGATGCGGGCGATCAGACTCATGCGAACCCGGGCAGGCTAGCGCTACCAAGCACATGCCAGTGGAGATGGAACACGGTTTGGCCCCCGCCGGGGCCGACGTTGACCATCACGCGGTAGTCCTCGAGTCCCGCGCGGGCGGCAGTTTCGGCGACGAAGCGGAGCATCCGCGCGACTTCGTCATCGGGAAACTCGGCGATCTCGCGAAAGGTGTCGACGTGGCGCGCGGGCAGGACGAGCAGATGCGTCTCGGCCTTCGGGTCGATGTCGCGGATCGCGACGAAGCCGTCCGCCGCGTGGACGTGATCGCCACTGGCGACGAGCCGGCAAAAGAGACAGTCAGGCTGCGACAGCGAGAATCCCCTCCTCCGTGACGCCGTCCGCGAGCAGCCGTTCGCGAATCGCCAGTGCATCGGCGAACGAAACCTTGCAGCCGAGGAAGCGCGTGGTGAAAGTCGCCATCGAGGGTTCAAGAGCTTAGACGCTTCTGACACAGAATTGATCGTCGCGACTGGACCCTTCGTCATACGGCCGCCGTATCACCGGGCATGGGCCTGCGATTTGCTGTTGTTGCTACTGCCGCCGCGACGTTGCTCGTCACCGCGAGCGGCGTCGAAAGCCCGCGGCTGCTGCCGCCTCCGAGCCTGCGTGCCGACCCGGACTGGCTCACGGTCACCACCGGCCCGACCGATCCTGGCCTCGTCGCGCCGTCGGTCTGGGCGATCACGGCGACGGAGGGAACGAGCGCCTTGGTTCCGTTCGACCTGTTCAACGGGCTGCGCAGCCTCAGCCCATGCGGCGTTGTGATCTGGGCCACGACCTCAGGCCGAGGCGGCGTGACGACGGACTTCCGCCCGGTCACGCTCCCGCTGCGACTACGCCGTTTTGTCGTCTACCGCCTGTGGGAAGGCCAGCCGGCCGCGAACCTCCAGCAACGACTGCGCTGGGTGAGCGTCGCCGGCTGGCAGCTCGACGTGCGCGTCTACTTCGGCACGCAGCACCCGAGCCGCGATCTTGTCGCGATGGTAGAGGCCAAGCTGAACCGGCTCAGACTCCCCAGGGCGGGCTGAACGGCTCGGCGTAGCCGCTAGCCACGAACAAAGAGGTCGGCCGACCAGCCGTCGAGCGTCTTCGTTGCGGTGCGCGTCCAGCCGTTGTGCACTGGAACTTCGCCGGCCAGATAGCCGGAAGTCACGACAGCGGCCGCGTCGAGGCGGGCGAGAATCGCCTCCACCGGTGCGAGCAGCACGTTCGCGACCGCAACATCGGCTGTAGGAAGCGGATCGTTCAGCGCATCGACGAGGCGCGTCTCGATCTCAACGCCGTTCGCCACGGCGTTCGCTTGGGTGACCTCGACGGCGATCGCATCGTCATCGATCGCCATGATCGGGCCGAAGCCGAGCCGCACCGCCGCGATTGCGAGCACGCCCGAACCACAGCCGACATCGAGCAGGCTTCCTCGCTGGTCGAGCCCGCTGAGCAGGTCGAGGCACAACCGCGTCGTCGCATGCGCACCCGTGCCGAACGCGCGACCGGGGTCGATGACAACCGCGAGCGCCTCGGCCGGCGGCATCTCCCACGGCGGCCCCAGCCACACGCCCCCCGCCCACGCCGGACGATGGAACTCCCGCCAGCGGTCTTCCCAGCCTGGCTCGACCTGTGTCGCTACGGCGTCGGGGAACGCGCCGCGGATCGCGGCTTCACCGTCCACGTCGACATACGCCGCAAGCTCGACCTCGTCGCCGTCGTCGACTTCCTCGAACCCGCCGGGCGCGAGATCGAGCAGGCGCGCGATCGCGTTCTCCCGCTCGTCCGCAGCGACGCGAACAGCGACTCGAATAAGCGGGCTCAGCGGAACGCGCTCTTCAGCCGCTCGAAGAAGCTGTCATCGCGGCGGTACGCGTCGTCGCCCAACTTCTCGCCGAGGCTGGTGAGGAGCGTGCGTTGCTCGGCGTCGAGCTTGCGCGGCACACCGACCTCGACGTGTACGTGCAGATCGCCGCGGCGGCTCGACTGCAGCGCCGGCATCCCGCGGCCGCGGACGACGCGCACCTCACCGGGCTGGACGCCCGCCGGCAGCTCGAGCTCGTAGTCACCCTCAGGCGTCGGAACCGAGATGGTCACGCCGAGGGCGGCGTCGGTCATCGTCACCTGAGCCGCCGTGACCAGGTGATCGCCGTCGCGCACGAGGCGCTCGTGCGCCAAGACGCGGATATGCACGTAGGCGTCGCCCGGGCGCGAGCCAGCGGCGCCCGCGTGCCCCTCGCCCTGCGCGCGAATCTGCTGGCCGTCGTGGATCCCGGCGGGGATATCGACGTCGAGCGCGTGCTCCTCGACGACGCGGCCGTCGCCGTCGCACTGCTCGCACGGCGTCTCGACAATGCGCCCCGCGCCGCCGCATTGGCGGCACGCGGACTGGCGGACGAACTGCCCGAACACGCTCTGCGACACCTGTTGCGTCACGCCGTTTCCCGCGCACGTCGGGCATGTCGTCGGCGACGTTCCTGGCTCCGCACGGTTGCCGGAGCAGCGATCGCATTCCGCGGCGACGCGCAGCGGCACCTCCACTTTCACGCCGTTGTAGGCGTCCACGAGCGAGATTTCAACCTGCGCGGCGATATCGCCGCCTCGCGCCGACCGGCCGCCTTGCCGGCTGCCGAAGTGGCCGTCGCCGAAGAACGCCGAGAAGATGTCCGACAGGTTCCCGAGGTCGACGTGACCCGGCGAGAAGCCGCCGCGTTGCAGGCCGGCGTGCCCGTAGCGGTCGTACAGCTCGCGCGACTCAGGGTTCGAGAGCACCTCATATGCCTCGGCCACTTCCTTGAAGCGGTCGGCCGCATCGGGCGCGTCCGAAACGTCCGGGTGCAGCTCGCGCGCGAGCTTGCGGAAGGCCCGCTTGATGTCGGTGTCGCCGGCGCCGCGATCGACGCCGAGCAGCTCGTAGTAGTCGCGCTCCGCCGTGGCCATCTTGGAAGGGTACGGGCCGCGGGGGTCAGGCTTCTTCGTACACGTCCTGCACGAGGCGCGAGAGTTCGAACGCGGCGGTACGGACCGAGCGAATCGCGGTCTCGTAGTCCATGCGCAACGGGCCGAGCAAGCCGACGGCGCCGAGCTGGCGATTCGCGAGGCCGTACGACGCCGCGACGTACGACACGTCGTGAAGCTCGGCGCCCTCGATCTCGGGGCCGACGCGGACGACGGGCCGGCGCGGGTCGAGCGCATCCGAGAGCAGATCGAGCACCGACGCGCGTCGCTCCAGCAGATCGAGAAGCCTGTGGCACGCGTCGAGCTCCTCCGCGCGAGCCTCACCAAGCAGACCCGCGGCGCCGCCGACGTAGAGCCGCGTCCCGGCTTCTTCGGGCATGTCCACGAAAGCCGGTCTGAGAATCTCGAGAAACGCCCGCTCGCGCAGCGACAGTTGCGAATCCTCGAACTGGCGTCTGAGGAGGCTCGTGCCGAGCCCCACTCCGGTTACGCGTTCGTTCAGATACTCGCGCGCCCAGTTCGCGAGGCCGGGATCGACGGCCTCCTCGGTCTCGATCAGGCGCTTGGTGACGCTGCCCGTCGACGTGATCAGGACGACGACGACAATCCGGGGTTGGAGCACGAGCACCTCGACGTGACGGACGGTGGCCGCTTCGAGAGATGGCGCCGACACAAGCGCGAGCAGCCGTGTCGCCTGCGAGAGCGTCTCGGTCGCCGACTGAAGGGCTGCGTCGAGCTCGTTTCGCATCGCCGTGAGGTCGACCGTCATCGGGCCCGGCTTGCCGTCGATCGACTCGACGAGATCCTCGGTGTACACGCGGTAGCCGCTCTCGGTCGGGACGCGCCCGGCTGAGGTGTGCGGATGCGTGAGCAGCCCGAGCGCCTCGAGTTCGGCGAGCTCGGCGCGTACCGTCGACGCCGACGTCGTGAGCTGCGCACGATCGACGAGCGATTTCGACCCGACCGGCTGGCCCGTGCTGACGAACTCCTCGACGACCCGCCGCAGGATCTCGCGCTTCCGCGGTGTCAACTCCATCTAATGATGGTAGCCCTCGCGTTCGCGCGGAGAGCTATTCGGGCACGTCGGCGAACAGCTCGACCGTGACGCCGCCGCCAAGGAATCGCCCGCGCTTAGTCAGCGCCAGCGAGTCGGCGGCCCCGATATGACCAGGCTCGATCAGGCCGCCACGGGTTAGGCGCTCGCGCGCAGACCTGTCGATGACCTCCGCCAGCCCGGCGTCGAGCGGCAACGGCTCGTCGAGTCGCAGACCGAGCAGCAGGCGCTCTCGCGCACGGGTGTCGTCGTCGAGCGGTTCGACCTCACGTGGCGGCGCGACCCCTTCGCCGAGGGCGGCAAGGTAGCCCCTCAGGCTCGGGAGATTCCGCCACCGCACGCCACCGACCGTCGATACCGCGCCGATCCCGACGCCGAGGTAGTCGCTGGCTCGCCAGTAGCCCAGGTTGTGGTGTGAGCGGAGATCTCGCCCGCCAGCCCGATCAGGCGCGAGACAGAAGTTGGCTGTCTCGTACCAGCGGTAGCCCGCACCGGTCAGCGTCTCGACGGCTTGCTCGAAGTACCCCTCCATCGCCTCCGCCTGGCGTCCGAGCTCGTCCCCGTGCGCGTGCGTGAACCGCGTTCCGGGCTTCGCTTCGAGCTCGTAGTAGGAGAGATGCTCCGGCGCTAGTGCGAGCGCCTCGGCGAGATCCGCGTCGAGATCGGCGGGGCTCTGGCCCGGGATGCCGTAGAGCAGATCGAGCGATATGTTGTCAAATTCGACATCACGGAGAGTATGGAACGCGCGTCGGACGGCATCCGGCCCCGCCTGCCGCTCGAGAACGTCGAGAAGTTGCGGCTGGAAACTCTGAGCGCCCAGCGAGATCCGCGTCACGCCAGCCTCCTCGAGAAGCGACGCCAACTCGCCGGTCACGGTTTCGGGATTCGCCTCGACCGTCACCTCGCTAGCGGGCGGTAACGCGTCGAGGAGGCGCCGCAACTCTCCGAGTTCGGTGAACGTTGGCGTGCCGCCTCCGACAAAGACCGTCTCGAGCGGCGCGGCCAAAACATTCTTCTCGAGCTCGAGTTCTGCGAGCAGCGCATCGACGTACGACCCATGCTCGCCGGCCCGCCCGACGACGGTCACGAAGTCGCAGTACCCGCAGCGGTGAACGCAAAACGGCAGGTGAACATAGAGGTGTTGGACATTGCTCATGCGTCGTCGCCCCGTGCGGCGAGGAACTCAGCCACCGCCTTCTTGGGCGCGCGCTCGACCCAAACATCCTCGATGAGTTCCCGCAGCAATGCCCCGTCAACGCGCGGCAGCGCGACGAGCACCATCGGCGACGCCGCGTAGTGCGACGTCACGAAGAGAACGCCGGGATTGGCCTCGATCAGCAGCGGTCGCTCGTTGAAGTCGCAGCGAATTGCGAGCGTCTCGACGTCCTCGCGCAAGCGGCACATGAACGCCTTGCGCACACGCAGCGCCGGCGTCCCGTACGCGGTGCCGACCTCGACCTCCGGAAGCGCGAGCGCGATCTGCGCGACGTCGTCCCAGATCATCCTCGACTCGCGCGTCTCTTGATCCTCCAGATCGCACGGTAATACCAGCGGCGCTGGAAGACGCGATCGACGCGTGCAGCCTCGCGCAACGAAGCGATCGCCGATCTACTTCCAGCAAAGCCGAGGAGGTGCGCCATCCATCGTCGCCTTGGCATCTCCCAAGTGGTCAGCTCTTGCAGGATCAGCGGCTCCACCTCCCGCGCGTCCAGCGCAGCCAGGCTGGACAGCACCCAGCGATACTCCTGACTCGACTCCAACTCCACCGCGCGTTCGAGCAAGGGCGGAATCGCCTGCTTGTCGTGCTGTTTGCCCAAGGAACGGACGCACTCGACCCGCACGGAGAAGTCGGGGTCGCGAAGCTCGGCGACAAGTGCGTCGCGAACACGACCTTCGCGAAACTTCCCGAGACCCGACGCGGCAAGCATTCGTTCCTCTGGTGAGGCGTCGGGATTGGCTAGCGTCTCCAACAGCCCGTCGACATCCTCGAGAGCCCGCATCTGCAGCGCGTTCAAGGATCGAGCTTCGGTCATCTAGCCTCGTCCGCGATCCTCACGACTTCTTCCGGTCGGAATCGAGGTTGAGAACGGCGAGGAACGCCTCCTGCGGCACCTCCACCCCGCCGACCTGCTTCATCCGCTTCTTGCCTTTCTTCTGCTTCTCGAGCAGCTTGCGCTTGCGCGAGATGTCGCCGCCGTAGCACTTCGCGAGCACGTCCTTGCGCCGCGCCTTCACCGTCTCGCGGGCGATCACGCGCGAGCCGATCGCCGCCTGGATCGGCACGTCGAACATCTGCCGCGGGATCTCCGCGCGCAGCTTTTCGACGAGCAGCCGACCGCGGTCGTAGGCGAACTCGCGGTGGATGATCAGCGAGAGCGCGTCGACCGGCTCACCGCCGACGAGCACGTCAACCCGGACGAGCTTGCCTGCCCGGAAGCCCGACAGGTCGTAGTCGAAGCTCGCGTAGCCGCGCGTCCGCGACTTCAGCTGGTCGTAGTAGTCGAGGACGACCTCGGCGAGCGGCAGCTCGTAGGTGAGATGGACGCGCTCGGGCGAGAGGTATTCGAGGTGGTCGAACGTGCCGCGACGTTCGTTGTTGAGCTCCATCACGGTGCCGACGTACTCCTTCGGGACGATGATCGACGCGCGGATGTACGGCTCCTCGACCTCCTCCAGCTCGACCGGCATCTCGGACGGGTTGTGCACCTCGATCCAGTCGCCGTTGCGCTCCAAGACTCGATAAGCAACGTTCGGCGCGGTGACGATCAGGTCGAGGTCGAACTCGCGCTCGAGCCGCTCGCGCACGATCTCCATGTGCAGCAGCCCGAGGAAGCCGCAGCGGAAGCCGAAGCCGAGCGCACGCGATGTCTCCGGCTCGTAGAACAGCGCTGCGTCGTTGAGCTTCAGCCGCTCGAGCGCGTCGCGGAGATCGGGGTAGTCGTCGGAATCGCTCGGGAAGAGACCGGCGAACACCATCGGCTTGACTTCCTTGTAGCCAGGCAGAGGGCCCGCAGGAGCTGCTCCCTTGCGAGTCGTCAGCGTGTCGCCGACGCGCAGCGCCGAGACATCCTTGAGCCCCGTGATCACGTAGCCCACCTCACCCGCCTCGAGCGTCTTCACGGGCACGCGCGAGGGCGACATGAACCCGAGCTCCTCGGCGTCGAACTGGGTGCCGAGCGCCATCGCGCGCAGCGCCGAGCCGGTCTCGAACTGGCCGTCGACGACCCGGATGAACGCGATCACGCCGCGGTACTGGTCGTAGGACGAGTCGAAGATGTGCGCGCGGGCCGGCGCTGCGGCGTCACCCTGGGGAGCAGGAATGCGCGCGACGATCGCGTCGAGCACCTGGTCGACGTTGAGCCCGGTCTTGGCGGAGACGCGGATCACGTCGTCGGGCGCGCCGCCGAGCAGCGTCGTCATCTCGAGGGCCGCGGCGTCCGGGTCCGCCGATGGCAGATCGATCTTGTTGACAATCGGGACGATCTCGAGCGAGTTCTCTATCGCGAGATAGGCGTTCGCGAGGGTCTGCGCCTCGATCCCCTGGGCGGCGTCAACGACAAGCACGGCGCCCTCGCACGCCTGCAAGCTCCGCGAGACCTCGTAGGTGAAGTCGACGTGGCCGGGCGTGTCGATCAGGTTGAGCTGGTGGCCTTTCCACGCGACGCGCACCGCCTGGGCCTTGATCGTGATCCCGCGCTCGCGCTCGAGATCCATCGAGTCGAGCAGCTGCTCGCGCATGTCGCGGTCGGCGACCGTGTCCGTGAGCTGCAGAATCCGGTCGGCGAGTGTCGACTTCCCGTGGTCGATGTGGGCGATGATCGAGAAGTTGCGAATGCGGCTCTGATCCATGGGACGTCCCGGCCGATGGTAGCTGCGCCCTGGACACATCCTCGATCAACCCACGCTGGGTTTCCCGTCTTACAAGCCAGCAGCGCGTCGATGGCGATCACCTCGCAGCTTCCACGTCGCGATGGCCGCGCAGCCCAGGATGGCAACGCCAGAGGCGACCAGCGCGTGTGAGCACCAGCCAGACGAACCCCGCCAGAAACGTGATCCAGCCCGCGGTAACCAAGAAAAAACACCCACGCCAGAACGGGCCGGATAGTTGGATCAGTCCAGTCTCCTGGCCTGTCTTCAAGCACGCGGTAGAACGGGATGCCCGTCGTCGCCGCGTGCCTGCGAACGGGAGCCACGACAATCCGACCCGCGACGACGACAAACGTGGCACCCAGCACTACGACTATGAGCGGACCAACCACGGCCGGGCCTCCAACCCGCCGTGCGGCCAGAGCAACCCCGACCGGAAGTGCCAGGAACACCGCGAGGAGAAGAAGCTTGATCGCCCGAAGCATCAGCGCCGCCTGTCTCCAGCGACTCTCCCGAACCGACCCGGCCCGCGCAATTGGAGCAGCACCGCGAGTTCCTTCACGCCGAGAGCGCGGCACGAGACGAGATAGACGGTCCCCGCAACTCCGAGGGCTCCGCTCAGCGACACGATCTGGCCTCCCAGCGATCGGCCAACCGCTCGGTCGAGGCCGTACCAGATTGGGTACGCGACGGCGGCGACGGCGGCTGATGCGACGACGACTCGACCCGTCGCTCGCGCGATCGCGTCGAGCCCGAGCCGACCGAGGCGCTTGCGCAGGAAGAAGGCGAGCGCTGCGACTCCGGCGACGTTCACGAGCGACGTCGCGAGCGGGATCCCCCACACGCCGAGGGGGTAGAACGCTGCGTCGAGCGCGGCGTTCAGCGCGAGGTTGCCGAGGGCAATCGCGGTCGGGATCCAGTTCGCTTGCAGGCTGAAGAACGCGCGGGTGAGGATCAGCATCCAGCCGTTGAAGACAAGGCCGAGCGAGAACGCCGCCAAGGCACCGGCTACAACTGTTGTCTGGTGTTCCGTGAACGCGCCGCGCTCGTAGACGAGGCGCACGATCGGCGCGGCGAGCACCGCGGAGACGACACCTGCCGGGATCAGCAGGAAGCCGATCTGGCGGATGCCGAGGCCGACCGTGTCCCGGAAACCGTCGTGGTCGGCGCGCGCGGCGAGTCGCGACAGCGCGGGGAACAGCACCGTCGCCACGGCAACGGAGAACATCCCCTGCGGGAGCATGTAGAGGCGGAAGGCCTTGTCGATCGCGGTTGGCGCGAGCCTCGGGTCGATTAGCCGGGAGGCAAAGACCGTGTCGATCACGGCGTTCACGTTGATCAGCCCGAGGCCGAGCGTGACCGGAATCATCAGCGTGAACACGCGACGGACGGCTGGATCACGCCAGTCGAGAACGAGCTGGAGTCGACCGTCGAGCCCTTTCAGCCATGGGACCGGCAGTAGGAACTGGAGCACCGTCGCGACGAGGATCGCGCCCGCGTAGATGTAGAGCTTGCCATTCGTCGTGTCTTGGGATGGGACACCAAGGACGAGTCCGAGGATGATCGCCGCGTTCCAGAAGACCGGGGTCAACGCGGGAATCGCGAAGTGGTCGTAGCTATTCAGGATCCCAACGACGATTCCCGACAGGCCGAGCAGCACGACGACCGGGAAGAGGACGCGCGAGAGGCCGACGGCGAGGGCGAGGTCGCCGCCGGGGCTGCCGAACAGGCGCAGCACGAACGGCGAAAGGAGCATGAAAAGCGCGGTGATCCCGCCGAGTGCGAGCAGCATCAGCCAGAGAAGTGTCGACGCGACACGCCAGGCGCGCTTGCGCTCGCCTTTCTCCAGCAACTCGCTGAAGACGGGGACGAACGCGCCCGACAGCGCCGCGTCGGCGACGAGCGCGCGCACGAGGTTCGGGATCTGGAACGCGACCGTGAACGCGTTGATCTTCCCGCCGGCGCCGAAGTAGTACGCCGACACGCTCTCGCGGACAAGGCCGAGGACGCGCGAGAGGCCGGTCGCCAGCGAGAAGATCGCCGTCGAGCGGGCTAGCCGCGGCCGCGCCGGTCGCTGGCTTTCGGGCTCAACCTCGGGGATCTCGTTCACCTGCCTACTCATTGGGTCAAATTCGGCACAAAGTCGTTTCCCACCTGCGCGACTTTGCCCGATACGATCGATGTGGGGCGGAGGAGTGGTGGCCCCCAAGAGGATTGTCGCCTTGGGACATGGCCGCAGGAGACGTCAGCAAGTAGCCCTCTCCGGCAGCGGCGGCTGTTCATGGCTCGTTTGCTACCATCCGCGGGCTTGCGGCGCGCGTGCTGATGTCGCGTGATCGCTGAGCTAGTCGAGGTTTCCGAACGCAGGAGCAGCATGCCGAACATCAAGCAGCAGGAAAAGCGCGTCCGGAGTGCCGCCAGGCAACGGTTGGAGAACCTCCGCTACCGCTCGACGATCAAGACCCTCACGAAGCGCCTCGAGACGGCCGTCGCCGACGGGAAGGCCGACGAGGTCGTCGCCGAGCATCTCGCGCTCGTGCGGATGATCGACAAGGCCGCATCCAAGGGCGCGCTGCACAGCAACACCGCCGGCCGCAAGAAATCGCAGGCCGCACGGCTCGTTGCCGGCAAGACGCTTAGCTCGGTCTAGCGAGCCTTCGCCCGACCGGGCGCGCGCGAGATCTCGATCAGCGTGCGCTGCAGCTCGAGATCGCCGTCGAGCTTCGAGTTCCCCTTGAGCGCGAGATCGAGGTCGGCGAGCCGCTCGGTCGCGTCGCGCAGCTCGTCGTCGGCAAACCGCTCCGCTTGCTGGAACAGCTTGCCCGCGTAAAAGCTGCTGCGTGTGCCGAGCTGGGTCAGCGCATCCGCCGGCTTGACACCTTCGGCCGCGAGTCGTCGCGCGGTCTTCAGCTTCGACGCGTGCCCACCAAGTGTCCCGGCCAGACGTGCAACCTCGTCGCGGCGCGGCCGGCCCGAGCGCTCGAAGATCATTTCCGTTGCCTCGAGCGCCTGCCCCGTTTCGCGCTGCGCCCACGCATCGGTGATCGCGAACGACGGCGTATCCGCGACCGACGCAACGAGTTCCGCGACGACCCGCTCGTCGATCGGCTCGCCGCCAGACCCGCCGCCAGACCATGTGATCAGCTTGTCGACCTCCGCGGCCAACGTGACCATGTCGTCGCCGACGAGATAGACGATCGCCGCGCACGCATCCGAGTCGGCCGCGACGCCGACCCGCCGGAAGCGCTGCGCCACCCACGCGGCGTGCCCCCGCTTCGCGACCGCGAAATCGAGCACGTCACCGATCCTCTTGCACGCCTTCCCGAGCGGCGAATCGGCCTTCAGCTCGGCGGCGACCAGCGCGAGCGTCGTTCCCGGCGCCGGCGACGCGAGATACTCGACGACCGCCGCAAGATCGGCCGCCTTCCAGCCGCCGGTCAGCCGGTTGTCGGCATTCGGGCGCCCGTCGATCGACTCGACGACAACGAGGCGCGCATCGCCGAAGAGATTGCCGGCGTTGCAGCGCGCGACGACGTCCGCGCCGGGTGTGTCCAACCCAGACACGCGTTCGACAGCTTCGTGCTCGAAATGGCGTCGCAGCCGCTGGAGCGCGACCTCGATCTTGGGGCGGTCGCTGCCGGTGAGGAGGTAGGCGGGCTTCAGCTCCGGGGCGTCGTTGCTCACTCGGCGAGCCTACCCCTGCGAGCCGACCCCACGCTGCGCGTGAACCGTGATCGTCCGCCCGTCTGATTCGAGTGTCACACGTCCGTTTTCGTCGGTGCGATAGAGCGAGAGCCCGGGGAACGCTCGCAGCGTCGCGAGGGTCTCGGCGCGCGGATGGCCGTAGTCATTGCGCACTCCGACCTCGATCACGGCGATCCTCGGGCGAAGCACGCGCAGCTCGTCGGCGAGGCCGGAATCGACCGAGCCGTGATGGGCGACCTTCAGGACTTCCACCGCTGTTAGCGGCAGACGCGACGTGATGTTCGACTCGGCATCGGCGGTCAGGAGGATGTCGGTCGCGCCATAGGACGCCAGGATGACGACCGCGTGGTCGTGCGGATCCTCGCCATGGAGGCCGCCTCGGTCGGGCCAGAGAATCCGCAGCCGGAGCCCGCCGATGCGGTACTCGTCGCCTTCGCGCGCCGAGACGAACCGCACGTGATGCTCGCGTGCCGCGCGGATCGCCGCCTTCTCGTCGAAGCCGGGTGAGGGCTGTTCGGGATCGAGCAACTCGCCAACTCTCAGGTGTGCAAGCAGCGCCGGAACTCCGCCGACGTGATCGCGATGCGGATGCGTGAGGACGACGGCTTGGAGCGCGCGGACACCCATCTTCGCGAGCTGCCGATCGACCTTTCCTTCGGGCGGGCCGGTGTCGACGAGAACCGCGCCCTCCTTCACCTCGAGCAGCTCGGCGTCGCCCTGGCCGACATCGAGGAACGTCACCCGCAGGCCGGCTGGCGGTTGGCGTATGTGCGGCGGCTCGGTCAGCCACCAGGCGGTCGCGACGAGCGCGGTCGCCGCGAGGATCGTGACGGGCAGTCTTCGGCGCCATGGCGAGAGTCGTCGCAGGCCAAGCACGACGCCGATCGCGATCGCTCCTACCGCCAGCACCCACGGCGAGGAGCTCGACGCGAACGGGAGCTGTGCGATGAAGCGAGCGGAGAACGCGATCCACGCGGCGGGCCAGCCGGCGAGCCACGACAAAGCGACAGCCGCGGACGGCAGGATCGGCGAGACGATCGCCGCGACCAGGCCCAGCCCGAGCAACGGCCCGACCGCCGGCTCGGCCATCGCGTTCGCGAGCACTGTCCATACCGGCACGCGCTGGAAATCGAGCCACAGGATCGGAGCCGTCGCGACGCCGCACGCTATCGAGACAGCGAGCGACAGTCGCAGCGCGCGTGGCAGCGCCACCGGCCCAGGCAGCCGTTCGAGTCGCGTATCGAGCCACGGGACGCCGATGAAGATCGCCGCGACCGCCGCGAATGAGAGCTGGAATCCCGGATCGAACAGCGTCATCGGCGTCCACGCGAGTAGGATCAGCGCCCCAACGGCCATGAAGTGCCAGCGATCCCGCGGCCTCGACGCGAGCCACGCCAGCGACGCAAGCCCGCCGGCAACGGCCGCGCGCACGACCGACGGCTGCCAGCCAACGGCAAGCGTGTACGCGCCGATCGACGCGAACGCGACTGCCTCAGCCGCGAGCCGCGGAATGCCGAACAGCCACGCGAGGCCAAGCACCCCCGCGACGATGAACGCAACGTTCTGCCCGCTCACCGCGAGCAGGTGGTAGAGGCCGGACGCCTTGAAGTCGTCGCGGAGCCCGGCGTCGAGATTGGTCTCGTCTCCGAGCACGACCCCTTCGAGAAGCCCTCTCCGCTCGCCGGTCGTCCCGCTGGCGAGTGCCGCTGCGATGCCCGCGCGCAGCCGGTCGGCGACGCCACCTATCCCACCCCGCCGGCCGACGATTTGGAACGGGCCACCGCGCAGGACGACGTGCACGCCGCGTCTGGCCAGCCATCCTCGCTCGTCGAAGCCGGTCTCGGGCCCTCGCGGCTCGACCGGGCGCGCACGCAGCTCGATCACGGCCCCCTCGGGCGGCGCCCGATCGCGCGGTAGCTCGAGTAGGACAGATTCGTGCAACTCCTGGCCGGCGAAGCGACTCACGTCGCCGGAGACTCGCAGCGCATAGCGCGCTCTCCTTGCCGGACCGGTGACCGTGACGACGGCGTCTCCCGCCTCGCCGATTCGCGTGCGGAGGACGCTGTGGTCGAGCGATTCGAGACGCAGTCCGCCCCACCACAGACCGACGGCCAGGAGGCCGACGCCGAGGAGCGCGACGCGACGCGGCCCCGAGGCTCGCGCGGCGACGACGAGGACAGCGACGAGCGCGACACCGCAGATCGGTGGCGACACGCGAACCCAGTTCGCTGCGGCGAGGCCGACGCACGCGGCAGCGACCAGGAGCGTCGGCCAGCCAAACTCGAGCGTGCGCCGAATCATGGTGTGACGAGATCCCGCAGTTGCTCGATCCGTTTAGGGCCGATTCCCGACACATCATCGAGTGCGTCGACCGAACGGAACGGCCCGTGCGTTGTTCGCCAGTCGATGATCTTCTGTGCCGTCACCGGCCCGACCCCGGGGAGCGTCTCGAGCTGCACGGCAGTCGCGCTGCCGAGGCTCACCTTTGCTGGCGGAGCTACAGCGGACGGCGATGTCTCGGGGCCTCCGACTGCGGCAATCTTCGGCACGACGACCTGCGTCCCATCCACCAGCGGCGCGGCGAGATTCACCGCCGACAGGTCGGCTCCGGCTGTTGCGCCACCCGCGCGCGCGACCGCATCGAACACGCGGTCGCCTTCGTGGAGCCGGTAGAGGCCCGCACGCCGGACCGCGCCGACGACATCCACGAACAGTCGCCCACGCGGCGCGGGCGTCGCCTTCAGCGCGCCGAGTGGCGCAGCCCGTGCGGGCGTCGCCGCGGTTCCCGTCCGCGCCAGTCGTGTCCCCGCAAGCGCGAGGACGCCGAGGAGCGCGAAGCCGAGAACGACCACCTGGCGCCGTGTGAGTGAGATCGCTGGCACGCCTCCACCGTCGCAGCCAAACCACTACGGCTTTGTGCCAACTTTGTGCCAACTTCGTCACAACTCGCCCGGCCGTGCCAGGCCGCGGGAACTAGACGACGAAGTTGACGAGCCGGTCGGGCACGACAATCGTCTTCCGGATCTCGTGCCCGTCGAGATGGGCCTGCACGCGCTCCGATGCAAGCACCGCCGCCAGCAGCTCGTCCTTGCCGGTTCCCGCCGCGACGTGGAGACGGTCCCGCAGCTTCCCGTTCACCTGCACGACGACCTCCACTTCGGCCACGGCCAGAAGCGCAGGGTCGGCCTCGGGCCAACGTGTCTCCCACAGACGTGTCCCACCGGCGGAAAGAACACCCCACAGCTCTTCGGCAACATGCGGTGCGTACGGCTGAATCAGCGACACGGCGGTCTCGGTCGCGAACCGCACAGCCGGGTCTTCCGGGTGCCGCTGGATCTCGTTGACGAGCTCCATCACGGCGGCGATCGGCGTGTGGAAGTAAAACCGCCGCTCAATGTCGTCAGTCACCTTGGCGATCGTGCGATGCGTCTTGCGCGCCAGCTCGCCATCGCCCGGATCCGCCTCTGCCAGTTTGGCGACCGGCGTCGCAGCCTGCTCGTGCGCGACCCGCCACAACCGGTTGAGGAACCGCCAGATTCCTTCTAAACCAGTGTCCTGCCAATCCATGTCCTCATCGGCTGGGCCCATGAAGAGCGTGTACAGCCGAACCGTGTCCGCGCCGTACCGCTCCACGAACTCGAGCGGGTTGATGACGTTGCCCTTCGACTTGGACATTTTCGCGCCGCCCGCCGTCAGCATCCCCTGGTTGAAGAGGCGTGCAAACGGCTCGCGGAAACCGACCAGCCCGAGCTCGTTCATCACCTTCGTGAAGAAGCGCGCGTAGAGCAGATGCAGGACGGCGTGCTCGATGCCGCCGATGTACTGGTTGACCGGCAGCCAGTAGTCGGCTATCTCGCGGTCGAACGGCAGCCGGTCGTCATGCGGGTCGGTGTAGCGGATGAAGTACCAGGAGGAGTCGACGAACGTGTCCATCGTGTCCGTCTCGCGGCGCGCCGAGCCACCGCACTTCGGACACGTCGTCGCGACCCAGTCCTCGGCTGCAGCGAGCGGCGAGCGGCCCTTCGGCACGTAGTCGTCGATCTCCGGCAACACGACCGGCAGCTGATCGTCCGGCACTGGCACCTCGCCACACTTCTCGCAGTGGATGATCGGAATCGGGCAGCCCCAGTAGCGCTGCCGCGAGAGCAGCCAGTCGCGCAGCCGGTAGGCGATCGCTTCCTCGCCCAGACCCTCGGCCGCGAGCGACGCCGTGATCGCCACTTTGCCGTCGGGCGAGCTCAGTCCCGAGAAGTCCCCGGAATTGACGAGCACCTCGTCCGCCGAGTGCGAAACGAACGCGCCCGCTTCGGCCACGTCTACCGCGGACGAGCCGACGACCTGCCGGATCTCGATCCCGTAACGCTCGGCAAACGCGTGGTCGCGCTCGTCGTGCGCGGGGACGGCCATGATCGCGCCTGTCCCGTAGCCCATCAGCACGTAGTCGGCGACCCAGATCGGAATCGCCTCGCCATTCACCGGATTGACCGCGAAGCGGCCGGTGAAGACGCCGTCTTTCTCCTTTTCTTCGCGCTCGACCTCAGAGCGCGCGGCAGTCCGGCGCACGTAGTCGAGCACCTCCGCCTCGTGCTCCGACCCCGCAACCAGCGAAGAAACCAGCGAATGCTCGGGAGCCAGTACGAAGAACGTCGCGCCGAACAGCGTGTCCGGCCGCGTCGTGAAGACAGGCAACTGTTCGCCCGATCCCTCGACGCGGAACACAACGCGCGCACCCTGCGACCGCCCGATCCAGTTGCGCTGCATCGTCAGGACGCGATCCGGCCAATCCTCGAGCAAGTCCATCTCATCGAGCAACGCGTCGGCGTAGTCGGTGATCCGGAAGAACCACTGCGTCAGGCTCTTCGCCTCCACCTCCGCGCCGCAGCGCTCGCAGCGACCGTCGACCACCTGCTCGTTCGCGAGCACGGTCTGGTCGTTCGGGCACCACTTGACGGGCGCCTCTTTTCGGTACGCGAGGCCCCGCTCGAAGAAGCGGAGGAAAAGCCACTGTGTCCAACGGTAGTACTCGGGCTGGTGGGTCGAGATCTCGCGACCCCAGTCGATCGCCCAGCCCATACGGTGCATCTGCTTGCGGATCGAGGCGATGTTCCGCTCGGTGACGACGCGCGGGTGGGCGCCCTCCTTGATGGCGGCGTTCTCGGCGGGTAGACCGAACGCGTCGTAACCCATCGGCCGCAGCACCTGCATCCCCTTGCGCCGCCGGACGTGCGTGATGACGTCGCCGATCGTGTAGTTGAGCGTGTGCCCCATGTGGAGATCGCCCGACGGGTACGGCAGCATCTCGACGACGTATGTCCTGTCGCGGTGCGCGGCAAGCTCCTCGGGGGAAGGGTTCGGGACGTGGAACGACAACTCGTCGGCCCAGACCTTCTGCCACTTCGCCTCGATCGTTTGCGGGTCGTACTTTTCCATCACGCTCTGAATTCGCCTCCACCAATGAAAAAGCCTCTCGATCGAGAGGCTCAGCGGGAACCGGCGCGGCACTCGCCGCGGTCGCTCCCTGGACTACAGAAGAAGGTGCGTCATCCTTGGCGATGGTAACAGGCAGAATCGGCCAATGCTCGATCTGTTCCCAGCTTCGGCGCGCATCGACGGCAATGAGCTGCTGATCGGCGGGATGCGCGCTGTCGAGCTGGCCGAGAAGTTTGGCACGCCGCTTGTTGTCTACTGCGAGGAGACGATCCGTTCGCGGGCACAGGCGTTACGCGGCGCGATCGGCAACGGGCGGGTTGTCTTCGGCACGAAGGCGTTTCCGAACGTCGCGCTCCTCCGGCTGCTGCGCGAGCAAGGGATCGGTGCCGACGTTGCGTCAGCGGGCGAGCTCGCGTTCGCACGCGCGGCCGGTTTCACCGGCGCCGAGCTCGTCGTGCACGGGAACAACAAGGACGAGGCGTTCCTGCGCGAGGCGGCCCGCGACGGCGCGACGGTCGTTCTCGACGCGCCGGACGAAGCCGGTCTGGCGGCGGCAGCGGGAGTGGCCCGCGCGCTCGTGCGCGTGACGCTCGGCGTCGACGCCGACACGCACGAAGCAATCCGCACCGGCCATCACGGCTCGAAGTTCGGTCTGCCGACCGGCCAGGCGCGCGCGCTCGTGCACGACGCGCTCGAGCGCGGGATCGACGTGCTCGGCTTGCATGTCCACGTCGGGTCGCAGCTGGCCGATTTCGACGCGCAGGCCGAGACGATCGTCCGGCTGGCGGCGTTTGCCGCCTCGTGCCGCGACGAGCTTGGTTGGGTCGCGCGCGTCGCCGATCTCGGCGGCGGGTTCGGCATCCGGCACCACCCCGACGAACATGTTCCCGATGCGGCCGATCTCGCGAGGTCGGCGGCCGAGACCGCCCGCATCGCGTTCGCGGAAGCCGGGCTGCCGGAGCCGGAGCTGTGGCTCGAGCCGGGCCGCTCGCTCGTCGGCCAGGCCGGCGTGACGCTCTACCGCGTCGGCGCCGTGAAGCGGCTGCCCGGCCGGACATGGGTCGCGATCGATGGCGGCATGTCCGACAACCCACGCCCCCAGCTGTACGACGCGCGCTACACAGCACTCTCGGCCGCACGTACGGCCGAGCCGGCCGACGAGACAGTCAGCGTCGCGGGCATGCACTGCGAGTCGGGCGACGTGCTGATCGACGACGTCGCCCTGCCCTCCCCGCGCCGCGGCGACCTACTCGCAGTCCCGGCAACGGGCGCGTACACGCTCGCGATGGCGTCGAACTACAACGGCGTCGGCCGCCCGGCGGCAGTCCTCGTGAACAACGGCGAGGCAAAGCTGATCCGCCGTCGCGAGACCATCGACGACCTACTCTGCCTCGAAAGCTGAGCATCTATCTCCGACGTTGCCGCTCGCGAGCGACGTCGTACCTCCGCAAAGCGCGTGCGATAGCGAGGGTCAGCCTTGGAGACCGGGGTCAAGTCTTCCACGTTCCACAAATTGCGTCCCGCGTCGACCCCGACGTAGGATCGCTTGTCATGCGCTACCGGAACGCGCTTCCCCAGCTCGACGGATCCGTCCTGCTGACAGACGGCGGGTTGGAGACGACGCTCGTCTTCATCGATGGGTTCGATCTGCCGTGCTTCGCCTCGTTCCCACTGCTCGAGCGGGATGATGGCCGCGCGGCGCTGACGCGCTACTTCGAGCCGTACCTCGACGTGGCGCGGCGACACGCGACCGGGTTCGTGCTCGAGGCCACAACCTGGCGGGCGAATCCGGCCTGGGGAGCGCAGCTCGGCTATTCCCTCGACGATCTCGCCGAAGCGAACCGGCGCTCGATTCGGTTCTTGGAGGAGATCCGCGAGCGGGAGGAGCAGCCCGGCCGGCCGTTCGTGATCAGCGCGGCGATCGGCCCGGAAGGCGACGCCTACGACCCGGAGAACCACCTGACGGCGGACGAGGCGGAGGCGTTTCATTCCTGGCAAATCGGCGTCCTCGCTGATACAGCCGCCGATCTCGTCACCGGCCTGACCATCACCTACGTCGAGGAGGCGCTCGGGATCGTGCGCGCGGCGGCAGCCGCCGGAATGCCCGTCGTTATCTCGTTCACCGTCGAGACGGACGGACGGCTACCGAGCGGGCAGCCGCTAGCAGAGGCGATCGAGCAGGTCGACCGGGAGACCGATGGAGTCGCCGCCTACTTCATGGTCAACTGCGCGCACCCGAGTCACTTCCTCCCGACGCTCGACGGTCCCGGTCCGTGGCACCGCATTCTCGGGATTCGCGCGAACGCGTCGACGAAGAGCCATGCCGAGCTCGACGAGTCGGAGGTGCTGGACGACGGCGATCCAGCCGAGCTCGCACGTGGCTACCTCACGATTCGCGAGCGGCTGCCGCATCTCACCGTGCTCGGCGGCTGCTGCGGCACCGACCACCGCCACATTGCGACCGTTGCTGACAGATGGTTCGGTGCTTAGCCGCTAGCGCCGAGCGCGACGCTAACCGCCACGATCACTGCTCCTCCGAGCGTGATGTGTGCGACTGAGCGGAGGAAGCTCGTCTCGAGGAAGCGGTAGCGCAAGTACGCGAGCGCGACCAGCTCGAATGCGACGACGACCGATGCCACGACGAGCGCAGCGTGGTAGTTCGAGATCAGGAACGGCAGCGTGTGAAGGATGCCGCCGACGAACGTCCCGACGCCGGTGATCGCGCCGCGCACGGCCGGGTTCCCGCGGCCGGTCACTGCGCCGGTGTCGGAGAGTCCCTCCGAGTACGCCATGCTGATTCCCGCCGCGATTGATGTGGCGACGCCCGCGAGGAATGCGAAGTGTGGCGTTTGGGTCGCGATTGCGACCGCAAAGATCGGCGCGAGCGTCGACATCGAGCCGTCGATGAGCCCGACGAGCGCCGGCTGGACGCGCTGCAGGACGAAGTCGTCGCGGGTCACCGTATCGGTATATCGGCCGGGTCGGGGCGCGAGACGACGACAAGCGACCCCGACGGACGGTGTCAGGCTGCCCTCACACGATGATCTCCACGATGTCACTGTCGGCCACGACGTGCGCACGCCCAACGCGCTGACCGTCGAAGCGGGCCGACTTCCCCCAGACCAGCGCGCCGGCACAAACCGCGCCGAGCTCGTGGTGGATCTCGTCGGCCACCTCTGCGACCGTAGCCCCGATCGGCAGCGCAAACGGCTCCTCATCGACCTTGCCGTCGCGCTTCGGATACACGCGGATCAGCCCGGTGAGCTGCCAGATCGCTTCACGCAGGCGGTCGAGACTGACGTCGTCGAGCACGGACACGGGCACGATCTCGAGATCCGGCTCGGCCGCGGCGAGCCTGGCGAGCGCGTCACCGGGAGCGTCGTCCGCCTTCGTCGCCGCTACGATCGCGGGCTTGTCAATCCGGGCCGCAGCAACCTCAGCACGCACGATCCGGAGCCCTTCGAAGGATTCGCCGAGCGCGCCGCAGAAGACGATCGCATCCGCGCTGCGGAGAACTCCGAGCAGCGCCCGCCCACCACCCCGATCCTCGTTCGCGCCCTCGATCAAGCCCGGGATCTCGACGAGCTGAACGAGCACGCCGCCAATCCGCGTCAGCGCGGGAACCGGTCGCAGGGTCGTGAACGCGTAGTCGCCCGTCTTGATTTGGATGCTCGACAACGCCTGCAGTAGCGACGACTTGCCCGCATTCGGCGGGCCGACGAACGCAATCTGGGCAGCACCTTCGCGGCGCACCGAAAGCGAGTCGCGGTGGATGACTTTCGCGCGAACGCGCGTGCGATCGAGCTCGCCTTCGAGCCACTTGCGCAGATCTGCATACGGGCCGTTCTTGTAGTCCGGCAGCTCGCTCATCAGCGACCGGATCATTCGGACGCGCTCGGTTCCTTCCTTCCCCACAAGCCGCCGCTTGGCGACCTGTGCAAACGTGCGATGAGGCATTGGCATCGCGCCAACTCCTTCCCATTGAGACTCAGGCGGGGCGGGAAGAAGGCGCGAGCCGACGCCGCCAAACGAGTGGCGGAAGCGGTTCGCGTCCTGTCCCGCTGCTTCCTCCGACGCGGAGAGCTGGAAGCAGCGGATCAGCCGTTTTTGTTCGAGCTGCCCGCGAGCCACGCCATTTCGCGGGACTGACCTGCGACTGTTCTCATCGTGGCACGAGTCTAACGCTCGTGCCGGCGGCGAAGCTCCTCTTCGACACGTGCCGGATCAAGGCCACGCGCGGCGAGCAGGACGTAGCTGTGGAACCAGAGATCGGCGAGCTCTTCGACGAGCCGCTCGTCCGACTCGCCGGCGCCCGCGAGCGCCGCTTCGACACCCTCTTCGCCTACTTTTTGGGCGGTCGCGGCGGGGCCGGCGTCGAGCAGGCTGACGACGTACGAGCCTTCCGGCCGGGTCTGGGCGCGTTCGGCGATCGTCCGCCAGAGCCACGGCGCGAAGCACGACTCGGCTCCTGTGTGGCAGGCCGGGCCGGCGGGCCGAACGCGGAGGAGGACTGCGTCGCCGTCGCAGTCGTCGCGGATTTCCTCGACCGCGAGCGTGTTGCCGGAGATCGCGCCCTTGCGCCAGTACTCGCCGCGCGAACGACTCCAGAACCACGCTTCGCCGGACTCGCGCGTTCGCCGCAGCGCTTCCTCGTCCATCCACGCCAGCATCAGTACCCGTTCGGTTGACGCGTCCTGAACGATCGCAGCGGTCAGCTCCGGACGTTCCATCCCAGCTCCTTCAACTCGGCTTTCAGCTCGGGCAGCCGCTCCGGCCGCTCGTGCACGATCGATGCGATCAGCGCGGCTTCGGCTCCTGCCTCGAACGCCCCGGCGAGGTGTGCAGCTTCGCCGGCGCCGCCCGACGCGACGACCGGGACTTCGACGGCTTCGGCGACGGCTCGCGTCAGCTCCAGGTCGTAGCCGGCTCGCGTTCCGTCTGCGTCGATCGAGGTGAGCAGGATCTCGCCGGCGCCACGCTTAGCTGCCTCGCGCGACCAGTCGACCGCGCCACGCCCGCGCGGATTCCGGCCGCCGTGCGTGACGACCTCGCCGGCCCGCGCGTCGACCGCGCACACGACTGCCTGCGAGCCGAACTCGGCCGCAAGAGCGGCGAGAATCTCGGGCTCCTCGAACGCGACTCGGTTGACCGCGACCTTGTCAGCTCCTGCACGAAGGAGCGCGCGCGCGTCCTCCAACCCGGAAACGCCGCCGCCGACGGTGAACGGGATCGTCAGCTCCTCGGCCGCCCGCTCGACGAGCGAGAGAATCGGGCCGCGACCTTCGATCGTCGCGGTGATGTCGAGGAAGACGAGCTCGTCGGCGCCCAGCTCGGAGTAGCGCGTCGCGAGCTCGATCGGGTCGCCGACATCGCGCAAGCCCTCGAAGCGGACGCCCTTGACGACGCGGCCCGCGGCGACGTCGAGGCACGGGATCACGCGCTTCTTCACCATTGTCCCGCCCAGTTGAGGGCGTTTTGGAGGACGTGTGCGCCCGCGGATCCGCTCCGCTCGGGATGGAACTGGACTCCCGCCAGCGGGCCCGACTCGACCGCCGCGACCATGCGACCGCCGTGGTCGACTTCGGCGGTCGCGATGTCGCGGGTCGGTTCCGCGGCGTAGCTGTGCGCGAAATAGACGTCCGCGCCGTCGAGTCCGTCGAGCAGGGCTGGCTCGCCGATCAGCTCCAGCGCGTTCCAGCCCATGTGTGGCACGCGCGGCGCGCGCACGCGGCGAACCGGGCCGTCGAGCAAGCCGAGGCCATGGCCACCTTCGTCGCTTTCGTGGAACAGGAGCTGCATGCCGACGCAGATGCCGAGCACCGGCCGGCCGGCAGCGGCTCGTGCGGCAATGGCATCGTCGAGGCGGTTGGCAGCGAGACCACGGCGTGCACTCTCAACGTGGCCGACTCCTGCGATCACGGTGAGTGACGCCTCGCGAATCTGTTCCGGGTCGGTTGAGACGACCGGCTCAGCACCGGCGCGCGCGAAAGCGGAGCAGACGCTGCGCAGGTTTCCAGCGCCGTAGTCGGCGAGCACGACCTTCACGCGGCGCCCTTCGTCGAGCGGATTCCGGCCGCTCCCGGCGCGCAAGCTTCTCGTAACGCGCGGCCAAGTGCCTTGAACGCGGCCTCGGCGACGTGATGGTCGTCCCGGCCCGATGCCTGAACGTGGACGGTGCAGCCAGCCTGCATCGCGAAGCGCTCGAGCGCGTGTGGGAGAAGCGACAGCGCGAGCCCGCCAACGCGATCGCCGGCGAACGCGAGCGCGATCTCGGCGTGCGGGCGGCGCACGAGATCGACCGCTGCCGTCGCCCGAGCCTCGTCCATGGGCACGGTCGCGGCGCCGTAGCGCGTCACGCCGTTCCGGGTGCCGAGTGCCTGGGCGAGGGCGTCGCCGAGGGACGCGAGCACGTCCTCGACTGTGTGGTGCTCGTCGACCTCGAGATCGCCGCCGGCCACGAGATCGAGGTCGAACCCAGCGTGGAACACCATCAGCGTCAGGAGGTGGTCGAGGAAGCCGATTCCGGTCGCGACGCGCACGCGGCTCGAGCCGTCGAGATCGAGCGTGATTCTCAGCGCCGTCTCGGTCGTTGTGCGGATCACGGTAGCCGAGCGGCTGGGCGAAAGCGGCGCGTCGACGCCAAGCGCTCGAAGGAGAACGTCGTTGTCCACGGGCTTGCGAACCGTGATCCGGATGCCGCCTGCGACCGATCGCACGACAAGACCTTTCGCCTCCAGCTCTGCCGCGAGCGGCTTCCCGCTGCGGACGTAGACGAAGTTCGTCGCGGTCGGCGGCGCATCGAGCCCGGTTGCGCTGAGCGCTTGGCGCACGCGTTCCCGTTCGGCCACGGTTTCGACGACATCGAGACGCGGGTCTCTGAGGGCGGCCGCAGCAATCCGCGAGGCGGGGCCGGCGATCGGCGCCGGCGCGCGTCGTTCCTCGAGAACCGCCGCAACATTCGGAGACGCAACCGCGTAGCCAACGCGCAGCGACGCGAAGCCGAACGCTTTCGACATCGTCCGTAGCACGATCAGGTTCGGGGCCTCAGCGAGGAACAGGACGACCGACTCGCCTCCGAACTCGACATACGCCTCGTCGACGACGACCGGGACGCGCGGCACCGAGCGCGCGAGCGCGACGAGCTCTGCCGCCGCAACCACCTCTCCGGTCGGGTTGTTCGGGTTACACCGCCAAATCAGATCCGCGCCCTCGATCTCTTCGCCGACCCCCGCGCCGGCGAGCTGTGACGCCTGGCGGTAGACGACGTATGTCGGCGTCGCGATCGCCGCCCGCCGCCCGCCGCTCAGAAACGTGCGCGCGCAGAGCAGAATCAGGTCGTCGGCGCCGGCGCCGACCACGATCTGCGGCCACGACTCCGCCCCGAGCCCGACATACGCAGCAGCCGCCTCGCGCAGCTCACGATACGTGCCGTCCGGGTACTCGTTGAGCCGCGCAAAGCTTTCCGCGAGCGGGATCTGTGGGATGCCGGGCAGCGACGGCGTGTTCTGGTCGAAGCGCAGCACTTGCTCCGCCCGTAGGCCATGTCGAGCCGCAACGTCCGCAGTGGTCGCCGACCAGACGTACGCCGAGAAGTCCGCAGCTAGCGCGACTGGGTCAAGCCGCGTCGTGCTCATCCGCGCCTGATCTCCGCCACCCCGGCCTCGAGCGCAGCCGCGTGCAGCGGCAGCCCTTCCATCCGGGCGATCGGACCGACGATCTCGCGCGCCACCGCGAGCCCGCCCGCACTCGCGCGCACGACCTGCACCGGTTTCAGGAATGACTCGAGGCCGAGACCGCCGGTGGAGCGCGAGAGACCGCCCGTCGGCAGCACGTGCGTCGCACCGGCTGCGTAGTCACCCACGACGGCCGAGGTGCCGACGAACACCGTGCCGGCGTTGCGAACACGCGCGAGCAACGGCTCGGGATGGGCGACGAGCAGCTCGAGGTGCTCAGGCGCAAACGCCTCGGAGCGCGCCAGCGCAGCAGCCAATGATTCGACAAGTTCCACCGCAACGTTGTCATATCCGCTAACAAGCGTAGAGACAGCGTCGGACAGCGTCGGATCGTCGGTCAGGAGGAGCGCGATCGAGTCGGCTCCGTGCTCGGCCTGAGCCAACAGATCAGCAGCGCAGGCGGCCGAATCGGCCGAACCATCAGCAATCACGACGACCTCGCTCGGCCCGGCCGGCAGGTCGATGCCAACGCTCGTCGACACGAGCAACTTCGCAGCGGTCACGTACACGCTGCCCGGCCCGACGATCTTGTCGACGGCCGGAATCGACTCCGTGCCGAACGCAAGAGCGGCGACCGCCTGAGCGCCGCCGACCGCGTAGACCTCGTCGATCCCCAGCTCGCGCGCGACGACCAACGTCGCGGCACCGGGTCGCGGCGTCACGACCGCGATGCGCGCGACTCCGGCGACCAGAGCGGGCACAGCTGTCATCACGAGCGACGACGGCAACGGTGCGCGGCCGCTTGGAACACAAACGCCGACCGAAGCGAGCGGCAGCCAGCGGCGCTCCGCGATCACGCCCGGCACAGCTTCGACGGATGTATCCGAAGGACGCTGCGCCTCGGAGAAAACCCGCACCGCCGCGATCATCCAGCGCAGCGCCTCGAGCTCCACAGCCGAGACCTCTGCAGCGGCAATCTCCTCCGCCGAAACCCTGAAACCTTCGGGCCGCGGTCCGTCAAACCGCTCTGTCCACTCCAGCAGAGCAGCGTCGCCGCGCTCGCGCACGTCAGCGACGATCGGCGCGACTATGACAAGCGCACCATCGAGACCGGAGTCGCGCCTCACGGCAGCAGCCGCTCGACCGGGAGCACGAGAATCGACGTCGCGCCGGCCGCCTTGAGCGACGGGAGCAGTTGCCAGATATCGCCGGCGTCGACCGCAGCATGCACGGCGATCTGGCCCTCATCTGCAAGCGGCAGCACCGTCGGCGCATCCATGCTCGGCAGCACGTCGCGGATTGCCTGCAGCGAATCGACGCTCGCGTTCATCATCACGTAGCGCCGGCGCCGCGCGGCCACGACGCCGGACAGCATCAGCTCGAGCCGCTCGACAAGATCGCTTCGCGTCTCGATCGCTTCGCGCCCGCCGATGAGCACCGCCTGCGACGCGAGCAGCTCGCCGATGCGGCGTAACCCGTTCGCGGCAGTCGTCGAACCAGTTGAAACAAGGTCAACGATCGCATCGGCAAGCCCGAGTCGCGGCGTCGCCTCAACCGAACCGGACACGTGAACGAGTTCGGCCTCGACGCCGCGCTCGGCAAGCAGGCGACGCGTGGAAACTGGGTACGCGGTAGCAATCCTCAGCCCGTTGAGATCTGCGATCTCGCGCTGTTCGGCATCCTCGGGAACCGCAGCCTCCAGCGTGCAGTGGGCGAAACCGAGCTCGGCCAGCGTCACGACGTCAGCCTCCGCCTCGGCGACGAGGTTCGCGCCGGTGATCCCGAGATCGACGACGCGATCCTGCACGTACTCGGGGATGTCGCTCGGCCGGACGAGCAGCAAGTCGACCGGCGCGTTCGCGCACGGCACGAGCAATGAGCGCTCGGTGGTCTCGAAACTCAACCCCGCATCAGCGCAGAGCTTTAGCGCCGGCTCGGCCATCCGGCCTTTGGCTGGGACTGCGACCGACAGCCGACCGTCCTGGCCGGCGCGCGTGAACCGCGACGTCATGCCCGATCCTTCCCGCGCTCGAGGGCGAGCCGGTAGCCGCCCGTCCCGTGGCGCAGCCATTGGGCGACGCGCGTGACCGTGGCGGTCGAGGTTGGGACGCGTGAGGCGACCTCGAGATACGGCACCCCCTGGTCGACGAGGCGCGCGGTCTGCCAGCGGTGCGCGAGAGCCTCGAGCTCCGGCAGCGTGCAGAGATCGCGGAGGAATCGCGTCACCTCTTCGCTTGTGCGGAGCGACTGGAACGCGTCGGCGAGCTCGTTCAGCCCGCTTAGCAGTTCGACCGCGTGATCAGTAGGCGTTGACGTCATGGCCATCATGATAGCATGCTAGCGTGATAGCACGTCAAGACAAGGTGTTCGAGGTCATCCCCGCGGTCGATGTCCTCGACGGCCGCGCTGTCCGGCTGCACGAAGGCGTACGAGATCGCGTGACGATCGAGGGCGGCGATCCGGTTGCGCTCGCGCGACGCTTCGTCGGCGAGGGGGCGCGGCGGCTGCACCTCGTCGATCTCGACGGCGCCTTCGAGGGTCGCCCGTCGGACGGTCTTCTCGAACGGATCGCGCTTGTCGCGGCGGAAGTTCCCGTTCAGGTCGGCGGCGGCTACCGGACTCTCGAAGCCATCGATGCGGCGGTCGCAGCCGGCGCCGATCGCGTGATGGTCGGTACGGCGGCGCTCTCCCCCGGTTTCCTCGCGGCGGCCGCCACGCGGCTCGGCGAGCAGCTCGTCGTCGCGGTCGACGCGCGCGATGGCTTCGTCGCAGTCGAAGGCTGGACGCGCGCTGCCGACATCTCGGCGGCCCAGCTGGCCCTGCGCTGCGCCGACACCGGCGTTCGCCGCTTGCTGGTGACCGCGACGCGCCGCGACGGATCGCTCGCCGGCCCAGACCTCGAGCTGCTCGCGGAGGTTCTCCCCTGCGGCTTGCCCGTGCTAGCGGCGGGCGGCATCGCGTCACTCGACGATCTCCGCGCGCTGCACGATCTCGGTTGCGAAGGCGCGGTCGTCGGCAGCGCACTGTGGCGCGGGACGTTCACGCTTGCCGAAGCAGTCGCCGCAGCCGGCGCCTAGCGACTGTCTCGGCAATGTCGCCAGCGCTGACATCCTAGGCGCGCTGCCATTCGGAGAAGTTCAGCGTCCCGCGGTCACCGACAACATCGCGGTAGATCAGCCACGAGCCGGGCGCGATGTTCGAATACCACGGCCATGTGGTGAGGTTCGAGTGGCAGTCGAAGCAGGCCGCGACGGCGAGTGTTCGCGTCTGCGAACTGTCCCACGCGGGTTCGCGGACGGTCGCCGGGTTGTGATGCGCCCGGCCGTACGGCGCAACCTGCGCGAGTGCGAAGAGAGCAACTTCGGCGAGCACAATGCGGATCGTCCAGCGCCTCGTGCCTGTAGCCTCGCCACGGCGAACGTCACAGGCATCGGCGGCGGCCACAGAGGGACGACGGCGAACTACTGATCGCCCGGCTAGATGATTGATGCCACGGGGTTGGTGGCGGCCAGGGAGTGGGAGGAGCGGGTCGAAGTCGGCGTTGCTATGGCAACGTCGGCCTGGAGGCCACGATGCGCGCCGACTTCGACCTGCTCTGTATTGGCGTCTATTGCACGGCGGGTGATCTGTTTCCTGCCCGGGCTGGTAACGGCCGTCGCAAGCTGAGCGACGCGGAGATCGTGACGTTGTCTGTCGCTCAGGTGTTGATGGGGATCCCGAGCGACCGGCGGTTTCTGCGAGCGGCTCGCCGGCAGCTCGGGCACCTGTTTCCCGTGTTGCCCTGCCAGGACGCGTTGCATAAGCGGCGCGCCCGTCTGGCCGACAGGATCGAGTGGCTGATCGGCGTCTTTGCCGCCAAGAGCCCGGGAGCGAGCGATGATCTCCTGCTGCTCGACTCGACGCCGGTTGAGTGTGGCCGCTCGCTCGAGACGAGCCGTCGCTCCGAGCTCGCCGATGTCTGCGGCTACGGCTACTGCAAGAGCCACTCCCGCTGGTTTTGGGGGCTGCGCCTGCACCTGCTCTGCGCCCCCGAGGGAGCGTCCGGGATTCTGTGTATGCATGATCCGTAAAGGAGTGTCATGCAGCCGAATGAGATTCCGGACGAGCTGATCGATCAGTTGCTCGCCGGTCGTGAGGGCCCGGGGGCGATCACGGGGCCGGATGGGTTGTTGAA
>JANYJX010000114.1 GCA_025358355.1 Actinomycetes bacterium | reverse complement strand
CGGCCCGACGAGATCGGGGCGCTCGGCGACGGTGAAGGCTCTCACGGCCCTGGATCATGCCGCACAGATAGGGGTTGCGAAGTGGGGGAAAGTGGTCTATCGTGGGGCATCGTGGGAGACACGGTAGGGCCTAAACCATGTTCTACGGCGAGCACGAGCACACCCTCGACGACAAGAGCCGCCTCACATTGCCGGCTCGGTTTCGCGACGAGTGGGAGGCCGGCGTCGTGATCTCCAAGGGCCTGGACTCGAACCTCGACGTGTATCCCGACGCCACATGGCGCAACACCGTCGAGATCCGGCTCGGCGAGCTCGACTCGTTCTCGGGCGAGGCGCGCCGGCTGAAGCGGTTCTTCTTCCACGGCACCTCGGTCGCCGTTCCGGACAAGCAGGGCCGCGTGTTGATCCCGCCGGCGCTTGCACGGCACGCGGGCCTCGACAAGGACGTGATCGTGATCGGCGTCCAAGACCACCTCGAGATTTGGAACCGAGAAGCCTGGTCAGAGCACCTGAACGCGGTCGAAGGGAGCGCGGACGATGTTGCCGAACGTCTTGCAGAGAAGCGCAGCTGATCACGTTCCAGTCCTTGCGGCCGAGGTGCGCGAGCTCCTCTCCGTGCGGCCGGGAGAGACCGTCGTTGACGGGACGTTCGGCGCCGGCGGCCATTCGCGGCTGCTCGCTGCCGACCTGGCGGGCGACGGCAAGCTCGTCGCAATCGATCGCGACCCGGGCGCAAAGCCGCTGTTCGACCTCTTCAAAGCGACCGCCGGCGTCGACGTGCGCTTCTTGCGCGGCGACTTCTCGGTTGTGCTCACGCAGCTCGCGGCGAACGACGTGCGCGCCGACGCGGTTCTCCTCGACCTCGGCGTGTCATCGATGCAAATCGATCAGCCGGAGCGTGGCTTCTCGTACGCGACCGACGCGCCACTCGACATGCGCATGGATCCGTCGTCCGAGCCGTCCGCGCAGGAGATCGTCAACACCTGGGACGAGCGCGAGCTAGTGACGATCTTCCGCCGCTTCGGCGAGGAGCGCTACGCGGGGCCGATCGCGCGGGCGATCGCGCGCCGTCGCATGACGACACCGTTCACGCGGACGGGCGAGCTCGTCGACACGATCAAGCTCGCGATCCCGACCCCGGCGCGATTCGGCGAAGGGCATCCGGCGAAGCGCGTCTTCCAAGCACTGCGCATCGCGGTCAACGACGAGCTCGGCGCGCTCGAGACCGCGTTGCCCGCTGCGCTCGCGATGCTCCGGCCGGGCGGGCGGCTCGCCGTGATCAGCTTCCACTCGCTCGAAGATCGAATCGTGAAGCAGTTCATCGCTCAGAAGGCGAAGGGCTGCACATGCCCGCCCGAGTTCCCGATCTGCAACTGCGGCAAGCAGCCCGAGCTGCGCGCGCTGACGCGTAAACCGGTGCGGCCGTCTGCGCGTGAGATCGATGCGAACCCGCGCTCGTCGTCCGCGCGCCTGCGGGCTGCGGTGAAGATTTGACCTCCTACGTCGACGGACGCCGAGCGGCAGCTGGCGGCAAGAAGCGCACGCGGCGAACGGCGGAGGCGACCGACCGGCGGCCTCTTGCCGGCGGCGTCGCGTGGATCGTGGTACTCGCAGTGCTGTTGGCCGGCGTTGTCGCGGTCAATGTCGCAGTGCTTCGGCTGACGATGGGTCTCACTAAGACGAGCCGACATCGCGTCGAGCTGCAGGGTGACATCGCGCGGCTGCAAGGCGAGTTATCGAGCGCCGCGTCCACGTACCGGCTGCAGCAGGAGGCGCACGGGTCGCTTGGCCTCGTCCAGGCCGATTCGTCGACGACGCGGTACGTCGAGCTTGCGCCGAAGTGAGCCCACGCTCGCTCAACCGTCGGATTCGCCTTCTTCTCCTCGTTTTCGTCGTCGCTTTCGCGGTAACTCTCGGGCGCGCAGCGTGGTTGCAAGGCGTTCGCGGCTCGTCGTACTCGTCGCTCGCGCTCGAGCAACAGCGCGAGACGATTCCGCTGCCGGCGGGTCGCGGCACGATCTTCGACCGCACCGGCGAGCCGCTAGCGATTGGTGAGCAAACGACGACCGTGTTCGCCGATCCGAAGACGATCGTCGATCGGAAAAAGGTCGCGGTTGCGGTGGGGAAGGCGCTGGGTCTCGATGCGAACGCCGTCTACAACGAGCTCGCCGACACGTCGAAGGGATTCATCTATCTCGCGCGCAAGGCCGATCCGATCGCCGCCGCGTCGCTCGAAAAGCTCAACCTGAAGGGCATCGGGTTCATCTCGGAGGAGAAGCGGACGTATCCGCAGCGCGGTGTCGCGGCGCAGGTCGTGGGCTACGCGGGCACGGACAACCACGGGCTGGAAGGCCTCGAAAGCTCGTTCGAGCCGACGCTCGCGGGGCAGCCGGGCAGCGAGACGATTGTCAAGGATCTCTACGGGCGCGCTGTCGATGTCGTGAAGTCGCGCCCAGAGCGTCGCGGCCGGAACATCACGCTGACAATCGACCACCAGATTCAGGCGAACGCCGAGGCGATCCTCGCGGAGACCGTCAAGAAGTGGCACGCGAAGGGTGGTTCCGCGATCGTGCTCGACCCACGGAACGGCCAGGTGCTTGCGATGGCGAACGCGCCCGGCTTCGACTCGAACGAGTTCCCGTCCGCGAACCCGGAGAATCGGCGCAACCGCGCGGTGACCGATCTCTACGAGCCAGGCTCGACGTTCAAGCTCGTCACGATTTCCGCCGCGCTCGAGGACGGTGTCGTCACGCCGCAAACGCGCTTCACATTGCAGCCGACGATTCATGTCGCCGACCGGGTGATCCACGATGCCGAGTCTCGGCCGACCGAGCGGATGAGCGTGGCCGAGATCCTCACCAAATCGTCGAATGTCGGCACGGTCACGATCGCGGAGCGCCTCGGCCCGGAGGAGCTCGCGCGCTGGGTTTCGCGCTGGGGTTTCGGGACGACGACCGGCATCGACTTCCCTGGCGAGAGCGCCGGGCTCGTGCTGCCACTTGACCAGTGGTCGGGCTCGACGATCGGCACCGTCCCGATCGGACTCGGCATTGCGGTCACGCCGATGCAGATGGCGGCGGCGTACGCGGCGATTGCGAATGGCGGCGTCCGCGCGATTCCGCATCTGATCGAGAAGGTCGGCGTGCGACGCGTTCATGTGGCGGCGGGCCACCGGATTGTCTCGGAGGCGACATCGCGGAAGCTGATGACGATGCTGCGCGACGTTGTGATCCAGGGAACCGGCACCGCGGCCGCGATTCCCGGCTACACCGTCGCCGGCAAGACGGGCACCGCGAACAAGCCGACCTCGCACGGCTACTCGACGACGAAGTACGTCGCGTCGTTCGTCGGCATCGTCCCGGCGAAGCATCCGAGGGCGGTCGTGCTCGTGATGATCGACGAACCCAGAGGTGCGATCTTCGGTGGTGTCGTAGCTGCGCCGGCGTTCCAGCGGATCGCGCAGTTCGACCTCCAGTACCTCGCTGTGCAGCCTGACGCGCCTGTCGCGGGCAGCTCGCGCTAACCTCTGGCCCGTGGAGCTCGCGGGACTAATCCGAGCCCTCGCACCCGAGGAAGTTGTCGGGCAGCGCGATGTCGATGTTCGCGATCTTGCATACGACGCACGCGCTGTGACCCCGGGGGCGGCGTTCTTCTGCGTCTCTGGCTCTCGCGCCGACGGCCACGACTTCGCCGCGGACGCGGTCGCCGCCGGCGCGGTTGCGCTCGTCGTGGAGCGGCCGCTCGAGGTCGACGTGCCGCAGCTTGTGGTCGCTGATACGCGCGCAGCGATGGCTATGGCGGCCGATGCGTTCTTCGGCGAGCCGACTCGCTCGCTCGAGGTCACGGGCGTCACCGGGACGAACGGCAAGACGACGACGACCTTTCTTCTGGGAGCGATTCTTGAAGCAGCTGGCCGGCGGCCCGGACTGGTCGGGACGGTCGAGTGGATCGTCGGCGGGATGTCGCGGCCGGCGGCGCACACGACGCCGGAAGCAATCGACTTGCAGCGGCTGTTCCGCGAGATGCTCGACGCGGGCGACGAGAGCGCCGCCGTCGAGGCGTCATCGCACGGCTCGGCCTTGCGTCGGCTCGACCGCGTGCGGTTCGACGCGCTCGTGTTCACGAATCTGAGCCAGGATCATCTCGATCTGCACGGCTCACTGGAGGACTACTTCGAAGCGAAGCGGCGTCTGTTCGTTGGCCCGCAGCCGCCGCCGGCCGCGGTGAACGTCGACGACGATTGGGGCCGGCGGCTGGCCGACGAGCTCGAGGCGGCTGGACGTGCGCCGCTGATCACATTCGGGCTCGGCTCCGGTGCGGAAGTGCGTGCCGACGGCTTGCAACTGGACGCGCGCGGCAGCCGGTTCCACGCGGCGGGGATCGAGATCGAGACGCACCTGCGGGGTAGCTTCAATGTCGAGAACGTGCTCGCTGCGGTCGCCGCAGGGATTCTCCTGGATATCGACGAGGCGGCGATCGCCGCGGGGATCGCCGCTGTCGCAGGTGTGCCAGGGAGGTTCGAGGCGATCGACGAAGGGCAGCCGTTCGCGGTGATCGTCGACTACGCGCATACGCCCGACTCGCTCGACATCGTCTTGCAGGCCGCGCGCGATCTCGGGCCGGGCAAGGTGATTGCGGTCTTCGGCGCCGGCGGCGATCGGGATCGCGGCAAGCGGCCGCTGATGGGGCGCATCGCCCGTGACCGCGCCGATCTCGCGATCGTGACCTCCGACAACCCGCGCTCCGAGGATCCGCTCGCGATCATCCAAGACGTGCTCCAAGGCGCCGGGATGGAGGTCGAGATCGATCCCGATCGGCGCTCGGCGATCAATCGCGCGATCGGTGTCGCGGGACCGGGCGATGTGGTCGTGATCGCCGGCAAGGGCCATGAGCAGGGTCAGGACATCGGCGGTGTCGTGCAGCCGTTCGACGATCGTGAGGTCGCCCGGGAGGCACTGCGAGGCGGGTCGTGATCCCGCTCTCGTGGGATGAGGTCGCCGCGCTCGGACTCGGCCAGCTGGAGCGTGGCTCGGACGGCGGGCCGATCACCGGGATCAGCGCCGACTCGCGCGTTGCTGGTCCCGGCGACTTGTTTGTGGCCCTCAACGCGGGAGTCGATTTCGTCGATGGCGCACGCGGGCGCGGTGCCGCGACCCTTGTTCCCGACGACCAGCACGCGGCTCTCGCCGCGCTCGCGCACCTCGTCCTGAGCAAAAGCAGGACGCGCGTGGTCGCAGTGGTTGGTTCGACCGGAAAGACGACGACGAAAGACATCCTCGGCGCGCTCTGCTCGCCCGTCGTCTCTACGGTGTTCGCGCGCGCGAGCCTGAACAACGAGATCGGCGTGCCGCTGACGGTCTGTCGTCTGGAGCCGGAGACCGAGCTACTCGTGCTCGAGATGGGGATGCGCGGGCTCGGCCAGATCGCGACGTTGTGCGAGATCGCGCGACCCGATGTCGTTCTTGTCACGTCGATCGGCCCGGAACATCTCGAGCTTGTCGGCTCGGTCGAGAATGTGGCGCGCGCCAACGCCGAGGCGATCGACGCGCTGCCCGCGGGTGGGATCGCGGTTGTGCCAACGGCCGAGCGCGCGCCCGAGCTGGAGCCGTTCCTCCGTCGCGATGACCTCGACGTGCGCCGCTTCGACCAGAGCGCCCTCACCGCCGATGCCGAGTTCCGCGTCGGCGAGCGAACGGTGCGCCTCGAGCTCCCGTTCACGCAGCTTCACCTGCTGGAGAACACGCTGGCGGCGCTGACCACGTACGAAGCGCTCGGCCACCCGCTCGACCGCGCGCAGGAAGGCGCGAGCCGGATCGAGCTGTCGCCGTGGCGCGGCGAGGAGCGTGCGTTGCCCGGCGGCGGCTTCGTCATCAACGACGCGTACAACGCGAACCCGACCTCAATGCGCGCCGCGCTCGTCGACCTCTCCCAACGAGCCGCGGGCCGGCGTCGCGTCGCGATCCTTGGTGAGATGGCCGAGCTCGGCGACCACGCCGACGTCTACCACCGCGAGATCGGCGAGATCGTCGCACAGACGGTCGACGTGCTCATCGCGGTCGGCGCCGGCGCGCGTTTCTACATGACACCGGGTGTCCCCGAAATGCACGCCGTCGACGCGGCCGAGGGCTTCGGCAACCTCCTCAAGCCCGGCGACGCGGTGCTCGTGAAAGCGTCACGGGCGGTCGGCTTGGAAGGCGTCCCCGCACGAATCGCGAAGATCGCGCAGTCATGGTGAGAGTTCTCATCGCGGGGCTCGTGGCGATGGTGATTGCCGTCGTCATCGGGCCGGCGTTCATCGACTGGCTGCGCCGCCGCGGAGTCGGTCAGCAGATCCGCGCGGAAGGCCCGGCCGGCCACATCGTGAAGCAGGGAACGCCGACGATGGGCGGCCTGCTGATCCTGTTCGCGACGCTCGCGCCGTTCCTTCTGCTCTCCGTCCACACGCTGTCCGGCTGGACCGTGATGGGCGTCGCGCTCGGTTGCGGCCTGATCGGCTTCCTCGACGATTTCCTGAAGGTGCGCCGGCGCCGCTCGCTCGGCCTGCCAGGTCGTTGGAAGATGGCGTTGCTCCTGGCGGTGACGGTGGGGATGGCCATTGCGATCCACCACATTCCTGGTGTCGACACGAAGATCTACGTTCCGATCCTCGACTGGCACGTCAACCTCAGCTACGCCTTCTACCCGTTCCTCTTCCTCGTGATCGCGGGCACCGTCAACGGCGTGAACCTCACCGATGGGCTCGATGGTCTCGCCGCCGGCACGTCGATCATCTCGCTGTTGACCTTCCTCTCGATCGCGGTCATCTCGTGGATCCGCTCGGGCGCGCCGGGCCACCGCAGCGGCACGTACCTCGACCTCGCGATCTTCGGTGCGGCGCTGATCGGCGGCACGATCGGCTTCCTCTGGTTCAACGCGCACCCGGCCGAGGTGTTCATGGGCGACACGGGCTCGATGGCGCTCGGTGGCGCGCTCGCGGCGTTCGCCGTGCTGACAAAGACCGAGGTGTTGTTGATCTTCATCGGCGGCATCTACGCGATGGAGGCGCTCTCGGTGATCATCCAGGTGATCTCGTTCAAACGCACCGGCAAACGCGTGTTCCTGATGGCGCCGATCCACCATCACTTCGAGATGAAGGCGTGGTCGGAGACGAAGATCATGGTGCGCTTCTGGATCATCTGCGCGATCCTTTGCGCGATCGGCTTCGTCCTCTACTACCGCTACTATCTGCGTTTCCGACTGTGAAGCGGGCGCTCGTGCTCGGGCTCGCGCGGTCGGGCGAGGCCGCGGCGCTGGCGCTTCGCTCGGAGGGCGTCGAGGTCGTTGGCTACGACCGCGATCTGGCGCTCGATCCGGCCGTTGCGGGAAGGCTCGCGGCGGCGGGTGTCGAAGTCCAGCTCGGTGACGAGGATGACGCGCTGCTCAGGGAGATCGATGCCGTGATCAAGAGCCCAGGTGTTCCGAGCGACCGGCCGCTGCTCGTGGCGGCGCGCGCGCGTGGCGTTCCGGTGCTGAGCGAGATCGAGCTGGGTGCGCGACTGCTTGCGAATCCGCTGATCGGGATCACCGGCACCAACGGGAAGACGACAACGACAGCTCTGCTTGGCGCGATGTTCGATGCCGCGGGTCGTGCGGCAGAGGTCGTTGGCAACATCGGGCGGCCACTCACGTCGCTGGTTGGGCGGGTCGCGGACGACGCGTGGATCGTCTGCGAGCTCTCGTCCTTCCAGCTCGAGGACGTCGACACTTTACGCCCGCGGATCGCGGTGTTGCTCAACCTCGAGCCGGATCACATCGACCGCCACGGCTCGTTTGATGCGTACCGCGACGCGAAGTTGCGCATGTTCGAGCGGCAGACGGCGGAGGATGTTGCCGTCGTGCCGCGCGGGTTCGCGGCCGTGCCTGGCGCGGGTCGGCGTGTCGAGTTCGCCGGCGACGATGCACTACCGGCCGAGCCGCGGATTCCCGGTGCGCACAATCGCGAGAACGCGGCGGCGGCGGTTGCGGCTGCTCGCGCCGCTGGGCTCGCGGACGATGCGATCGCCGCTGCGCTCCGTTCGTTCCCTGGCGTTGAGCACCGGATCGAGGAGCTGCGCGAGGTGGCCGGCGTTCGTTTCGTCAACGACTCGAAAGCGACGAATGTCGCAGCTGCACGACGTGCGATTGCGTCGTTCGATGCGCCACTACACGTGATCCTCGGCGGGCGCGGCAAGCACGAGAGCTACGACCCTCTCGCCGCGGATCTCGGCCCAAGCGATCGCGCGTACCTGATCGGCGACGCAGCGGCAGAGATCGGTGCCGCGCTTGAGCAAGCCGGCGTCGAGTTTGAGCAGTGCGGCGACCTAGTGAGTGCGTTGCGCGCGGCGGCCGCCGCTGCGCAACCCGGCGATGTCGCTCTTCTGTCGCCGGCCTGCGCAAGCTTCGACCAGTTCGTCGACTACGAGCACCGAGGCAACGAGTTCCGTCGCCTGGTCGACGAGCTTGCGGGCGACGCACGATGACCGCACGTGCCACCAGTCGGGCAGCCGCGCCGGCCACTCGGACCGCTCCGGCTCGCTCGCGCGCGCGCGCAGGCGGCAAGCGAGCCCCGGCAACCACGCCGCGGAGCGAACCGCAGGCACGCGCGATGCCGCATGGCCGTCTCGAACAACGCGTGCTCGGCCTGGTGACGCTCGGCCTGGTCGCGTTCGGCATCGTCATGGTCTTCAGCGCGACATCGACGCCGGCCGCGCTCGGGAACGGCGACCCGATGACGTTCCTGACGAAGCAGGCGATCTACGCGCTCGGCGGCATCGTCCTGCTGGCCCTCCTGTCGCGGATCGACTACCACCGCCTGCGGCGGCTGACGCCCATGCTCCTGGTTGGCGCGTTCGGCCTCTGCGCCGCGGTGCTCGTGGTGGCGCCTCCGATCAACGGCGCGCGCCGCTGGTTCGTCGTCGGGCCGGTGAGCGTGCAGCCGTCCGAGCTCGCGAAGCTCGCGCTCTGCCTCTGGGTCTGCGCGCGGCTGTCGCGGCGGCCGGTGCCGAAGACGATGTCCGAGCTGATGAAGCCAATCGGGCTCGTGTGCGGCGCGTTCTGTGGGCTGATCATCCTCCAGCCGGATCTCGGGACGACGATCGCGCTCGTCCTCATGGTCGGCGGCGTGCTCATCGTCTCGGGTGTGCCGACACGCCTGCTGGTGTTGTCGGGAACCGTGACGCTCGCGTTGGGCGGCGCCGCGATCTGGTACCAGCCGTACCGCCGCGCTCGCTTCTTCAGCTTCCTCAATGCAGCGCAGGATCCGCAGGGAACCGGTTACCAGATTACGCAGGCAAAGATCGGGCTCGCGTCGGGCGGCTGGACGGGGCTCGGGCTCGGGCACGGCGTGATGAAGAACAGCTACCTGCCCGAGGCACACACCGACATGATCCTCGCGATCATCGGCGAGGAGCTCGGCCTGATCGGCCTGACGCTGCTCGTCGCAGCCTTCGTGATGTTTGCGTGGGCCGGATTCCGAGTCGCGCTCGCCTGTCGAGATCCGTTCGGGAAGCGGCTCGCCGCGGGGATCACGACGCTCGTCTGCGGGCAGGCCGTGATCAACATTGCGGCCGTGCTCGGCGTCGCTCCGCTGACCGGCATTCCGCTCCCGTTCGTCTCGTACGGCGGCTCCTCGCTCATCGTGCTGCTCGCCGCGGTCGGCATTCTCCTTAACATCGCCGTGAATGGACGCGTCGTCGAAGCTCGTGTGCGTGATCGCAGCCGGGGGAACAGCCGGGCACGTCCGGCCCGCGCTCGCAGTCGCTGAGGCGTTACGTACGCGCGGAGTGACTGTGACGTTCGCCGGGTCGGCGGATCGCGTCGAGTCGCGCCTGGTTCCTGAAGCCGGTTTCGAGCTCGACACGTTCAGCGTCTCAGGCTTCCCCCGCCGGCTCGGGCTGAAGCTCGCGTGGGCGCTCTGGCAGGCGGTGACAGCGCCGTTTGCGTGCTCGCGGATCCTGGCGCGGCGACGGCCTGACATCGTCCTCGGCGGCGGGGGCTACGTCGCAGGCCCGATGGTTCTCGCGGCGCGGCTGCGGCGCATCCCTGCAGCGTTGACTGAAGCGGATGCGCACCTTGGGCTCGCGAATCTGCTCGCGGCGCCGTTTGCGAATCGCGTCTTCCTCGCGTACGAGATCGCCGGGCGGCGGGCGCCGAAGTACCAGGTCGTCGGGCGCGCAATCCCCGTCGCGCATCGCGGTGCGACGCGCGAAGAGGGTCGCCGCGAGTTCGGGCTCCCCGCCGACGCGCCGGTCGTCGCGGTCTTCGGCGCGCTCGCGGGCGCTCGGTCGCTGAACGAGATGGCCGTCGACGCGTGGGGTGCAGCCGGCCCTGCGGTTCTCCATGTCTCAGGCGAGCGCGACTACGAATCGCTGCGCGCGCGCGTCCGGCGACCCGACTACGTCCTCGTTCCGCAGACCGACCACTTCGCCGCTGCGCTCGCAGCCGCCGACGTGGCCGTCTCGCGCGCGGGTGGGACAGTGTGGGAGCTCGCCGCCGCCGGGACGCCATCCATCCTCGTGCCGTACCCGCACGCGACCGCCGATCATCAGACGCTCAACGCGCAGCACTTCGCGCGCGGGGGTGGCGCGGTCGTTGTCTCGGACGCGGAGATCACGCGCGTGCCTGCGCTGGTCACGGAACTGCTCGCCGACCCCGCACGACGTACCGCGATGCGCGACGCGATGCTGGCTCTCGCGCGCCCCAACGCTGGCGAGGAGATCGCCGAGGAGCTGATCCGCCTTGCCCGTTCTTGACGGACGTCGTATCTATTTCGTCGGTATCGGCGGCTCGGGGCTCTCGGCGTACGCGAACATCGCCCGCGCGCTCGGCGCCGAGGTTCGCGGCTGGGACCTGCGCCAGACGATCTTCATGGAGACGCTCGACGGGATCGAGATCGACCTCGGCGATGAGCCCACACCGCCGCCAGGCTGGGAGGTCGTCGTCTCGACGGCGCACTCGGCTCGCGTCGCCGGCCCGCCGCGAGCCGAGTTCCTGGCCGAGCTCGTCGCGGCGCAGCCGTCGATCGTCGTCGGCGGCGCCCACGGCAAGACGACGACCGCGGCGATGATCGCGTTTGTCCTGCGCGCGACAGGTCGCGATCCCGCGTGGATTATCGGCGGTGTCGTCCCGCAGCTGGGAGGGAACGCCTCGACGGGAGCCGGCTGGCTCGTGGTCGAGGGTGACGAGTCCGATCGTTCGATCGGTGCGCTTCGGCCGCAGATCGCCGTCGTCACGAACATCGAGCTCGACCACCACGCTGCGTACGGCTCGGAGGCCGAGCTGCGCGCGTTCTTCGACACGTGGCTCGCCGGGGTGCCGCACGTCGTGCGCAGCTGGGAGCTCGAGCCATTCGCCGGCGAGCTTGCCGTTGCGGGCGCGCACAACCGGCAGAACGCGGCGGCCGCGCTAGCTGCGCTCGAGTTGGCCGGCGTACCTTGCGTCGAAGCCGAGCCGGTGCTCGCGCGCTTCACCGGGGTCGACCGACGGTTCCAGCTCGTCGGCGATCGTGGCGGCGTTGCCGTCTACGACGACTACGGCCACAACCCGACCGAGCTCGCCGTCACGTTACGCACCGCGCGCGAGCGCTGCGCCGGCCGCCTGATCGCTGTCTACCAGCCGCACGTCCATGAGCGAACGCGTCAGCTGGCGTCCGAGCTTGCCGACGCGCTCGCGCTCGCCGACCTCGTCGTCGTCACCGACGTGCTCGGCGGCCGTGACGAGCCGCGCGACGGCGTCAGCGGGAAACGGGTACTCGATCTGCTCCCATCCTCTGTGCGCGCGGGTTGGGCGCCATCACTCGACGACGCTGCGCAGCTCGTGCTCGCCTGGGCGGGCCGCGGCGATCTCGTCGTGACCTTCGGCGTCGGCGAACCGTGGAAGGTCGCGCGCGCCATTGTTGCCGGGTTGCCGGTATGAGGCCCGAGACCGACGTTCTGCTCTCGCGTCTCACGACGATCGGAACTGGTGGTCCCACACGCGCGTTCGCGCGACCCACGTCGCTCGCCGAACTCGAAGAAGCGCTGCGTTTCGCCGCGAAGCGCGGGCTGCCGGCCCGAGCCGTCGGGCTCGGTTCGAACCTGCTAGCCGCCGATGCCGGTGTCGACGCCCTCGTTCTTCGTCTCACAGGCAAGCTCGCCGAGGCGCGCGTCGACGGCGACCTGCTGATCGCCGGTGGTGGCGCAACCAACGCGGTGTGCCTCCATCGCGTGCGCGACGCGGGTCTCGGCGGTTTCGAGTTCGCGTGCGCGATCCCGGGAACTGCAGGCGGCGGCGTGTGGATGAACGCCGGCGCGTACGGCTCCGATTGGGCGGCGATTCTCGTGCGCGCGCTCGTCGCGACGGCTGAGGGAACCCGTTGGCTAACGCCGGATGAGCTCGGCCTCTCGTATCGCCACGCGAATCTCAGCGCGGGCCAGATCGTGGCGCAAGTCGAGTACAGGCTCGCGCCACGACCGCGCGATGAGATCGCGAGCCAGATCGAGAAGCTCGTCGCGCAGCGCAAAGCAACGCAACCGACGAACAAGCGGACATTCGGCTCCGTCTTCAAGAACCCATCCGACGAGCTCGGCGCCGGCCGGCTACTCGAATCGTGCGGGTTGAAGGGATTCCGCATCGGTGGCGCGATGATCTCGCCGATGCACGCGAACTTTATCGAGAACGCCGGCGACGCGACCACCGCGGATTGCATCGCGCTGATGACCGAGGCGCGCCGGCGCGCTCGCGAGCAGCACGGGGTGGAGTTAGAGCACGAGGTCGTCCTGCTGGGCGATCTCATAGTTCAGTGAGCTGAACGCATCGCGAGTAGGAGCCGGCGCGCGCGTGGCGAAATCGGCCCCGTGGCTAAGCGGCGATCAGTCGATCGTGGACCGCGCTGGGGCGTGCGACTGGCGTTGCCCCGGCCCGAGAGCGCGGTCGTCCCTCTCGCGAACAAGCGGTCACAAACGCATCCCGCGCGGTCTCGCCTGCTACCGTCGGGCCGCTCGATACTCGTCGCATTCGCCCTACTGATCGGAGCCGCAGCCGCGTACCTTGTGGCTCGCGACACCTCGGTGTTCGCCGTGCGGAAGGTCTCAGTCTCCGGCGTGTCACCGGCGCTCGCTAGCCAAGTCCGAAGCGCCCTCCAGAAGGATCTCGGCACCAGTCTCCTGCGCATCGATCTCGCGCGAGCCCGCACGACGCTGACGGCGATGCCGTCTGTTCTTTCCGTCTCCTTCGATCGAGCTTTCCCCCATACGTTGCGCGTCGTCGTCGTGCCGGAGCGCCCCGTCGCCGTCGTGCGTCAGGGGGGAGCGTCGTGGCTCGTCTCGGCGCACGGGCGCGTGATGGCGAGCCTGGCTCACGGCGCCTGGGCCGCACTGCCACGGATCTGGATCGGCAAGGGAGTCTCGTTCTCTGCCGGCACGCCGGTCGACCCGTCGTTGCTTCCTGCGCTCCAAGCAGTGACGCCGCTTGCTGCGATGCGCTTCCCCGCTCGGATCATCGCCGTCCGGGCGACGAAAGGCGAACTGACCTTGACCCTCCGTTCCGGAGTGGAGGTACGCCTCGGCGACCAACGCGATATCCCGCTCAAACTCGCTGTTGCCGCCAACGTGCTGCCGCTCATCGACTCAACTACGCGTTACGTCGATGTCAGCGTTCCCGATCGCCCGGTCTCCGGAACGGTGCTCGACACAGCGCCACCCGTGGTCAAGGCAGAGCAGCCGGCCAGCGTCACTCCAACCCTCAAGTCTCAAGTTGAGGTCAAGACTCTAGTCTCGACCACACCTTGAGATACGTGTTGACTTTGCCGACAAGGAGTTCGTACCCTTGCGAATAACAGGGCCAACACGAAAGTGTTCCCACACTGTTTTCACCCCATAGCTCGACGAGAGCTTGACGTTGAGGAAGGTCGAGAGGCAGGTTGAGATGAGCAGCCAGACGGGTAATTACCTCGCAGTGATCAAGGTCGTCGGTGTCGGCGGCGGCGGGACGAACGCCGTGAATCGGATGGTTGGCGCAGGTCTTTCCGGCGTCGAGTTCATCGCGGTCAACACCGATGCCCAGGCGCTCCTCGAGAGCGACGCGGACATCAAGATCCAGATCGGCTCGAAGTCGACGCGCGGCCTCGGTGCCGGCGCGGACCCGGCTGTGGGCCATGCCGCTGCGCAGGAGACCCGCGACGAGTTGAAGGAGGCGCTGAAGGGCGCCGACATGGTCTTCGTCACCGCCGGCGAGGGTGGCGGCACCGGCACCGGCGCGGCGCCCGTGCTCGCGGAGCTCGGGCGCGAGCTCGAAGCGCTGACTGTCGGCGTCGTCACGCGGCCGTTTGCTTTCGAGGGTCGTCGGCGCGCCGAGCAAGCGGAGCTTGGGATCCAGAATCTGCGCGACCGCGTCGACACGCTGATCGTGATCGAGAACGACCGGCTGCTCCAGGTCGTCGAGAAGCGGACGCCGATGAAAGAGGCGTTCCGCATCGCCGACGACATCCTGCGCCAGGGCGTCCAGGGCATTACGACGCTGATCACGGAACCGGGTCTCGTCAACCTCGACTTCGCCGATGTCCGCACGATCATGCGCGACGCCGGCTCCGCGCTGATGGGAATCGGCACTGCGAGCGGCGAAGGTCGTGCCGCGGCGGCTGCGACGGCTGCGGTTTCTTCTCCCTTGCTCGAGACGACGCTCGACGGTGCGACTGGCGTCCTCCTCAACATCACCGGCGGCCCCGATCTTGGCCTGTTCGAGGTCAACGAGGCCGCCGAGGTTGTCACCGGCCACGCCGATCCGAACGCGAACGTGATCTTCGGTGCTGTGATCGACGAGTCGATGAAGGACGAGGTGCGGGTCACCGTCATCGCTACCGGCTTCGGCACGCGACCTCGTCGGCGTCGGGTCGAGACGGGCGCAGGATCGAGCTTGCCACGCCCGGTTACGGCCGCGGCGTCGGCCGACGACATCGACATCCCGAGCTTCCTGAAGGACAGCTAGGAGCGCCTAACACGCTATCTGGAGTTCCACCAAAGCGGGGGAACTCCAGATAGCGCGGTCAGACGCCCCGCTGGATCATTGTGTTAGGTGCTCTATGGCTCGTCGTTTCGGCCGCGAACGCTAGAGTCAGGCCCGTGGCCGACTCGCCGGGCATCGCGCAGGAACTCCGGCGCACGCCACTCTACGACCGTCACGTCGCGCTCGGCGCGCGGCTCGTTGCGTTCGCTGGCTGGGAAATGCCCGTCCAGTACGAGGGTGTGATCCCCGAGCATCTGGCTGTCCGCAACGGCTGGGGCGTGTTCGACGTCTCGCACATGGGTCAGCTGCATCTCGAGGGGCCGACCGCTCACGAAGTGTTGCAACGTGCGCTGTCGAACGATCTCGATCGGATCGGCGACGGCGAAGCGCAGTACACACTGCTGACGAACGAGCGCGGCGGCATCGTCGACGACCTGATCGCGTATCGCATCGCGCCGGCGCACTATCTGCTGGTCGTCAACGCGGGCAATCGCGAGGCGGCGTTCGAGTGGCTCGCCGCGCGTGAGCAGCGCGGGTCGACGGTGCGCGACGAGTCCGGTGAATACGCGTTGCTCGCCGTTCAGGGCCCGGACAGCATTGAGCAGCTTGGGCTGGCCGATGCGCCGGCGTTCACGCATGCGATGGGCGCTGTCGGGGGAGTCGAGGTGATGGTCTGCCGCACCGGCTACACCGGCGAGCGCGGCGTCGAGCTGATGTGCCCGGCAGAGGACGCCGTCGCGCTCTGGGATGCGATCGTCGAGCGCGGCGCGACACCCTGCGGGCTCGGCGCGCGCGACACACTTCGCCTTGAGGTCTGCTACCCGTTGCACGGCAACGACATCACCACGGACACCGACGCGATCTCGGCGGGTCTCGCCTGGACGTGCGCGCTCGACAAAGAGTTCACCGGCGTCGATGCCTTGCGGCGCGTGAAGGCCGACGGCCCGGCTCGGAAGCTTGTTGCGTTCGTGATGGGCGAGAAGGCGGTGCCGCGACACGGGATGCCGATCGAGGGTGGCGGCGACGTGACCTCGGGCACGCACTCGCCGATGTTCGACGTGGGCATCGGGATGGGTTACGTTCCCGCCGCGCATGCGGACGTCGGCAGCGAGCTCGTCATTGATGTCCGCGGCCGTCCGAAGCGGGCACGAGTCGTTCGCAAGCCGATCTACACGCGAGAGGAGCACTGAATCGAATGGCAGCAGCCGAGAGCTATCCCGAGGAACTTCGTTACCACCGCGACCACGACTGGGCGCGCATCGAGGGTGACGAGGCGGTTCTTGGGATCACGTGGTTTGCGCAGGATTCCCTCGGCGAGCTCGTGCACTACGAAGCGCCGACTGCTGGGACGACGATCACGCTCGGCACGTCATACGGCGAGGTCGAGTCCGTGAAGGCCGTCTCCGACGTGATCGCGCCGCTTTCGGGGGAGATCCTCGAGGTGAACGAAGCGGTCGTCGACGCGCCAGAGCTCGTCAACGACGATCCGTACGGGCAGGGCTGGCTCGTGCGGATCAAGCTCAGCGATCCGTCCGAGGTCGCCGAGCTGCTCGACTCAGCCGCCTACGGCGCGTACATCGCCGAACAGTAACTGTGGTCCGTCACGCAATGTTCGCCGGGCTCTGGCCCGCCAGCCGACGTCGCCATGCGTCGTCCTCAGTCGTGTCGATACCTTCGGGTATCGACACTCCCTGCGTCCTAGCCTGGCTCGCGTCTGGCGACCCAGGTCATAAGCAACGTCACCGGACGGCCCACTAGTGGGTTACCTGGCGCTTACTGATCGCGATTGCGACGAGATGCTCGCGGCCATCGGCGTCTCGTCGGTCGATGAGCTGTTCGAGCAGATTCCGGCCGGCGTCCGGTTCCGCGGCCCACTCGATGTCGAGCCCGAGCTGACGGAGCAGGAGATCACCGCACTGTTCGAGCGGCTCGCGGCCCGCAATTCGCACACCGGCGTTGAGCTGTCGTTTCTCGGTGCGGGCATCTATGACCACTACGTTCCGGCTGTTGTCGACGCGGTGCTCTCGCGCGGCGAGTTCCTCACGGCGTACACGCCGTACCAGCCCGAGATGAGTCAGGGAACGCTGCAGGCGATCTTCGAGTATCAGACCGCGATCTGCGAGCTCACCCGCATGGATGTCTCGAACGCGTCCGGCTACGACGGCTGCACGGTTGCGGCCGACGCCTGCTATATCGCCAAGTTCGCGACGGGCCGGACGAAGGTGGTGCTCGCGGAGACGCTCAACCCGATGGTGCGACAGGTCGTGAAGACGTACGCGCCGGGGTTCGGACTGCAGGTCGTCGAGGTGCCGCACCGGGACGGTGTCATCGATCCGGCCGATCTCGCCGCTGCTGCCGTCGACGCAGCGATCGTGATCTTCCAGCAGCCGAACTACTTCGGTGTGCTCGAAGACGCGCCTGCGTTGGCCGCAGCCGCGAACGCTGCTGGTGCGCTGTCGGTCGCTCACGTCGATCCGCTGTCGCTTGGCCTGCTCGAGGCGCCGGGTGCGTACGGCTGCTCGCTCGCGATCGGCGAAGGGCAGGCGGCCGGCAACTTCCAGAGCTACGGCGGCCCGCACTACGGCTTCCTCGCGTCGCGCACCGATTTCATCCGGCGCCTGCCGGGGCGCATCGTCGGCGAGACGCTAGACGCCGCGAACGAGCGCGGCTATGTCCTCACCCTGCAGACCCGCGAGCAGCACATCCGGCGGGAGAAGGCCACCTCGAACATGACGACGAACCAGACGCTGCTTGCGCTCGCCGGGCTCGTCTACCTGTCCTGGCTGGGACCGCAGGGACTCAGGGAAGTGGGGGAGGCCTGCACCGCGCTCGCGGCCTATGCGAAGAGCGAGCTGCGGGCAGCCGGCTTCGTGGAACTGTTTGCGAATAAGACAACGTTCAAGGAGTTTGCCATCCGGGTCGGACGACCTGCCGGCGAGGTCGTGAAGGCGGCGCGCGAACGAGGCGTGCATCCCGGATATGCGCTCGCCCGGGATTACAAAGGCCTCGACGACGCGCTGCTCATAGCGGTGACCGAGAAGCGAACGCCAGCCGAGATCGACCGCCTGGTCGAGGTCTTGCGGGAGGTGACGAGCTGATGGAGCTGATCTACGAGAAGTCGAAACCCGGTCGTCGAGCCGGACGCATCCCACGGCCTGACCTTCCTGTAGCCCCCGTGCCAGACGCGCTACGACGGACAAGCCCGCCGCGTCTCCCGGAAGTCTCCGAGCCCGAGCTCGTTCGTCACTTTACGGCCCTCGCCGACCGCAACTTCGGCATCGATACAGGCTTCTACCCACTCGGTTCCTGCACGATGAAGCACAACCCGCGGGTCAATGAGCGCGTCGTCAACCTGCCCGGCTTCAGAGATCTCCACCCACTCCAAGAAGATGAGGGCGCGCAGGGTGCACTCGACCTGATGTGGCGGCTCGAGCAGTACCTGATCGAGATGACGGGGCTGCCAGGAATCTCGCTGCAACCTGCCGCCGGCTCGCAAGGGGAGCTGACGGGGCTGATGCTGATGCGCGCGTACTTCGCCGACCGGGGTGAAGGCGAGCAGCGCGACACGATCATCACGGCGGATACGGCACATGGGACGAATCCGGCTAGCGTGACGATGGCCGGCTACAAGCTGGAGAAGGTTGCGACCGACGGGCGCGGCAACCTCGACCTCGACGATCTCCGCGCCAAAGTGAACGAGCACACGGCCGGCCTGATGCTGACGAACCCGTCGACGCTCGGGTTGTTCGACGAGGGGATCGAGCAGGTCGCCGAGATCTTCCACGGTGCCGGCGCGCTCCTCTACTACGACGGCGCGAACCTGAACGCGGTCGTCGGCAAGTCGCGGCCGGGCGACATGGGCTTCGACATCGTCCATATCAACCTGCACAAGACGTTCTCGCAACCGCACGGCGGCGGCGGGCCGGGCGGCGGGCCGATCGCTGTCCGCGACACCATCGAACCGTATCTCCCGGTGCCGCGGGTCGTCCGCGACGGCGACACGTTTCGACTCGATCGCGACCGGCCGAAGTCGATCGGCCGCGTGCGGGGCTTCGCCGGCCCGTTCGGGGTCTTCGTCCGCTCGTATGCGTTCATGCGCGCCTACGGCCCGTCGCTGCAGGAGATGTCGGAGGTGGCCGTGCTCAATGCGAACTACCTGCTCGCGCGACTCCGCGCTGCGTACGAGCTCCCATACGGCCGGCTCTGCATGCACGAGTTCGTCCTCTCGGCGCGGCAGCTGAAGAAGGAGCACGGTGTTTCGGCGCTCGACATTGCGAAGCGGCTGATGGACTTCGACATCCACCCGCCGACGATCTACTTCCCGCTCGTCGTCCCAGAAGCGTTGATGATCGAGCCGACCGAGACCGAGACGAAAGAACGGCTCGATCACTTCGTCGACGTGATGCTGCAGATCGCGCGGGAGGCTGCTGACTCGCCAGAGCTGCTGCAGGATGCGCCGCATTCGCGCCCTGTCCGCCGGCTCGATGAGGTGAGGGCCGCGAAGCAGCAGATTGTGCGCCACAGCTTCGGCGCTTCGCCAACAGCGTCAGCGAAAGGGTGAGAGAGGGCGGCTTAAGCCGCCCTCTCTCCTTCAGCCTCGGAACCGAGGATCCGGCCTCCGCTCAGTGCGGTGCCGCCAGGTAGGGGAACGTGGTCGGGAAGGTGGCATCGTTCGCGCCGACGCAATCGGTCGTGACGAAGCCTTCCGTGATGAGGCCGAGCTCGGTGTCGATGACATCGTTCATTGGCTTGCGCCCGTTCGGGAAGCCAGCCGTGCTCGACGTGTCGACGGTGAGGATGTCCGGCAGCAGGAACGCCGCGAGCCCATTGATCTTCGCAGGGTCGTCCCCCGGATCGTCGGTGCCGCCAAGCCCGGAGGCCGGGTCGTTTAGGCTGAACGTGGTCTGGAGCGTGTCGACGACCTCCGAGGTCCAGCTCGCAACATCGGTGGACGGGTCGCCGTGGTTGAACGTCGTCTTCTTGGACGCCTTGCCGTCGACAACGCGATCCGGCGGGAACGGGTTGTTCGGGATGAACACCGTGTTGATCGCCGGGCGACCCATGCGGTCGATCTGGGTGTCGCCGACAGTAGTCGTCGCCCAGACACCGACCTTCGAACTCTTGCCGTCCTGCAGCAGAATGCTCGGCAGCTCGAGGACGAGCGACGAGACGTTCTGGTTGAGGAACGTGTCCCGCTCCGGATGAGCAGTGGGCCCACCGCAGCCGACGAACGAGCGCCCGCCGATGTCGAGCACGTTCAGGAACCCGATGAGGTCGAAGAAGAACGGGTCGTCGCGCCGACCTGCGAACGCGGTGATCCCGTTGCTGCGGTTGATCACGGCCGACTTGCCGAAGCCCGTCGTGCGACCATCGAGTCCTGGGTTGTTGGATCCGCCGCCGAGGATGCGGACCTGGAAGCTCTGCGCCCCGTCGGCTCCCGGTGCGCCGAAGCGAACCTGGATCGTCTTGTCGGCAACCGCATCGCCGTTCGAGTCGATGCGGAAGTTGTACGACACCTTCGCACTCCCGTTGACCTGCGGGACCTCGGTCGCGAACGGCCGGTTCGGGCCCGGGCCCTGGCCGATGCCGCTGGCCGAAGCCAGGCCGTTGACGTCGAGGATCAGCACCGTCTTCTTTGCGTCTGCCGGTGACTGGAACGCGTAGATGTCGGTGAGATCCGTACCGATTCCGTCTCCGCCTGGAGGCGGAGTGATGCCGGGTGCGTCCAGGTGGTCGGCGGCGCTGGCGGTGCGCGGTGCGGCCTTCTGGACTATGAACGCGGTCAGGACGAGCGCGCCGATTGCGAGCAGAGCCGCAAGCGCGATCGTCTTCTTGTTGGTCAATCTCCCTGCCGTCATGCCCCATCTCTCCCTTCGATCGTCGTCCTTGCCCTATGGAGGCGCTGCTTGTTCGCCGCGGCCCTTGGTTTGGTTCACGGAGTTCGGTTCACGGGACCGAACCGCTCGTTTGTTGGGTGCGAATGAGCGGCGTACGAGCCAACATGGGAGGGAGCGAGGGATGCGCGGACGGGTGCTGGTGGGGATCGGAACGGCGGTTGTCGTCGTGTCGATCCTGCTGTTCGGCGGGATCCTCTCCAGCTCGAAAGCGACGACTCCGTTGGCCGCGGCGATCGCGAGCGCAAAGGCGGGAACCGGGAAGCAGGACGCGCTAACGCGTCTGCTAGCCGGGTTCGCGACAGGGAATACCGCCGCGTATGTCGGCGAGCTCGAGCGGCGGATCGCGACGGACCCGCAGGACGCCGACGCACTGACGCTGCTCGGGCTCTCGTATCAGCAGCGCGGGCGCGAGACGGGCGATCCGACGTTCTACAAGCTCTCGGGCGAGGCGCTGCAGCGGGCCGCGAACGCCGGCGGGCGGGCGGCGTTGATCGCCCAGGGACGCGCGTCGCTCGCCAACACCCGGCACCGCTTCGGCGACGGCTTGCAAATTGCGCGTGAATCGATCCGGCTCGATCCGAACAACGGCTCGGCCTTAGGCGCGCTCGGCGATGCGCTACTCAACCTCGGCCGCTACCCAGCGGCGTTCAGGGCGTACGACCACATGGCTGTGATCACGCCGGGCGTCGCCTCGTACACGCGGGTTGCGAACGCGCGCGAGCTGCGCGGGCACCCGACTGCCGCCGCCGTGGCCGACAAGCTCGCGCTTGCGATCGACTCGACGGTCCCCGAGCACGTCGCGTGGACGACAGTGCAGCTCGGCAACGTCGAGTTCAACCAAGGCCACGTTGATGCTGCCGCGCGCTGGTATCGGAAGTCGCTGCGCCGGCTGCCTGGCTACGTCCACGGCGAGGCTGGGCTCGCGCGCGTCGACGCCGCTGAGGGGCGGTACCACAGCGCGGTCGCGCGGCTGCGGCACGTAGTCGAGGTGCTGCCGATCCCGGCGTACGTGATCCTGCTCGGCGACATCCTCGAGCGCTCCGGTCACGCGGGCCAGGCGCAACGCGAGTACGCGCTCGTCGGCGCGATCGAGCGGCTGTTCGCGGCGAACGGCGTTCGTACCGAGCTGCAGACCGCGGTCTTCGACCTCGACCACAACCGCGACGTGGCAGGGGCGCTTGCTCGCGCCCGCACCGCGTACGCGTCAGCACCGGGGATCTACGCCGAGGACGCGCTCGCGTGGGGGCTGTTCCGCGCGGGTCGCTGCGGCCAGGCGCGAGCGCACTCGAAGCACGCGTTGCGGCTCGGTACGCGCGACGCGCTCCTGATCTTCCACCGCGCGATGATCGAGCGTTGCCTCGGCGAGCCGACCGCCAGCGCCTGGTTCCAGCGTGCGCTCGCGATCAACCCGAACTTCTCGTTCCGCTGGGCGCCGGTCGCCCGAGCGGCAGCGCTAGCTGGCTAGGCCGGGCGTGGCAGCGTCTACCTTAGACGCGGCTTCGAGGCCGCCGAGCCCATGCTCGAGGATCTCGTACGCGCGTACGAGATCGGCGTGAAGCTGCTTGATCGCGGTCGCGCCGTGCTTGCCCGCGAGCGCTTGCTTGCGCGCCGCGTGGAACACCTGCCGGTGAATGCTGATCAGCAGGCTGGCTGCGATTCTGGCGTCGCGCTCCGAGATCTGGAGCTCGCTTTGAATCGAGTGGGTCAGCACGCGGACGAAATGCGCCATCACCTCGAGCTCCTTGGCCCTCAGCGCCGGCGACTCCTCGATGATCCGCGCGAAGGTGGCGAAGCTCGGGCTGCAAAGGCGCGGGCACTCGCCCACCTGCAGCCGGCGCAGCGCTGCCAGGATCGATTCGCCCGGCTCGCGGCTGCTGATTGCGTCGAGGAGTGCCGCTTCGCGTTTTGGCACCTCATCGAAGAACAGGTCTTCCTTCGCCGGGAAGTAGTTGAAGACGGTCTTCTCGGAGACTCCGGCAGCCGCGGCTACTTCGACGACGGTCACATGGTCGAAGCCGCTTGTCGCGAAGAGGCGCATCGCCTGGTCGGCGATCTCCTGTCGCGTGCGTAGCTTCTTGGACGCCGCAGACTCATGCTCGAAGGCTCTTCAGACCAATGCTCGAAGTGGAACCAGCTGGTCACAGTTGCAGAAATATTGCTGTGTTCGTAGGTTTGTGAATCACAGCCCTCGGCCGGAAGGAAGATCGCGTGCTCGCCAACCTCGCAACGCTCGTCATGCGCCGCCGCTGGATCGTGATCGGCGCCTGGATCGTGCTCACGTTCGCCGGCGCCTTCGCCGCGGGTCAGCTCTCGAAGCGCTGGTTCGAGTCCTTCTCGATTCCAGGCTTCCCCGCTTATGAGGCAAACCAGAGGACGCTGAAGACATTCGGCTCGGGCGAGCAGGCGCCGCTTGTCGCCGTGTTCACCACTGATCGGGACATTACGACGGTCCCCGGTGTGCAGCAGGCGATCGACGCGACGGCCAAGCAGATTCCGGGCAACGTTCGCGTCGGCTCCTGGTTCGCAACGCACAGCAACGCGTACCTGTCGAAGGACCGGCACGCAATGGTGGCGACCATCTATCCGCCCGGAAACGCCAACTTCGATCCCGTGCCAAAGACGCTCAAGAAGATGCGCGCCACCTTGCAGAAGGCGGCACCGGACGGAGTCACTGTCCACCTCACGGGTCTCGCTGCGATCATCGCTTCGCAGGGCGAATCCAGCGGCCCCAGCGTTCTCACGGAGGCGCTCATCGGCGGCGCGGGCGCGCTCATCATTCTCCTCTTCGTCTTCGGCACGCTGCCGGCGGTGGCGATGCCGCTGCTCGTCGCGATGTCCTCGATCCTGACGACGTTTCTGTGCGTCTACGGGCTCACGTACGTCACACATGTGTCGATCATCGTGCAGTTCCTCGTTGCACTCGTGGGGCTCGGGGTGGCGATCGACTACGCCCTGCTCGTGGTATTCCGGTTCCGTGAGGAGTTGACGACACACGACACGACCGAGGAGGCCCTCGTCGAGACGATGACCCACGCGGGACGATCGGTGATTGTCTCCGGCTCGACGGTCGCGATCGGCCTCGTCAGCATGCTCCTCCTGCCGCTTCCGTTCATCCGCTCGATCGGCCTCGGCGGCATGCTGATCCCCGTGGTCTCCGTGCTCGCGTCGATCACGTTGCTGCCGGCGATGCTGTCTCTGCTCGGGCCGAAGATCAACCGGCTGCGCGTCATGCCGAAGAAGTTCGTCGAGCCGCACTCCCCGGAGGACGGCTTCTGGGGACGCTGGAGCCGCGTCGTGCTCCGCCGCCCGGCGCTCGTGTTCGTGATCGGCGTCGCCATCGTCGCCGTCGTGATTTCACCCGCGTTCCACATCAATCCTGCGGACGCACAGCTGAAAGACCAGCCCGCGCACGGCGATGCCGCCGCCGGGCGGGCTGCCATCGCAGCCGCGGGGCTCCCGGCCGGGGTCTATCTGCCGTACGTGATGCTCGTGGAGAACGGCGCGTCGCCGACGACACTCGCGAGCGTGGTGGATCGTCTCGACAAGACTCCCGGGATCTACGGAGCAGCTGCGCCTCCGGCATGGCGCAACGGCGGAACCGGGTTGGTCGAGGCGTTCGCGACCGACGACGGCAACTCACGCGCTTCGCGCCACACGATCTCGAGCCTCAAGGACGACGTGTTGCCGCAACTCCAAGCGGACCTGAAGGATCGGGTCTCTCTAGGCGGGTTCGCGCCCGAGGCGCGCGACTTCGTGCACGCGGTCTACGGCAAGTTCCCGTATGTCCTGCTGTTCGTGCTCGTCCTCACGTTCGTCCTGCTCATGCGCGCGTTCCGCTCGATCCTGCTGCCGCTCAAGGCGGTGCTCCTGAATCTCGTCTCGCTCGGCGCCGCTTACGGCATCGTCGTCTTCATCTTCCAGGACGGGCACGGCAGCAAGGCGATCTGGGACCTCGCGGCGACGAACGCCATCATCTCCTGGATCCCGTTGATGATCTTCGCGTTCCTGTTCGGCATCTCGATGGACTACGAGGTGTTCATCGTGACGCGGGTCCGGGAGGAGTACGACGAAACCGGCGATACGCCGCACGCCATCGCGCACGGGTTGGCGCGAACCGGGAAGCTCGTGACGAGCGCCTCGCTTGTGCTGATGTTCGCGTTCTTCACGCTGTCGACCGGGCCAGGCCCGGACATCAAGCAGTTCGCGATCGGGCTCGCCGCGGGCATCGTCTTCGACGCGACCGTGATCCGTGCGCTGCTTGTACCGGCGACGATGCAGCTGCTCGGCAAGTGGAACTGGTGGCTGCCTGCACCTGTTGCGCGCATCCTGCGCGTTGCTCCGTCCGAGGTCTAGGCCGGCTCGCATAGGGGAATCCCCCGATCGTTCGGGGCGAGACCCGCAGCGCATGTTCAGCGCACGGCCCGATGGCGGCCGTGCGCCTCGCGTCGAGACTTTCCGCAGGAAACCAAGCGGAAGGAGCAGGCGATGAGGAAGCTATTCGAATGGGGCGGCGTCGCAGCGGGTGCGATCCTGATCGCGTTCGGGGTCGTTGCGATCATCATGGGCATCAACGGTCGCAGCACGGTGCGCGACAGCATCAAGCAGGAGCAGATCGTCGGCAGCGGCGACATGACTCCGGCGGCGATCGCGGCGGAGGCGAAGCAGGCGAAGCTCCCGGACACGATCGCGTTGCCGACCTGCACGGTCGCCGGCAAGGCTGTCGTGAACGGGACGACGGCGCGCTGCTTCGCGCAGTACATGCGCATCCACACGTTCGAGGCGACGGGCGGCTTCACGTACTCGCAAATGGGCCGCTTCGCGGCGAACCCTGACGCACCCGCCACTGCTCTCGCCAAGGGCGGCGGCACCGATGACGCGAAGTACGCGCTAGTCGATCCGACCACCAAGCAGCCGGTTGCGAACGGCGCCCGCAACATCTGGGTGACCGAGACCGCGCTCACGACGGCGCTCAACACGAGCTACCTCGCCGAGAACCTCTCGCTGTTCGGCGTTGTTGTCGGGGTCGCGTTGCTGCTCAGCGGGATCGGCTTCATGATCCTCTCGCTGTTCGGTGCGCTGCGCCCGTCGGCGCTCAGGGAGCGTTCAGCGCAGGTCGCGGGCAAGCTCGCCGGCGCGAGCTGATCTCAGTCCAAGTCGAAGCGCACTCGGGTGCGAATCCGCCACCCGAGTGCGCTTTAGGCTGAGACGGCGGCGAGCTGGCCGCAGGCGGCGGCGATGTCGCGGCCGCGGGTCAGGCGGATCGTCGTCGGGATCCGCGCCCGGTCGAGCACCGCTTTAAAGGCCGCAATCGTGTCGCGGGACGAGCCGTCGTAGAAGCCTGTCGGGTTGTACGGGATCAGATTCACTTTGAAGGCATCTGGTCCCAGCGACCGCCCGAGAGCCGCAGCCTGGCTGGGCGCATCGTTCACGCCGGCGAGCATCACGTACTCGATGTAGACGCGGCGATTGCGCAGCGCAACGTAGCGGCGGCACTCGTTGAGCACATCCGTGAGCGGGTAGCGGTCGTTCACCGGCATCAGCGATGAGCGCAGCGTCGGCTCCGCGGCGTGTACCGACACGGCGAGGCGGATCGGCTCCTCGACCTCGTCGATGAAGCGCGTCAGCCCAGGCATCCAGCCGACAGTCGAGATCGTCATTCGGCGGGGCGTGATGCCGAGCTCGGGCAGCCGTCGCGCCGCGACCAGGACGCCGTCGAAGTTCATGAACGGCTCGCCCATGCCCATGAATACCGCGTGATCGATCGCCTCGACACGGCGGAAATGGAGCGCCTGATCGAGGATCTCGGACGCGGTCAGGTTCCGGGCGAAACGCATCTTCCCAGTCGCACAGAACGTGCAAGTGAGCGGGCAGCCGGACTGCGACGAAACGCAGATCGAGCGCCGGCCGTCGCGGTAGCGCATCAGCACCGCCTCCACCGCGTGCCCGTCGGCGGTGCGGAAGAGCGTCTTCACCGTGCCGTCCTTCGAGCGCGCCTCGGACTCGACTTTGAGCGTCGAGAAGGGCACGTGCGCGGCGAGCTCGTCGCGTAGCGGCGCCGGGAGATTCGTCATCTCCTCGTAACTCGCAGCGCCGCGCGCGGCCCACTCCCACACCTGCCCGCTGCGGTAGGCGGGTTGGCCGAGCTCGGCGAGCGTCGTGTCTAGAAGGTCGAGGTCCACGCCGACACGGTAGCCGTGCCGAGCTTCTGATCGGCAGAATGGGCGGCCATGATCGACCTTCGCTCCGATACCGCGACCAAGCCCACCGCGGGAATGCGCGCCGCAATCGCGGCAGCTGAGGTGGGCGACGAGCAGCTGCGCGAGGATCCGACGGTCAACGAGCTGCAGCGCCGCGCGGCCGAGCTGCTCGGGCACGAGGGGGCGCTGTTCGTGCCGACGGCGACGATGGCGAACCAGATCGCGCTGCGCCTGCACTCGCGGCCGGGCGACATCCTGTTCGCCGAGGAGAAGGCACACATCCTGATCTACGAGTTCGGTGGGGCGGCCGTGCACGCCGGCCTGATCACGGTCGGGCTGCCGGGGGACGGCGGTCGCATTACGGCTGAGCAGGTGCGCGCCGCGATGCCGGCTGCGCCGGAGCAGGTCGACCAGATGCCCGCGATCCTGTGTCTCGAGGACACGCACAACTCGAGTGGCGGCAGGGTGTGGCCGCTCGACGAGCTGGAGTCGGTGGTCGGCGCGGCGCGCGATGTTGGCCTGGCGACGCACCTCGATGGCGCGCGGCTCTTCAATGCGGCGGTCGCTCAGGGTGTGGCGCCGTCGGCGATCGCGGCGTGTTTCGACACCGTGACCGTGTGTCTCTCGAAGGGTCTTGGCTGCCCGCTCGGCGCCGTGCTCGCCGGCTCGCATGCGCTGATGGAGCGGGCCTGGCGCGAGAAGCACCTGTTCGGCGGAGCGATGCGGCAGGCGGGAATCGTCGCGGCGGCCGGCCTCTACGCGTTCGATCACCATGTCGCGCGGCTGGCGGATGACCATGCGCGCGCCCGCAGGCTGGCTGAGGCATGGAGCGCCGCTGGGTTGCCGGTCGACCTCGAGCGCGTCGAGACGAACTTCGTGCAGGTCGACTTCGCCGGGTTCAGCGTCGGGCGCGAGGAAGCGCTCGCGCGGCTGCAGCAAGCCGGCGTAGCGCTGTCGTCGACGATCCACGCGACAGTCGCGCGCGCCGTCACGCATCTCGACGTGACTGACGAGGATATCGACCGCGCCTGCGAAATCGTGCCGGCCGCTCTGGGGATGCCGACTCGTGCCTGACCTCGACGCGCAGCTCGATCGCATCCTGCGCGTGGCGCAGAAGGAGCGGCGGCTTCCGTCGGTCTCCGCTGCCGTGTTCACGGAGGAAGGCGTCGTCTGGAGCAGCGCTCTCGGCCTCGCCGACGTCGAGACGGGCGAGGAGGCGACGCCGAAGCACGTCTACCGGATCGGCTCGATCACGAAGACGTTCACCGCGGTTTGCGTGATGCAGCTGCGCGACGCCGGCCAGGTCGACCTCGACGCACAGCTGCGGACGTACATCCCCGAAGTTCCGCCCGGGCCGACCGTTCGCCAGGCGCTAGCGCATCTCTCTGGTTTCCAGCGCGAACCGCCGGGCGAGATCTGGGAGACGCTGACTCCGCCGAACCGGGAGGAGCTGCTCGCCGGGCTGGAAGACGCCGAGCAAGTCCTCGCGCCCGGGACGGTGTGGCACTACTCGAACCTCGCGTTCGCGCTTCTCGGCGAGCTGGTCGTGCGCGTGTCGGACACCTTCTACTCGGCGTATCTGGAGCTGAACGTCCTCGCGCCGCTCGGGCTCTGGCGGACGTCGATCGCGGCGATCGAGCCGGTCGCGCGCGGCTATTACATCGGCCCGTGGTCGGACGCGGCGACGCTTGAGCCGGAGCTCGAGCTGACCGAGACGACCGCGGCGCTCGGCCAGCTGTGGTCGACGACGGAGGATCTCGCGCTCTGGGGAGCTTTCCTCGCGGCCGGGCACGAGGACGTTCTTGCGAAGGCGACGCTTGACGAGATGACTCGTGTGCAGGCGATGGTCGACGACGCGCGCTGGACGGTCGGCTGGGGCCTCGGCGTGACGCTGTACCGCCGCGGCGACCGCGTGCTCACCGGCCACGGCGGCGCCATGCCGGGGTATCTCGCGGGTCTCGTTGTCGACCGCGCGACGGAAACGGGCGCTGCCGTGCTTTCCAGCGCGTCGACCGGCGCTCGCGCCGAGGAGCTGGCGCTCGACCTCACCGAAGCTGCGATCGACGCGACCGAGGCCGACGTCGCTCTTTGGACGCCGGACGCCGGCGCGCCGGCCGATCTCGCCCCGCTGCTCGGCACGTGGTGGGTGGAGGGCAGTGAGCACGTCATGCGTTACCGCGACGGGCGGCTCGAGATCGAGCTGATCGGCGGGCCGGTTGGCCGCAGCGTCTCGGTGCTCGCGCAGGAGGCGACGGATCGCTTCCGCATCGCCGAAGGCCGTGAGCACGGGGAGGTCGTGCGGGTTGTCCGTGACGTGGACGGCGCGATCGCGAAGCTCTACTTCGCGACGTACCCGATGGCGCGCGAACCGTCGTCGTTCTAGCGGTCGCCAGCGGCTAGAAACGCGACGACGATCACGGCGTACGCGACGACAAGCAGCACACCGCGAGAGCGGCTCGAGCGACCCGCCACAAGCGCCACTGCCGCCGCGGCGAGCGCGCCGCCGAGCGCCGCGAGCTCGACCGGCCGGAACGAGAGCGGCATCGCGTGGATCGCAAACGATGCGATGACAACCGCCGGAATGAGGAACACCGCGACCTGTGCCGCCGACGACAGGGCGATTTCGACAGCGAGCTTCACCTTCCCGCGGTGCGCGACGACGACCGCGCCGCCGTGCTCGGCCGCGTTGCCGACAATCGCCACGATCACGGCTGCCACGAAGAAGTCGCTCAGGCCGAGTCGGGCCGCGAAGCTCTGGAGCGAGCCGACGAGCACCTCAGCCACGAGCGCCGTCCCGACCGTCGCGGCCGCGAGCACGCCTAGCGACGTCGAGAGCGTCCAGCCCGCTAGCGCGTCGTCCTCTCCCGCGTGGAGCTCGCGGTGGCGACGCAGCGAGCGCCAGGTCACGACGAGGTAGAGCGCCAGGAGCACCACCGCGACGGGAAGCGCCCAAACCGCGAGAGAGTGCCGGTTCGGGTCGCCGTGCCAACCGGCGATCGACGGCCCGACAAACAGAGCCAGTGCCACGCCTACCAGCCCCAGCGAGACCGCTGTCGAGACGCGATCAAGCTCGGCGTCCTTCCCCGCGATCAGCGAGAAGCCGAGCACGAGCAGCAAGTTCCCGACGACGCTGCCGACAAGCGAGCCGCGGACGACATCGTCGAGCCCGCGGTTTAGCGCGATCAGCGCGATGATCAGCTCCGGCGCGTTTCCGAACGTCGCGTTGAGGAACCCGCCGATCCCCGGGCCAGTGTGGTCGGCCGCGTGCTCCGTCGCCTCGCCGATCAGCCACGCGAGCGGCACAAGCGCGACAGCCGCCAACACGAACACGACCGTCTGGTGGGCAGGGGCGAGCCAGTGGAAGGCGAGTGTTGCGGGGCTGAGCGCTAGCCCGGCGATCAGAAGTCGTCTGAGCACGATGCTCAACCCTAGACGCGCCCGCGACTACCCCTCGCGCCCGGAAATGTCAAGACTTGCGGAGCCTGCCTCGGCGCTGCGACCATCCCGGTGTGACAGCAGTCGCCCACTCGCCCGTTCAGCTGCCGCTACGGCCACAGGACGAGGTCGAGTGCCACCGCTGCGAGGTGCACTGCGACAAGGTCGTATACCCCGGCGCGTGCATCGAGCGCGCGTGCCCCTTCGTCTACGCGTACGAGGCCTGGGGCCACACGTACATGGGCTGCATGCAGAAGGTCTTCACCGTCGAGATCGATCTCGAGCTTCTGCGCGCGGCCGAGCAGAGGCGCGACGGTTTCGGCGCGATCCGCGCGCGGCGCACGCCACTGCCGATGTGTCGCATCGAGGTCTCATCGTGTTATGAGCAGCGCGAGGACTCGATCGGCTGCCGCAACCCGGAGTTCTTCGAGATCCCGCGCGAGCGCCCGAGCTTCCGCATCTTCGCCCAGCTCTAACGACGACCGGCGTCCTACGGCGCGTGGATCGAGGCGACGATCGTCTTGAACGTCGCCGCGCGGGCGGCGCTCTGATTCGGTGTCGTCGAGAACGTCACGACAATGCTCTGCCCGTGGCGTAGGAACGCATACTGCAGCGTCTGCACGATTAGCTTCTTGCCGTTGGTGACAACGGTCAGCTGGAACATCGCCCGCGACGCCGGGCCGATCGGCAGCTTCACCATTGACATCGCGATCGCGCCCGTGAGACCGGGGAGCGTCTTGAGCTGAGACGCGATCGCCGAGGCGAGCGCCGCCAGCGTCACGTTGGCCGGCACCGCCGAGACGACGACATTGACGTTCGTCGCGAAGCGATCCGTGACGTGTGGATCGAAGGAGAGGAACTTGACTGGCGAGTTGGCGCCGGCGACCTGGTTGATGATCGACGCGAGCTGCGGGTTCTCCTTCAGCAGAGCCTGTACGCCTTTCGACGCGAGAACCGCCTTGGAGTCGACCGCACGCCACGACGACGGCGTTACGAGCGAGATACCCGCTGTCGGGATCGGGTGGCGCGACGTTCCGCTCGCGGCCGCGACAGCGACGACGGCGAGCGTCGCGACCGTGGCAAGGAGAGCGGCGCGGCGCATCTCCTACACCGTAGGACGCGCGTCGGAGGTCGCCCGCGCGTGGAGCGCCCGCAGCCTGCGCAGCTCCTCCGCGTCCGGGCCGTGGCCATCCGGGCCAGGCGTTTCGAGGATCGCCGGCAGCTCTGCGAACGCCGGATGCGCGAGAAAGACACCGAGCCCCTCACCCAGTAGTCCGTCGCCGATCGACGCGTGGCGATCGCGATTCGAGTCGAGCTCGCCTGCGGAGTCATTGACGTGCAGCGCGCGCACGCGGTCGAGGCCGATCCGCGCGTCGACATCCGCGAGCGCCGCATCCAGGATGGCCGGATCGGTCACGTCGACTCCCGACACGTACCAGTGGCAGGAGTCAAGGCAGATCCCGAGCCGCGGGTGCCTGTCGAGCGCGTCGTAGATCGCGGCGAGCTCGTCGGTCGAGCGACCGATCGTGCCGCCGGCGCCGGCCGAGTTCTCCATCAGCAGCCAGGTCCGTTCGGTCGTCAGCTCGAGCAGCTCACGCATCGCCGGGACGACGCGCTTTAGTCCCGCCTCGAAACCGTCGCCAAGGTGCGAGCCAACGTGGAAGATCACGCCCTCCGACTCGATCGCCGCCGCGGCCTCGAGCGTCGCGCACAGCGCCGCGATCGACTTCCCGTAGATCTCCGGATCGGGGCTCGCGAGATTCACGAGGTACAGCGCGTGACACACCACCGCACCGATTCCCGTTTCGGCCCGCCGTGTGCGAAACCGCGCGAGCGCCTCGTCGGTGTGCGCGGTCGGCCGCCACATCCTCGGGCTCTGCGTGAAGACCTGCACCGCGTCACAGCCGATCTCCTCGCCGCGGTCGATTGCGTTCCAGATCCCACCGGAGGACGAGACATGCGCGCCGAACAACATCAGCTGCTCGGCGCCTGAAGCTGCCGCATGAGACTGAGGAGGTTCCACGCATCCCAGTCCTCGGCGACTGCGCCCTCGGCGACGCAGAAGAATGTGCCGCCCGATGTGCTCACCTGGCGCCCAGTTGCCGCGATCCCGGCGAAGTCACCGGTATGGGTCATGTCGACGTCGACGAACGCGGCGATCGTGTCGCCCTCGCCCGTCAGATGGACGATCCGGTACTCCACATCCGAGAACGCGGAGCCGAGGTAGCCCAGTTGCTCGATCAGCTGCTCGGCGTCGAGGTCGCCGTTCGGGCTGTGATGCACGTATCCGGGCGCGAGTAGTGCACGCAACTCATCGGTGCGGGCCGTGTCGTACCAGAGGCCGACGCACCGTCGCACGATCGTCTTCCGCTCGTCGAGATCCACGACTGCGCCCCTTTTCGCCCGGAATCCTGTGACCGAGGGGCGTACGCTACCGCGGCCGTGGGATTGCCTGTTCGTGCCCGTCTGGGCGCCTTACATGAGCGCGACTTCAGGCTGCTCTTCACCGCGACCACGATCACGACGCTCGGCGATGCTGTGGCGGGTATCGCGCTCACTTTTGCGGTGCTGAACATGACGCACTCGGCAACCGACCTCGGGATCGTGATCGCGGTGCGGCAGGTCGCGACCGCCTCGCTACTTCTGCTCGGCGGTGTGATCTCCGATCGTCTGCCGCGCAACCTCGTCCTCGTGGGTGCCTCACTCGTGCAGGGCGCCGCTCAGACGGCGACAGCTGTGCTCGTGCTCACAGGCAGCGCGACGCTTGCCGGGATCGTGGCGTTGCAGGCGTTGTACGGAGCCGGCAGCGGGTTCGTGATCCCGGCTGAGGTCGGGCTCGTCCCGCAGACGGTGAGCGGCGACCGTCTGCAGCAAGCGAACGCGTTGCAGGGTCTGACGAGAAACGTCGTCTTTATCCTCGGCCCGGCTCTTGGCGGCATCCTTATCGTGGCCGGAAGCCCAGGGATCGCGCTTGCGATCGATGCCGCCTCGTTCTTCGTCTGCGCGGTCGTATTGCAGCGGATCCGGATCCGGCCGCGGGAGGAGGCGAGCAGCGCCACCGGGTTCTTCCACGAGCTGCGCGAAGGCTGGCGAGAGTTCAGCTCGCGGACGTGGCTCTGGTCGACCGTTGTCGTGTTCGGGATCGGCAACGTCTTCTTCATGTTCTGGGGCGTGCTCGGGCCTGCCACGCTTCGGCACCATCCGGCCAGCTGGGCAACGATCTCGGCGGTCTTCGGCGCAGGGGCTGTCGTCGGCGGTCTTGTGGCGCTTCGCTACCGGCCTTCGAGACCGCTTGTCGCCTGCGTCGTCGTGCCCATTCCGTTCACGTTGCCGCTGGTCGCGCTTGCACTCGGTGCCCCGATCTGGGTTGTGGCGAGCGCGTCCTTCGTCTCCGGTGTCGGGCTCGCCGTTCATCTCGCCCTCTGGTTCACGGTCTTCCAGCAGGAGGTGCCCGAAGCAGCCCAGTCGCGGGTCAGCTCGTACGACGCGCTCGGTTCGTTCGTGCTGAACCCGATCGGGACGGCCATGGCTGGGCCGGTCGCCTTGGCCATCGGAACGGAGAGCGCACTCCTCTTCGCGGCGGGGGCGATCGTCGTGCTCAACCTCGGAATGCTGCTGATCCCATCGGTGTGGGCGATCCGCCGGCATGAGGTCACGACTACGATTGCCGCCGCATGACAGTCCGCGTCCGCATGGCCCCGAGCCCGACCGGGTTCCTCCACATCGGGGGCGTGCACACGTTCCTGTTCAACTGGCTCTATGCGCGCGGGCGCGGCGGCGAGTGCCTGCTGCGGATCGAGAACACCGACACAAGCCGCGAGGTGACCGAGGCCGTCGACCAGATCCAGCGCTCGCTTGCGTGGATCGGCATCGACTGGGATAGGCCCGTCACGTTCCAGCTCGACGCGATGGAGCGCTGCCGAGAGCTCGCTGCCAAGCTCGTCGCCGACGGAGCCGCCTACGAAGATGAAGGAGCGATCCGCTTCCGCATGCCCGACGATGGCTCAACGGGCTGGGACGACGCCGTCCGCGGGCGGATCGAAGTGCCGAATGCGCAGCTCGAGGATGTCGTGATCGTGCGCTCCGATGGCCGCGCGACCTACAACTTCGCCTCGCCCGTCGAGGATATGGACGACGGGATCACGCACGTGATCCGCGGCGAGGATCACATCTCGAACACGCCGAAGCAGATCCAGATCCTGCGTGCACTCGGCCACGAGCCGCCGGTGTACGCGCACCTCGGCAGCATCCTCGGCCCTGACGGCAAGAAACTCTCGAAGCGCCACGGCGCCGTCTCCGTGGATGAGTTCCGCGCCGCCGGCTACCTCTCGGAGGCGCTCGTCAACTTCCTCGCGCTGATCGGCTGGGCTCCCGACGGTGAGACGACCGAGATGACCGTCGCCGAGATCGTCGAGCGCTTCACGCTCGAAGCTGTGAGTTCGAGTCCGGGCACGTTCGACTACGCGAAGCTCGACTGGCTCAACGGCCGCTACCTGCGCGCGCTCACGCCGGACGCATACGCCGATCGGCTGCTTGTCTTCCTCCATGAGCAGAGCATCGGCTGGGACAAGGAACGCGTGCGTGCCGCTGCGCCGCTCGTGCAGGAGAAGATCGGCCGGTTCGAGGAGTTCCCCGGGATGGTCGGTTTCCTGTTCGGCTTCGTCGACCCCGATGTGACGCTGCTCGATCCGGCGATTCTCGCGGCTGCGGGAAAGGCGTTCGATCCGGTTGAGCCGTGGGTGGCAGCAGGGATCGAGGTCGCGCTCAAGGCGCTGTGCGAGGAGCTTGGCCGGAAGCCGAAGGAGGTCTTCCTGCCGATCCGCGTCGCGGTGACCGGGTCGCGTATCTCGCCGGGCCTCTACGAAAGCCTCGAGCTGCTGGGCAAGGACACCTCTCTCGCGCGGATCCGCGCGCACGCGGCGGCTTCATGAGAACGCCCGACGAGTTCGAGGCGCGGCTCCGCGAGTACGTCGTCGAGCGCTCTGAGGAAGGCCGTGCGGTGCGCGTGGGGGAGAAGGAGAGCTCCGAACAAGCGGCGATTGTCGAGCGGTACGCGGATCTCTTCTCGCGGCCGCAGCTCGAGACGTTGCGCGGGGCTGCCGAGGCTGAAACCGGCGACGGGCGCGAGCGCCTCGAGCGGCTGCAGCTGACCTGCGAGGAGGGCATCGTCGACGCCCAGCTGACGGTGCAGGAAGACGAGCTGCAGAACGACTTGCTCGCCGCGCGGGTCGATTGGCGTGGCGACGAAATCCCGCTGCGAACCGCGCAGGCGCAGCTCGCGGTCCTGCCCGAGTACGCGGATCGCGAGGCGCTCGGCGCGGCGCAAACCGCGGTCTCGGCCAGCTTCAACGAGCGGCGCCGTGAACTGCTCACGGCGCGGGCCGATCTCGACGCGGAACTCGCAGGCGAACCCGACGCCGTCGCGCGCATCGACGCCGCAAAGAACGTCTCGCACCGCGCGATCCACGCTGCAGTCGCCGAGGCGAGTCGCGCGACAACCGCCGCCTGGGAGCCGTTGCGCGAGTGGTGGCTCGATCGCCTGCTTGGCGCCGACCGCGACGCAAGGCCGACATCCGCGCACGTCGGCTGGCTGCGTCGGCTCTCGCCTCTAGCGGACACGTACACAAAGGAATGCTGCGTCCCGGTCTGCACGGCGACGTTGCGCGCGATCGGGTTCGCGATCGAAGACGAGAAGAGCATCCACCTCGACCTCGACGACCGCCCGCAGAAATCCCCGCGCGCCTGCGTGATTGCGTCCGATCCGCCGTTCGTCGTGCATCTCATTACGCGTGCGCAAGGCGGCATGCACGATTACGGCGCCTTCCTGCACGAGGCCGGGCACGCGCTGCACTACGCCGGTTGCGACCCGTCCCTGCCGTACACGTTCCGCGCCATCAGCCGCGACCACGCGCTCACCGAGATCTACTCGTACATCGTCGAGGCGCTCTCGCGCGAGCCCGGCTGGCACGCGCAGCATTTCGGCTTGTCGGCGGCCGAGGCCGAGCAGAACGCCCAGGCCGCGACGTTCACCGAGGCGCTGCTCTTCCGCCGCTACACCGCGAAGCTCGGTTACGAGATCGCGTTCTGGGATCGCTTCGCAGACGACGGAGGCACGGCGGCTGGCTACGCCGAGGCACTCACCGAGGCAACTGGCATCCGCTACCCGGCCGAGAACTACCTGTCCGATATGGACGCCGGCTTCTACTCGGCCGACTATCTGCGCGCCTGGGTGCGTGCCGCCCAGCTGCGCGAGCACTTGCGCGACCAGGCCGGCGACGACTGGTGGCGCTCACCCGCGACCGGCGACCAGCTCCGGGAGCTGTTTCGTGAGGGTTGCCAGCCGTCGAGCGAGGAGATCGCAGGCCGTATCGGCTTCGACCCACTCGACACCGGCCCGCTGAGAGCCGAGCTCAGCGTCTGATTCGCCTGCTCAGGCGAAAGTTTGGAAACCGTACGGATCGCTTGCGCAGAGCCGTTGCACGCCGCCGGCTTTGCTAGCGTCGGCCGCGCGCGTGCCCCGTTTGGGGGTGCCTGACCTAAACAGTGGGCTGCAGCACTTTGCCCGTCGGAGACAGAGGAGTCTGAATGCGTCGTTTTGTCCGGATCTTCAGCATCGTTGCCGTGCTGGCGGCAATCATCGTGCCGACCGCACTTGCTCTTGGTTTCAGCCCGTACAACCAGACACTGCCGGACGCGATCCAGAACCAGCCGTATAGCTTCACGCAGACGGCTCGCGGTGGCTGCACGCCGTACACATTCACGGTCAGCTCGGGCTCGATCCCACCGGGGATCCAGCTCCAGACGGGTGGGACGTTCACCGGCACCGCGACGCAGTCGGGCACGTGGGGCTTCTACATGGACGTCGGTGACAACTGCGGCTTCCACGCGCAGCGCCCGTTCACCCTGAATGTCATCCCGAAGGTCACCGTCACGACCGCGTCGCCGCTCGCCACGGGTGTCGTTGGCGTGTCGTACTCGCTGCAGCTCACGGCCACGGGCTCAAGCGCGTACACGTGGTCTCTCGCGTCCGGGGCGCCTCCGGCGGGGCTGACTCTTTCGCCGTCGGGCTTGCTCTCGGGCACGCCCACCACGGCCACCACAGCGGGTTCGCCGACGAGCTTCACTGTCCTGGCGGTGGATCCGACCGCCCCCGGCAATCCGGGTCGGTCGGACACGAAGCAGTTGAGCCTCGAGATCCTCGCGCCGCTCGCCGCGACCGTGGGAACCGCTCCGGCGGCTGAGGTCGGGATCGTGTTCAAGGGCGTCAAGCCCACCGCATCTGGTGGCAAGGGCACGTACGCGTGGTCTGCCTCGGGTCTGCCGGCTGGGTTGACGGTCGATCCGACGTCGGGAGCGATCGCCGGCACGCCGACCGCCGCGGGCTCGTTCACCGCGCATCTCAGCGTCGCGGACGGGAACAGCACTACGGTCAACGTCGATCTGCCGATCACGGTTGCCGCCAAGCTGACGATCTCGACGCTACGTCTGCCTGTCGCGAAGGTCGGCCGCCTGTTCCAGGCGACGATCCGCACCCGTGGCGGTGCCGAGCCGATCAAGTGGAAGGTGACGGCCGGCAGGTTCCCGGTTGGCATCCGGCTCGACACGAAGACCGGTGTTATCTCCGGCACGCCGCGCACCGCGGGGATCTTCACGATCCGCGTCACGGTGACCGACAAACTGGGCGGCACCTTCGAGGAGCGGCTCAACCTGGTCGTGAAGCCAAAGCCGAAGCCGATCAAGAAGAAGAAGTAGCTCGAAGCGCGCAAGCGCAAAGTTCAAGGGCCGTCGGCGGGAGAGGATCCCCGCCGGCGGCCCGTTTCTGTTCTCGTGACCCGCGACTTTCGGAAAATCCTGTGACCCCGGATGTCGGCTTGCCGAGATTCGACGAATACGAGCCGAACAGCATGACCATGGGACGGTTGGAACAAGACTCAACATGATCCAGAGTTCAACTTGCGAGCGCCGGGGGAGGTGCTCTCCATCGAGCGAGAGGGACGAACGTAAGAAGGCGCAACCTCATTGCCGCGGCCGGCGCACTCGTAGCGACCGCACTGGCGGGCGGTGTCGCATGGGCGACGATTCCTGCCAGTGACGGCGCGATCAACGGCTGCTACCTCAAGGCCATCGGGACTCTCCGTGTGATCGACACAGCGAAGAGCCAGAAATGCCTGCCCATGTCGAGACAGCGATTAGCTGGAACCAGCATGGTCAGAGCGGCGCGCCAGGGAAGGACGGCATCAACGGGACGAACGGGATCAACGGACTCGATGGCAAGGACGGTCTGGCCGGGATTGACGGCACGAACGGAACAAACGGGACGAACGGAACAAACGGAGTCGATGGGAAAGACGGACTTCCCGGCGCCGACCCGACCGCGGATGCGTTCGTGAGTCACTTCGGAACGAACACGGGTAACGCCACAGCCGCGAACGGCGCACCATGCACGCTGGGCGAGATCCTGCTGTCGGCCTCGACCGTCGTCACCGTTGGCGGAGATCCGGCGAACGGACAACTCTTTCCGATCAACCTGAACCAGGCATTGTTCTCCCTGCTCGGTACGACCTACAGCGGGAACGGCGTCACCAACTTCGCGTTGCCTGACCTACGCGCTGTCGCGCCGAACAACATGACCTACTCGATCTGCACGTTGGGCGTCTACCCCGCCTAGCGAAAGCGCGATCTACCGAACGTCGAAGCGCCCCAAATAGGCCCTTCGACGTTCGGCCTTCGCGTCACGCAAGTGCGTAGGCCAGTGTTCGTTATCACCCTCGAGGTCTGCACCGGACGCTCAGTCACGGCATCCCGGCAGATACGACTCGCTTTAGAAAGCCGAAACCGCGCTCTCGCGCGGTTCTCGAAGGCCCATACGGGACTCGGACACCCCTGCAAAACAGCATATTTCGCCGATCAGGGCAGCACGGGGGACAGCACCGCACGATCACGCATGACTGCCGCGTAGTCGACCTCGCTCCGATCGATCACGACATGCGCGTAGGTGCGAAGGTGCTCCTGAGTGCTATGCCCGAGCCAGGCGGCCGCCTCCGCCGGCGGTTTGTTCGCAAGGTGCCACAGCGTCGCCCTACGGTGGCGAAGGTCATGCGGAGAGAACGCAGGCACGCCGGTGGCCGTGCAGGCTCGGGTGATCGCAGTTCTGAGACGGTCGGCACCAAAGCCGGCAGTTGGGTTCGCCATCATCATTTAGGCGGATGCTGCGAGCCTGTCTGGATAACCGGGAGGACAAGGTGGGTCCCGCCCTAAGGCCCGTTTGGCTATTCGGCCGGATGGGCTGCGGCGTCGGGGCCGAAGAGCGGG
>JANYJX010000105.1 GCA_025358355.1 Actinomycetes bacterium | reverse complement strand
GCGTGGCCGAGTTACCGTGCGACGAAGGCGACGCTCACACGCGGTTCGCCCGCTTGGAGAGGCTCGCGGGCCGGAGGGGCTTGTACCGTGACGGCCGTGAATCGCCGCCGCCGGCAGGGCTCGCCATGGGGAAGCACTTCGTGACCACGCGCCGTCGGGCCGTCGTCATCGGCCTCGTCCTCGGTCTGCCACTGAGCGCTTTCTTCCTGTGGCTCGCCGTGACGAGCACCGATCTCGGGTCGGTGTGGCGCACGCTAAAGGCCGCGCGACTCGGAGACCTTGCCGGTGCCGTTCTCGCGATGGCCGGCGTCTACGTCGTCCAGGCGCTTCGCTGGCGCGTGATCGCGGGCGGGCGGGCGTCGCGTGGCCGGTACGTCGGGCTCGTGGTCAGCGGCGTCGCGGCGAACAACGTGCTCCCGGGACGGCTCGGCGACGGGCTGCGAGGGGTGTGGCTCGCCCGTGCCGAGGGCATCACGTCCGGGCGAGCGCTCGCCACCGTTGTCTTCGACCGTGCAGCAGATGTGATTGCGCTCGTCGCACTGCTCGCTGTCTCGCTGCCGTTCACGGTTCGCCCCACATGGCTCGTCAAGGTCGGGATCGGCGGCGCGGGGCTGGCCGTCCTCGTGGCGGGATTCCTGATCGCCGCTCGTGTCGTGGCACGAATGCATGCGCGGGCCGACCGGGCTCGCTCGCGCGTGAGGCGCGTTGCGCGCGATCTGCTCGACGGGCTGTCAGAGCCGCCGAGTGCGCGTCGCATCGTGGTCGCGCTCGCCCTGAGCTTCGTAGCCTGGGGCATCTGGAGCCTCGGTGCCTGGCTCGTCGCGCGGAGCGTGCGGATCGATCTGTCCGTCGTCGACGCCCTGCTTGTCGCCGCCGTCATCAACCTCGGGGTTGCGATCCCTTCATCGCCCGGGTTCGTCGGCACCTACCAGTGGTTGGGCGTCTCGACGCTGTCGCTTCTGCACATCGACCGCGATAGTGCGCTCTCGTTCTCGATCCTCCTGCACGCGTCGTGGTTCGTGCCGACGACGCTTGCCGGTGGTGTGATCCTGGTGTCGCGGCTGCGCGGGAGGGCGAAACGCGGGTTAGCTGACGCGGCAGCGGAGCAGCGTCTTGAGGACACGCAGCCCGTCGACTGAGGTCAGCTTCTTGCCCTCGTCGCGCGAGCGGGCGCGATACGAGATCGGCACCTCGTGGATCCGCACGCCCGACCGAAGGAGGCGCGCGGCGATCTCCGGCTCGATCGCGAAGCCGCGCTCGCGCAGGGGGAGCGACCGGAACAGCTCGGTCGACATCGCCTTGTGGCAGGTCATCACGTCGGAGATCCAGCTGTTGTAGAGGAGGTTCGTCGCGAACGTCACCGCCTTGTTCCCGATCACGTACCAGAACGAGAACGACGCCTGCGACGTCCACGCGCGCGAGCCGAAGACGACCTTCGCGTCGCCGGAGAGCAGCGGCTGGAGAAGCGGCCCGAGGTCGGCTGCGGCGTATTCGAGGTCGGCGTCGAGAATGGCGGAGAACCGACCGTTGGCATGCTCGAGGCCTGTCCGGATTGCCGCGCCCTTGCCCTGGTTCCGCTCGTGGAAGACGACCTTGACGGCGTCTCCGAGCTCGAGGCCGCGGAGGTGCTCCCGCGTACCGTCGGTCGAGCCGTCGTCGACGATCACGAGCTCGCGCGCGGCGATCGGCAGATCCGCGCCGAGTGCGTCAGCGATCGCGTCGTCGATCGTGCCCCGCTCGTTGAACACGGGCATCAAGATTGTCAGCTCAGGCTGCGCCTCCGACATCGTCGCTTCGATTTCTGACCGCAGGGCTGCAGTCCTGCGCGCTATTCGTCGTCGTTGCCGGGAAGCGGGTGCTCGACGAGCCCGAACGAGTAGGCCTTGCGCATCGCTTCGGCACGATTGCGGACGCCGAGCTTGCGGTAGATGTTCGTGAGGTGGAACTTGACGGTCTGGCGCGCTACCCAGAACTCCTTCGCGATCTCGTCGTTCGAGAGCCCGCGTGAGAGCGCTGTCAGAATCGAGATCTCGCGATCGGTCAAACCTGCGGCGCGCGCGCCGCAGGGCTCGGTCTCGCCGGACGCGCCAACCGCGCGATAGATGTTCCCTTCTAGCGCCTGCCGGAGCGTGCTCGGCAGATCGCCGACATCGATGTTCTTCACGAGGTACGCGCTCGCACCGCGTCGTAGCGCTCTCTCGATCAGCTGCTCGTCCTGCGAGGCCGAGAGCATCACGACCTTGATGTCCGGGTGGCGGAGCCTGATGTCGTTGAGGCACGCGAGCCCATCCACGTTCGGCATCCGTACGTCGAGGAGAACGAGCTCGGGCAACGTCCGATCGACGATGCCGGCCACGTCGGCGCCGTTGCGCGTCTCACCGACGATCTCGAACCCGCCGTCGGCCTCGAGCGCACGCCGCACTCCGGCGAGCATCAACTCGTGGTCGTCGGCGATTACGACACGCATCAGGACGCGGGGGTGTTCGACAGGCGTCTCGCTCATCGTCCCGGCATCGGCATCCCTCGATCGAGGGACGACCCCCCTTTCGGGTGGGCACGTCCAAGCTTCTAGACTCCGGGCGCGATGGCGACGACGGATGATCGCGGTTCTAACGCGCTGCCTGGCCGCGACGAGCTGACGACGACGATCTCCGGTCTCGAGGTCGAGCCGTTGTATACGGCCGAGAACGCGGCGGTCGGCGAGCTCGGACTTCCGGGCGAGTTCCCGTTCACGCGCGGCGTGTACCCGTCGATGTACCGCGGCAGGCTGTGGACGATGCGCCAGTTCGCGGGTTTCGGGACAGCGGAAGAGACGAACGAGCGCTTCCGCTACCTCCTCGAGCACGGGCAAACCGGCCTGTCGGTGGCGTTCGACATGCCGACGCTCATGGGCTACGACTCGGATCATCCGCGCTCGCTCGGCGAGGTCGGGCGCGAGGGTGTAGCGATTGTCTCGCTTGCCGACCTGCGCGCGCTGTTCGCCGGGATCCCGCTCGGCGAGGTGTCGACGTCGATGACCGTGAACTCGCCGGCAGCGATCTTGCTCGCGTTCTACGTGTGCGTCGGCGAGGAGCAGGGCGTCGCGCGCGAGGAGCTCCGCGGCACGATCCAGACGGACATCCTCAAGGAGTACATCGCGCAGAAGGAGTACATCTTCCCGCCGGCTCCGTCGATGCGGCTCGTCACCGACATGGTCGAGTTCTGCACGCGGGAAATGCCGCTGTGGCATCCGATCTCGATCTCCGGCTACCACATCCGCGAAGCCGGTTCGACTGCCGCGCAGGAGCTTGCGTTCACGCTCGCGGACGGGTTCACGTACGTGGAATGGGCGCTCGCGCGTGGCCTCGAGATCGACGAGTTTGCGCCGCGGCTCTCGTTCTTCTTCAACGCACACCTCGACTTCTTCGAGGAGATCGCGAAGTACCGTGCCGCCCGGCGGATCTGGGCGACGGTGCTGCGCGACCGCTACGGCGCAAAGGATCCGCGCTCGCTGCTGATGCGCTTCCACACGCAGACGGCAGGCGTTTCGCTGACGGCGCAGCAGCCGGAGGTGAACATCGTCCGCACCGCGATTGAGGCGCTCGCGGCGGTGCTCGGTGGGACGCAGTCGCTGCATACGAACTCTTTCGACGAGGCGCTCGCGCTGCCGACGGAGGACGCAGTGCGGATCGCGTTGCGCACGCAACAGGTGATCGCGCACGAGACCGGCGTCGTCAACACGATCGACCCGCTCGGCGGTTCGTACTACCTCGAGCACCTCACCGGCGAGCTCGAGCGGCAGGCGTACGAGTATTTCCGGAGGATCGACGAGCTGGGCGGTGTCATCAGCGCGATCGAACAGAACTTCTTCCAGCAGGAGATCGCCGACGCGAGCTTCCGCTACCAGGCCGAGGTCGAATCCGGTCAGCGCGTGATTGTCGGTGTCAACCGCTACGAAACGACGGACGAGGAGCCGATCCCGACGCTACGAATCGACCCGGCCCTCGAGCCGCAGCAGATCGAGCGGGTCGTGGCGGTGCGCGCGGCGCGCGACTCGGCCGCTGTCGAACGGCATCTCGCAGCAATCGGCTCTGCCGCTGCGCGCGACGACATCAACCTGATGCCGCTGCTCGTCGACGCGGCTCGGGACAACGTGACGATGGGCGAACTGTGCGACGCCTTCCGCGCGGTGTGGGGCGTCTGGCGCGAGACGCCAGTGTTCTGATCTGTCGGGTCTCTAGCTACCAACTTTCCCCTGGCGCGCGCCGTCTCAGTTCTCAGTGACCGTCTCCATGCCGGCGCCCGCAGCTACCATCCGCCCGTGACCGAACACGCCACAGCCAAGCCTTCGACGCGGCGCGACCGGCTCGCCGACTCGCCTCGTGCCCAGCGGCGCGCGCTGATCATCGGTGTTGCAGTTCTCGTGGTTGGCGCCGTGGCGGCCGCCATCGCGTTCTACCCCAACACCGGGCATCCGTTGCCGGACAAGAGCAATGGCCAGCCCGCATCACTCGCGTCGAAGGAGCCGACGGTCGCGCTCGACCCGAGCATCGTGCCGTTGGTTCGGAAGTTCATCTCGACCGCCGTTCTCCGCAAAAACCTTGGCGAGGCATACGCGATCGTCGGCCCGGACATCCGCGGCAATCTCACAAAGAAGCAGTTCGAGTCCGGGAACATCCCGGTGATTCCGTATCCGGTCGCCGACGTCGCGCATCTCGAGTACACGGTCGACTACTCGCACGCCACGCAGGCGGGGCTCGAGGTGGGCTTGAGCCCCGCGGCGACTGCTGTCGGCACGCGTCGGCTGACGTTCTTTGCCGGCGTGAAGAAGATTGGCACCGGCTCGGCGGCTCACTGGGTCGTCAACTACTGGTCGCCGCGGTACCACCCGCCGATCCCGAAGACCCAGTAGCGCATCAGTAGTTCAGGTCAGACGTCGAGGACGAGCCCGTCGTAGGCACGTTCGATGCCGTGTGGCGTCGGGAGCTCGACAGGCCGGTGGATCAGAATCGTTCGGCGGGCGTTGGCGGCTGCTGCGGCGGCGAGCGCCTCGTCGGCCGAAAGGTGCCCGCGTGGCACGCCGTCGTCGATCCCGCGGTCGAGCGTTGCTTCGCAGAGGAAGAGATCCGCGTCGCGCGCGAGTTCACTGAGCCGGTCGTCTGGCCCGCTATCGCCGGAGTAGGCGAGCGTGTTGGTGCCGTCGGCGACACGTAGGCCGTACGTCTCGATGCGGTAGTGCGGTAGGCGCCGCGCCGTCACTTCGAAGCCGCCGGCGTGGAAGGGCGTGTCGTCGGCGTATTCGCGTGGCACGAAGGCCCGCTCGAACATGTCCGAGAAGCCGAGATGCGAGCCGATCTCAGCGAGGAACGCTGCGCCGTTAGGCGGCAGCCAAAGCTCCGGGTGGGCCTGCTCGCGGCCGAGGCCGTAAAACGTCCCCCAAACCCACGGGACGAGATCACCCCAGTGGTCGAGGTGGAAATGCGTGATCACGACTGCGTCGACCCGCGGCCAGCCCTCGCGCTCGCGGAGGCTGGCGAGGACGCCGGGACCGCAATCGAGGAGGATCCGGCCGGAGTCTGTGCGTTCCGGGTCGTCGATGAGGTAGCCGGAATGCGCTCCGCCAGGGTCGGGCCATGCCGGCGAACAGCCGATGACGGTCACGCGCACCGCCGTATACTGGCGATTCGTGCGGCCGATCAGAGTCGTCATCGCAAAACCCGGCCTCGATGGGCACGATCGCGGCGCCAAGATCATCGCGAGGGCGCTCCGCGATGCCGGCATGGAAGTCATCTATACGGGCCTTCATCAGACGCCGGAGCAGATCGTCGAGACCGCGATCCAGGAGGATGCGGACGCGGTTGGTGTGTCGGTCTTGTCGGGTGCGCACATGACGCTCGTGCCGCGGATCCTCGACGGGTTGCGCGCGAACGGTGTCGAGGATGTTGTCGTAGTGGTCGGCGGCACGATCCCGGCCGAGGACGCAGTTGCGTTGCGTGCAGCCGGAGTCGCGGAGGTCTTCACGCCGGGCGCGCCGACGTCGGCGATCGTCGACTTCCTCCGCGCCGCCATCTCGGTCTGAGCTCCCCTTCGGCGTGATGGATGAGGAACGGCTAGCCGGCGGACATACCCACGCCGAGATCGTCCGGGTCGGCGACACCGTGCGGCGGCCGACCGGGCACTGGACGCCAGGTGTGCACGCGCTGTTGCGACACCTCGAGGCACGCGGCTACGAGGGTGCTCCGCGCGTGCTGGGTCTCGACGACCAGGGTCGCGAGACGCTCACGTATGTGCCCGGCGCGGTTGTGTGGCCCGAGCACTTCGCGCTCGTGCAGACGGAGACAGCCCTCGCCGAGGTCGCCGTCACGATCCGGCGCTACCACGACGCCGTCGCTGACTTCGAGCCGCCGTGCGACTCCACCTGGGCCGAGAACGGGAGCGATCCTCGCGGCCCGGCGGAGCTTGGTGCCACAACGACCTCGCGCCGTGGAATCTCGTTCACAGCGCTGACGGAGCGTGGACGTTCATCGACTGGGATCTCGCTGCGCCTGGGCGGCGCTCATGGGATCTGTCATGGGCGCTTCTGAGTTTTGTCTCGTTGCTGCCGGACTCTGTTCTGACCGAGGCAGAGAACGGTTCGCCGCGTCGCGATCTTCCGCGCGCACATCCCGCGCTGGCGGGGCGCGTTGACGCGCTAGCCGGCGACGCGGTCCTCCGCAGTCTGAGCTGCGTTCAGGAGTCGCGCGGCCGTCTCGTTGGCGCTGCTGGCTGGCAGAGCGGCGACGTTGACGCGAACGAGCAGCGCTGCGGCGCGCGTCGCGGCCTCGGCCAGGATTGCGGCCGCCTCGGCGTCGGGCCGCAGCGGGCGCTTTCCTTCGAGCGCGGCGTGGGTTGCGATCTCGGCGACATCTGCGGCGCGCTCCGCGATCTGGAGCGGGACCTCAGACGCGTGGACGAGTGCCGCGGCGAGTGCGTCCGAATCGCCCGCTCGCGAGGCGGTGAGCACCGCGGCAAACGCCTGCACGTCTTCGGCGCCGAGCGCGACAAGCTGTTCGCACAGTCGTGCGGCTCGGGCGGCAGTCTCGGCGCCGGCGGGCCAGGCGGGTGACTCACGTCCGACCATCGCGACCAGGCTCGCCGCCATCGCAGCGACGACGGCCGCTGCGGTTCCTCCCGCGGGTGAGGGGGCCGCGGCCGCGAGTCCGGTGAGCAGCTCGTCGACGCTGCCGGCATCATCGGGTGTGGTGGACATGACGGCAGCATGCCAGTCGTCCGCGCGGCGGCATAAACTGACGACCAGATGAGCGGCGAAGTTGAACGGGCAAACGCGTTGCAGACCTACGCCGACGAGACCGCCAGCTGCATGCGCTGTGCGCTGGCCGAGGGTCGCACGCAGGTCGTCTTTGGCGCCGGAAATCCGAACGCCGACCTGATGTTCGTCGGCGAAGCGCCGGGCTTCCACGAGGATCAACAAGGGATCCCGTTCATTGGCCAGGCGGGGAAGCTGCTCGACAAGTTGCTCGCCGAGATCGGCCTGGAGCGCTCGGACATCTATATCGCGAATGTCTTGAAATGCAGACCTCCGCAGAATCGCGATCCGCTGCTGGAGGAGATCGCGTCGTGCGAGTCGCACCTTTTCCGTCAAATCGAGCTGATCCAGCCGAAGCTCGTCGCGACGCTCGGCAACTTCGCGACGAAGCTCCTCTCCGGCAAGCCGCTCGGCATAACGCGCGTGCACGGCCAAGAGCAGGAGGTGATGCTCGGCCCGAGCCGCGTGTTGCTCTACCCGCTCTACCACCCGGCGGCGGCGCTCTACACGCCGTCGATGCTGAAGGTGCTCTCCGAGGACTTCGCCCGTATCCCGGCGCTGATCGGCCGTGCCGACGCGCTGACGCCGGTGGCCCCGCCGGTCGCTGCCGAACAGGCTCCGGTCCTCGCCGCAGTTACTGAGCTGGAGCCAGTTCAGCTCGGGCTCTTCTGACCCTGCTGCTGGCTGATGGTTGAGCTCGTGTCGGCGTCCTCGGCCGAGACCGAGGAGTTGGCCGCTCGACTGGCCACCCGGCTTGCGGTTGGCGATGTCGTCGAGGTGCGCGGCGAGCTTGGCGCCGGGAAGACGACGTTTGTGCGTGGTGCGTGCCGCGCGCTCGGGATCAGCGAGCCGGTGACGAGCCCGACCTTCACGATCGGCCATCGCTACCAGGGCCGTGTCGACGTGAGCCACCTCGACCTCTATCGCTTCGCCGGAGTTTCGGCGGCGGAGTGGGGTGATCTCGAGTCGTACTTTGACGATGCGATCGTCTTCGTCGAATGGCCCGAGGCGGGGAGCGGTGTGTTGCCTCTGGCGCGCGTCACGGTGGCGCTCGAGCACGTCGACGAGCAGCGGCGACGGATCACGCTCGACGCGACTGATGCCACGCTGCTACAAGAACTCTGAGTGCTCACCCTCGCGTTCGACACGGCAACAGCGGTCGCGGCGAGTGCGCTCGTCGATGACGGCGAGGTACTCGGCGAGCGGTTCTCGCGCGCCGTGACCCTGCTCGAAGACATCGATGCGCTGTTGCGACAGGCGGGCGCGCACCCGTCCGATCTCGACCGGCTGGCCGTGGGAATCGGCCCCGGCAGCTTCACCGGGACACGAATCGGCCTCGCGGTCGCGCGTGGGCTCGCACTCGCCCGCGACCTACCCGCCGCCGGTGTCTCGACGCTCGCAGCGCTCGCGGCCGGCGCGGACAGGGCTGCTCCCGTAATCGACGCACGACGCGGCGAGGTCTTTGTCGCGGGGCCGTTTGCGATGAAGCCCGACGCGCTTCCGTTCGAGCCGGGAACGACCTGTGTCGGAGACGGCGCGCTCCTCTACCGCGACCTACTCGAGGCCTCGGGCCTCGTTGTCCCGCCCGACGAGGACGAGCGCCACCGCGTCCGCGCGCGATTCCACGCGCTTCTCGCGCGCGAGTTCGGCCCGGCTGACGAGATCCAGCCGCTGTACGTGCGCGCGCCCGACGCAGAGCAGATGAAAGCGTGACCTCCAAGCTGCGGCTGCTCGGCGTCGCCGACCTCGATGCGATCGAGCGGATCGAGCGCGCCTCGTACCCGGCGCCGTGGTCGCGGTCGATGTTCACGGGCGAGCTCGCGAAGCCGGGGTCGCTCTGCATCGGTGCGTTTGATAGCGACGCCGAGCTCACCGGCTTCCTCGTCGTCTCCCGCTACGTGGATGCTTGGCACGTGATGAACCTCGCCGTCGCACCGGAGAATCGTCGTGTCGGGCTTGCGACAACGCTCATGCAACAGCTGTTCGAGCAGACCGCCGAGGACGGGAACCGTGGCTACACGCTCGAGGTGCGGGTCTCGAACGCCGAGGCGATCCGGCTCTACGAGCGCCTCGGGTTCGCCGCGAAAGGTGTTCGCCCTGGCTACTACACCGACAATCGCGAGGACGCGTTGATCATGTGGAAGGGTCCGGCCGGGGATGAGTTCCCGTGATTCTGGGCATCGAGACATCGTGTGACGAGACCGCCGCGGCGCTTGTGACCGACAGCGGCGAGGTTCGTGCGTCGGTGATCGCGTCGCAGGCCGAGCTGCACGCGCGCTACGGCGGAGTCGTGCCCGAGATCGCGTCGCGCCGGCACCTCGAGCTAGTCGGGCCGGTCGCGCGCGAGGCGCTTGCCGCCGCTGGCGCGTCGCTCGAGGATGTCGATGCCATCGCCGTAACGCAGGGGCCAGGGCTCGTTGGCGCGCTGCTCGTTGGTGTCTCGGCTGCGAAGGCGCTCGCGTGGTCGCGCAAGCTGCCACTCGTGCCCGTCGACCATCTGGACGGGCACATCGCCTCGCTGTATCTCGATGCGACTCCGATCGAGCCGCCGTTCGTCTGCCTGCTCGCGAGCGGCGGACACACGCAGCTGCGTGCTGTGCGCGGGCGGGGCTCGAGCGAGTTGCTCGGGACGACGCTCGACGATGCCGCCGGCGAGGCGTTCGACAAAGGCGCGCGGCTGCTCGGTCTTGGCTATCCGGGCGGGGCGTCGATCGATCGACTCGCGCAGGAGGGCGACCCCACGGCGTTCGCGTTTCCCGTCGCCAAGCTGGCGGGGCTCGACTTCTCGTTTTCGGGGCTGAAGACCGCGCTGCTGTACGCCGTCAAGCGGCTTGAGGAGGCGGAACTAGATGCGCGCCGCGCCGATCTCGCCGCCTCGTACCAGCACGCGATCGTCACGGCTCTCAGCCGTCGGGTTGCCGACGCAGCGCGCAAGACCGGCCTGGATCGGGTCGCGGTGGTGGGTGGCGTCGCCGCCAACTCGGGCTTGCGGGAGTCGCTGCCGGATGCCGTGTTCGCACCGCTCGCCTACTGCACCGACAACGCCGCGATGATCGCGTCCGCGGCGCGCTTCGTCGAGCCGTTGCCGTATCCGCGCTACCTCGATCTGGACGTGTATGCGTCGCGTCGCTGAGCTGTTCGCTGTTGTCGGCGCGCCGGCGCTCGTGCTCGCCCTCGTATTCGCGGGCGCCGGTTCAGGCGGGAGCCCGCCGGCCGCATCGTCCGGCGGCGCTGCGGGCTGGCAGGGACTGCTCGGCGCCCGCCCGGGGCCCCAGCTCGGAAACCGACGAGCGTCTCTGGACACGCGAGGCCGAAGCGGCCCAGCGCGCGGTGCTGAAGCGGCTTGCGCTCGAAGGCGCCCCGATCACGCCGGAGGAGAGCTACGTGCGCGTGCTGAACGGCTTCTCGGCGTCGCTCGATGCCCGCTCGATGGGGGTGCTCGCGCGCGACAGGGATGTCGCCGGCGTGTTCGCCGTCCACGCCGCGTACCCGGCCACGGTATCGCAGTCGGATGCGGTGGCGCTCGCGACCCAGGCCGAGACCGAGACCGGCGCGTCGCTCCCTGGCTTCGACGGGCGCGGAGTCGTAGTCGCGCTCCTCGACACCGGCATCGACGTATCGCACCCGTTCATCCAACCCAGGTTGCTCCCCGGCATCGACATCCTCGACCCGACGGCCGGCGCTGTCGCGGCTGCGAATCCGCTTGCGCCAGACCAGTTCGAGGCGCACGCAACCGAGCTGGCCGGGCTCGTTGCGGGAGCCGATGGGCCAAACGGCCTGCACGGCGTCGCTCCCGCCGCTTCGATCCTGCCGATCCGCGTCGCCGGCTGGCAGCCGGACGCGACCGGCGGCGTGGCGATCTACGGGCGCAGCGATCAACTCCTCGCCGGCATCGAAGCGTCGGTCGATCCAGACCGGAATGGCGACGCGCACGACGCAGCGCGGATCGCGCTTGTCGGTGTCGTCGAGCCGGACGCAGCGTTTGCCGACGGCCCGCTTGCGCTGGCTTGCGCCGGGGCGAGCATTCTCGACACGCTTGTTGTCGCACCGGCCGGGAATGACGGGGCGGCGGGCCCGACTTTCGGCACGATCAGCGGGCCGGGCGGCGCTCCCGCGGCTCTCACCGTTGGCTCGGTCGATCGGCGCCTGCGCAGCCCAGCGGCGCACGTGTTTCTCGGCAGCGGGCTGGAAGTGCTGCTCACCGGCGAGCAACAGCTCGGGGGAACGACGCCGCCGAGCGGGACGCAGACGGTCGACGTGATCTCCGGCTATCCAGGTCGGCTGAGCTACTTCGATCGCCACGGCTTCTCGGCCGTCGCCGGCAAGGCCGTGCTTCTGCCGCCCGGTATGACGAGCCGCATCGGGGTGCAGCGTGTCGTCGCTGCCGGAGCTGCCGCCGTGCTGATCGACGGCGCCGTCCCGCCAGGAGCGCTCGGCATCGAGCAGTCGGTCGCCGTGCCGGTCGTCGGTGTCCCGTCGGATGCGGCGGCGCGGGCGCGCGAGCTGCTGGCGGCGGGTCGGCCGGTGGCGCTCTCGGTCGGGGCTGCGTCGTTCCGGCCGAACTCCGGGTACGGCACGGCGGCTCCGTTCACATCGAGCGGCCTCGCGTTCGACGGTCGGCCGAAGCCAGAGCTGCTCGCGTCGGGAGTCGATCTCGAGACCTCCGACCCGGGCCTGCGAGAAGACGGCTCGCCGCGCTACGCGACGGTGAGCGGATCGAGCGCTTCGGCGGCGATTGCTGCCGGTGCTGCGGCGTTGTTGGCGCAGGCGCGTCCCGACCTCGATGCCGCCGCGCTGAAGGCCGCGCTCGTACAAGGTAGTGATCGCGCGCCGGGTGTCGATCGCGGGGCACCGGGAATCGTCGACGTCGCGACAGCCGTCTCGACCGAGCTCGTCGCAGATTCCTCGACGCTCGCGCTCGGCTCCGCGTTCGGAGAGGGAGCGCAACTCGGGGCCGTGCTCACGCTACGGAACGTCTCGCGGCGCTGGCTCGACATCACACTTGACCCGGCCGCGGCGGGCTCAGGCGCCGAGCTGACTCTTACCGAGACGCATGTCGTTCTCGCGCCGGGCACGGATGCGGTCGTCGGCGTTCTCGCAACCGTGCCGACGCTGCCGGCGATCCCGGGTGTGCTGACCGGCGCGATCCGCGTGATACCGCAGTTCTCGCGTGCGTTCCGCGTGCCGTGGGCAATCGCGGTTCCGGTGCTGAGGAGGCCGCTGCTCGCGCGTGTGCGCCTCTCGCAGACGACCTTCGTGCCATCGGATGTGAACCCGGCGATCCTCGATGTCAGCGCCGGCCGCGTTGACGGGACGATCGAGCAGCCACAGCTGCTGCCTCTGACGACGCTCGACATCGAGCTGCTTCGCGTCGACGGGCGCCCGCTTGGGACGCTCGTCACGCTGCGCGACGTTCTCCCCGGTCGCTACCGCTTCGGGATCACGGGGAGGGACGCCAAAGGTCGCCTGCTCCGCCCGGGCTCGTATCAGGTGCGGGTTGTCGCGACGCCTGTCGGCGGTGGCCCGCCGGGCTCGGTCGACGTGCCGTTTCGCATCCGGTAGCCAGCGGTGGCATGCGTATACTCGGCGCCCGTGACGACCGTGAGCACGGTGCGAGCAGGACGATGAGCGCGACCGAGACACCTTCTCACCTCCGCGAGAACCCGCTCGACCTCGCCCGGGCGCAGCTGCGTCGGGTCGGTGAGGCGTTCGGGCTCGATGGAGATCTGATCGCGATCCTCTCCGGCGT
>JANYJX010000090.1 GCA_025358355.1 Actinomycetes bacterium | reverse complement strand
CCAGAACGACGCGGTGTCCACCGAGGCGAGCGGCGAGCTCCCTTTGATGAAGAAGAACAGCCCGAGCCAGACAACGAGCATGGCGCCCTTCGCGCGCGACACGCGCAGCGCCCCGAGCGTGCCCGCGAGCGGGATCCACTCCACGAGCCGGTTGCTCCAGAAGTACTCCCGGATCCCGTCGATGTTGTTCTGCAGATGCGCCCAGTCGAACTTCAGGTACCGCTGCGTGTTGATCGCGGCGACCTGATCGGTCGCGGCGCGTGCGCCCGCGGCGAGCGTCACCCCGGCGGCCGACGAGAACAGCGGCAACTGGCCAAGGCCGCGCTGCTTCCAGAGGATCAGCGTCACAACTGTCGGCAGCAGCGCGAGCCCGAACGCGACAGCGCCGCGGTAGCGCTTCCCGATCAGCAGGCCCACGAGCGGCGCAGCCAGGAAAAGCGCGTTCGACGGCTTTAACCCGAGCACAAAGCCGACGACGAGCCCGGCGAGCACCGCGGTCTCCCAGCCGCCGTCGTCGAGGTGGCGGAACAGGAGATACGCCGCGCAGAGCAGCAGCACCATCGACGCGTAGTCGCCCATTCCCGTCAGGCCGAGCACCTGCGGCAGCGTCTGGTCGACCCAGCGGCCGTGGTAGCGCTGCACGAACAGCGGGATTACCGAGAACGGGACGGCGATCCACGCGGCCACGGCGAGCCGGGCGACACCTGCGCCGAGCAGTCTCTTGGTGACGCCGTAGAGCGCGACGACCGCCAGCGGCAGTAGCAGCACGACTTGCACCAGGACGATCGCCGGCAGGCCGACGAGGAAGCTCGGCCCGGCGACCGCCGTGATCGGCGCCTCGACGAACGACCACGAGTAGCCGATTCCCGTCTCGGGCAGATGGCCGTGCGAGAGGACCCAGGAGATCGTGTAGAAGAAGGTTTGGTCGCCGCCCTGGTAGTAGAGCCAGCCGTTGTGTGTCGCGGCCATCGCGAGCAGGCCGACCGCGATCCACTGCGCGCCGACGGCTGCGGCGAGGAAGACGGTCTCGCCGCGGAAGCGGCCGATGCCTCGCGGCTCTGAGCCCAGCCACCTTGCGAGCCGTACCGCTCGCGTCCTCAATGCCGCCATCTCAGGCCGGGGTCTGCGTCGCGACGTGCGCGCGGAACCAGGCGACCGTGCGCTCGAGCCCATCGCGCAAGCCAACGCGGGCGCGGAAGCCGAACAGCGCCTCGGCCTTCGAGACGTCGAGTAGGCGCCGCGGCTGGCCGTTTGGCATCGAGGAGTCCCAGCCGATCTCGCCATCGAAGCCAGAGACGTCGGCGACGAGTTCGACGAGGTCGCGAATCGAGATCTCGCTCCCGGAGCCGAGGTTGACGGGGTCGGCCCCGTCGTAGTGCTCGGCGGCGAGCGCGATCCCCTCAGCGCAGTCGTCGACGTAGAGGAACTCGCGTGTCGGCGAGCCGTCGCCCCACAGCTCGATCCGCTCGGGGCTCTCGTGCATCTTCCGGATCAGCGCGGGAATCACATGCGACGTCTGGAGGTTGAAGTTGTCGCGCGGGCCGTAGAGGTTCACCGGCAGCAGGTGGATCACGTCCATCCCGTACTGGTCGCGATACGCCTGGCCGCCGACGAGGTGCGTCTTCTTCGCGATCCCGTACGGCGCGTTCGTTTCCTCGGGGTAGCCGTTCCAGAGGTCTTCCTCGCGGAACGGGACAGGCGTGAACTTCGGGTACTCGCAGATCGTGCCGAGCGTGACGAGCTTCGCGACCCCAGCGAGGCGGCTCTGCTCGAGCACGTACGCGCCCATCAGCAGATTCTCGTACCAGAAGCGTCCCGGCTCGGCCCGGTTCGCGCCGATCCCGCCGGCGAGCGCGGCGAGGTGGAAGACGAGCTCCGGCTTCGTCTCGGCGAAGAGCTGCACGACGTCGTCTTCGCGGCGCAAGTCGTGGTCGGCGCTGCGCGGGACGACGACATCGTGTCCCGCCGCTTCCAGCCGCTCGACGAGGTGGGAGCCGAGAAAGCCCGCCCCGCCGGTGACGAGCACGCGGCTCATTTGTCGAGGACGGCCGGCCGACCTGTAGGCAGCCAATCCACGCGTCCGAGCCAGCTTTCCTTGTGCTCTGCGTACCAGCGGATCGTCTGCAGCACGCCTTCCTCCCACGAGACTTTCGGCATCCAGCCGGTCTCGCGCGTCAGCTTCTCGTGCCCGACTCGGAGCGCCATCACTTCACTCGCACCTGGGCGGAAGCGTGCTTGTGTCGTCACGACCTCGCGGCCGGCAGGCCAGAAGCCGTTCTCCTCGCCGACCCGGATGATCAGCGCAACCCAGTCGGCCATCGAGATGTTCTCGCCCTGGCCGTAGACGTAGACGTCGCCGGGAGTGCCCTTGGCCGCCACCATCAGATGGCCGCGGACGCCGTCGGTGCAGAAGCAGAAGTCGCGCAGGGGGTCGAGCTGGCCGAGCTCGATCTCTTGGCGGGTCAGCGCTTGCGTGATGATCGTTCCCGTCACGTAGCGCGGGTTCTGGCGCGGCCCGTAGTTGTTGAACATCCGGGTGACGACACCGGGAACGCCGTAGGCGTCGTGGTAGTTCATCGTCAGGAAGTCCGCTGCGACCTTTGCCGTTGCGTAAATCGACTTCGGGTTGATCGGCGAGCGCTCGTGCAGGATCAGGCCGCCGTCGGCGTCGAAGTCGTGCTGGTCGGCGACCGACTCGCGCACGTTGCCGTACTCCTCCGATGTGCCCGCTGTGTCGAACTTCTCGAGCTCGAGACCCCAGTCGACGATCGACTGCAGCAGGTTCAGCGTGCCGATCGTGTTCGCCATCACCGTCTCGTACGGCCGGTGCCAAGACTCGCCGACGTGCGCCTGGGCGCCGAGGTGGAAGACGTACGGCTTGTCGCGCGCGGTGTCTTTCAACTCGCGGACCAGGTAGTCGATCGAGGTCTTGTCGGTGAGATCGGCGAAATGCACCTTGAGCTGATTGCGCAGGTGCCCGATGTTGTTGAGTGCACCGCTCGAGGTTGCGCGGACGAAAGCATGGACATCGGCGCCGAGCTCGACGAGCGCATCCGTGAGATGGGAGCCCATGAACCCGTCGGCGCCCGTGACGAGGCAGGTGCGACCCTCGTAGAGGTCGCCGAACTCCTGCCGGAGCTCGTCGAGGGAGGTATCGGTCCAGGTGGTGTCGGTCATGGTGCGTACGATCCTCGGATCGTGGTCAAGCGTACCGTCTCGCCCGGACTCGGTTCGCTCGGCAGCGGCGCGGTGACGGCCGTCGCGCTGGCCGTGCAGACCGGCCTCGCGGCGGTCGTCGGTGTGATCATCGCGCGGGATTTCGGGCGCACCGCCGAGACGGACGGGTTCTTCGCGGCGTACGGCGTGTTCATCGTCGTCGTTCTCGCGGCGACCGCGATCCGGCTTGCCGTTCTCCCGCCGCTAGCCCGGGCGCGGGACGATGGGCGCCTCGGCTCGGAGGTGGCGGGGTACTCGACCACGCTCGCGGTCATCGCCGTCCCGCTGCTGCTGCTCGCGGTCTTTGGTGCGCAGCCGCTCTCGAACCTCCTGACCGGGAACGGGCCGATCGACGCGCGGCGGGTGGCGGCCGACACGCTCCCGTGGATGATTCTCGCCGCGGTCCTCCAGCTGTACTCGGGGCTTGCCGCCAGTGCACTTGCAGCGCTCGACGACTACGTCGTCGCATCGGCCAGCTACGCCATCGGCAGCATCGCCGGGCTCGTCTACATCTTCGCGCGCGTTCACGTCGACGGGATCGCCGCCGTCCCCTACGGCATGGCCCTCAACGGCGCGATAGCGGTCGCGGTGCCGACGGTCGCGCTCGCGCTGCGCGCACGCCGTGAAGCGATGCCCTTGCGGTCGCTCGCACCGAGCGGGCTGACGTTCGTCGCTCGGGTCCGCGAGATTGCGAGAAGCCTCGCGCTGCCTTTCGCGATCCAGGGCGTGTACCTCATCTGTTTGCCGCTCGCGTCGCGCGTCGGGGTCGGCGCCACGACGAGTTTCGGTTACGCGTACCTGCTGACCTCGGCGATCGTTGCCGTGACCGCCTCATCACTTGGGTTGGTCACGTCGGTGCCGCTCACGCGGGCGGGGCTCGATCCGGCCGGTGCCGCGCGTCACATCGTTGCCTCGTCGTGGATCGCCGTCATGCTGATCGGTGCCGCTGCGGGGGTGTTCGGCATCGCCGGTGGGCGGATCGTCCGCGTGCTCCTCGGCTCGTCCTACGGCGCATCTGTCGGCTCTGAGCTTGGCCGGCTCGTGATGGTGATGTCCATCTGGGCCGTGGTCACGGCGGGCGTCTCGGTGGCCTTTCCGCTCGTATTCGTGACCAGCGCCGGCAGACGCCTGCCGCGTCTCGCTGTCGCCGTGCTTGCGGTCCACGTTCCGCTTGCTTTTGCGGGCCGGGCGATCTGGGGGCTCGAAGGCCTCGCTCTTGCGCTCGCCGCGACGACGACGATCATCCTGCTCGGCTTGCTTGCGACTCTCCATGCGGCAGCTGTGACTATGCGCGGCCTCGGGGTCGCCGCCGGAACGACGTCGATGCTCGCGGCCGTCGCGTTCGTGCCGGCGTGGCTGCTGCTGCCGCCTGTCGGGGCCGCCGTGGTAGGCGTGCTCGCCTATCTTGCACTGGTGGCTGTCGTGCGCCCGCCGGGTCTGCGCGCCGCGTGGCGCTACCTAACCACGCTCAGCTAGACGCGCGTGCGCTCGCTGCGAGAGCCGCGAGCATTTCGGCGCGGGAGTAACGGGGAGCCCACTGTGTGTCCGCGTGGATATTGTCGGGATCGCCGACGAAGACCGGCTGGTCGATCGCGCGAACTCTGGCCGGGTCGGTCTCGATTCGCACGTCGAGGCCGAACGCGTCGATTAGGCCGGTGAGCAGTTCGCGCATCGTGACGGGCTCGCCGCTGCAGACGTTGTAGGTTTCGCCGGCCCGGCCGCGCTCGGCGACGGCGATGTACGCGGAGGCGACATCGCGGACATCGAGGTAGTCGCGGGCCACCTCGAGGTTGCCGGTCGCGATCGTTCCAGGGTCGCCAGCGCGCTCGATGGCGACGAGCTGCCGCGCCCAGTCGGCCAGCGCGTACTCGCCCGTGTGGCCCGAGCCCGAGTGCTGGAACGCGCGCGTCACAACGGTGTCGGCGCCCGTTTCGTCGCGGAAGCGCGCGACGATCGCCTCGCTCTCGGCTTTGCTGACGCCATACGGCGTGACCGGCTTGAGCGGGTGGCTCTCCTGCACGGGCTGCGCGTCGGGAGCCGTGCGGCCGTAGGCGAAGCTGCTGCTCGTGAAGAGGAGTCGCGCGCTGGGCGCGGCCGCGCGCAGCGCCTCGACGACCGCAACCGTGCCGAGCGTGTTGACGCGATGCAGCTCGTCGACATCCGGCGTCGTGACTGTGTCGACGATCGCCGCGAGGTGGAAGACGACATCAGGTGCGAACGGGCCGATCAGCGCGGCGAGCGCGCCGTGGTCGTCGATGCGCACCCGGTGCTCGACGACACCAGCGACGCCGGACGTGCGCGAGTTCACCGTTCCCTCGACCTGCCAGCCGGCGCCTACGAGCTGCGCTGCAAGCTCGCGTCCCGCGAAGCCGGAGACGCCGGTGACGAACGCGCGCCGACTCATGCGTCGATCGCCGCCGACACCGCGTCGACGACCTTGTCCCAGCGGTACAGCGCGGCCACGCGCGTGTGGCCGGCGCGGCCGAACGCGGCGGCGCGCGGCGGATCGCGCAGCAGCTCCGCGAGTCGAGCGCCGGTCGCGCGCGTGTCGGCCGGGTCGACGAGATAGCCGCTGATGCCATCCTCGACGTCCTCGTCCGTCGCGTGCGAGCGGATCACGGCGGTGCCGCAGGCGAGCGCCTCCTTCACCGGCAGCGACATCGATGTCGCACCGGAGTTCAGTGACGTGCCGGTCTGGAGGAGGACATCCGCGAGCGCGTAGTAGCGCGGCAAGTCTTTGTACGAGACGAAACCGAGGTAGTCGACGCGATCTCCGATGCCGAGCTGCTCGGCGTGGGCACGCATCGCGGTGAGGCCGCCGGCGTCATCGATCGTGCTCGTGATCAGCAGCCGCGCATTCTCGACGCCAGCCGCCGCGAACGCTTCTAACGCGAGATCCGTACGCTTGATCGGCGAAAAGTCGGTCGAGTGGATCGTGAACGGCCCGCTCCCGTGCCGTGTGCGGAGGTCGGCAAGCTCGTCGTCGCTGTAGGGCCGGAAGAAGTCGAGGTCGACGCCGGCGTAGATCGGGACCGCGTCGGCGCGCCCGTAGACCTGCTCGATTGAGGCGGCCATCACCTTGTTCAGCGTGAGCAGCGCGTCGGCGTCGGCGACGCCCTTGCGGTCGAGCCGACCGTAGAGGAGCCCGAGCCCGCGCATCAGCGCACGGCTCGTCGCCGGATACAGCGCCGTCACCTCGCGGTCGTGGAAGAACGGGAACGGCTCGAAGCAAAGATGAACGTGACGTAGACCGCGTGGCCAGGCGATTTGCCCCGCCAGGCAGTTCATCGGGAAGAAGCTCGAGACGAGCGCGCTCGGGCCGACTCGATCCACGAGGCTCTCGATCGCGCGCCGGTCCGAGCGGAGGTAGCGCGGGAAGCTCAGCCAGTACGCCTTCGAGGTGGACGTCGCGGTCGCAATCTCGTGCAACGGGATCCCGGCGCTCGCGTAGCGCTCCCGCCAGAGGTCAGACGCGCGCTCCACAACGACCTCCACCGGCCGCCGCTTGGCGAGGCGGCGAACGACCTCGTAGATGTACTTCGTGCCGCCGGTCGGCAACAGGAAATGGCTGTGCAGCCAGATCACCGGCGACCCGGGGCTGCCGCTAACGCCGGGCACCCGGCTAGCTCGCGAAGAAGTCCCGGAACGCCAGGACGATGTGGTCGAGATGCGCCGGGGTCAGGCTCGGGTGGTTGCCGATGAACAGGCCGCGCTCGCCGATCGAGGTTGCGTTCTCGAGCGTGCCGACGACACGATGCGGGTTGTCGCGGAACGCCGGCTGCAGCACGAGGTTGCCGGCGACGATCGGCCGGGTCGCGATGTTGCGCGCTTCGAGGTGGTCGCACAGCGCGCGGCGCCGTCCCGCGTCGTTGAGCAGCACCGAGAAGCCGAACCACGTCGAGCGGCCGCCCTCCTGCTCGGTCACGAGCCGCACCCCGTGCTGGCTCAGGTCGCCGAGCGCGTCGGCGAGGTAGCGCGCGTTCTCGCGGCGCGACTCGTTGAACTCTTCGAGCCGGCGCAGCTGTACGAGGCCGAACGCGGCCTGCGACTCCATCGGCCGGAGGTTGTAGCCGAGGTTGACGAACAGGAAGTGCGGGTCGATTGACGGGTTCTCGTGTTCCAGCTCCACCCTGTTCGACATGTCACGCGACCAGCCGTGCGCGCGCAGCGAGCGAGCGAGATCGTGGAGAAGATCGTCGTTCGTGACCAGCATCCCGCCCTCGATCGTCGTGATGTGGTGCGAGAAATAGAAGCTGAACGTGCCGAAATCGCCGAACGAGCCGACCTTCTGCCCGGCGATCTCGCTGCCGAGCGACTCGCACGTGTCCTCGATCACCCAGAGGTCGTGCTCGCGCGCGATCTCCATCAGCGGCGCCATGTCGACGGGGTTCCCGAGCAGGTGCACGGGCATCACCGCGCGCGTTCGTGCGGAGATGGCCTCGCGTAAGCCATCGGCGCGCATGTTCAGCGTGTCCGCGTCGATGTCGACGAGCACCGGCACGAGACCAAGCTGCAGGATCGGCGCGACCGTCGTCGCCCAGGTCACCGCAGGGACGACAACCTCGTCGCCTGGCCGGAGCCCGCGCTCGACCGAGCGCTCGGCCAGCACCGAGATCGCGAGCAGGTTCGCGGACGAGCCGCTGTTGACCATGATCGCGTGCTTCGAGCCGATGAAGTCAGCGAACGCGCGCTCGAACTCGCGCACCTGGCTGCCCATCGTCACCTGCTGTTCGAGCAGCGCGCGCAGGGCTCCGCTGACCTCTTCCGCGCCATAGAGCGGCACCGAGAGTGGGCACTGATCAGCTGGCAGCGTCGGGAGGTGCTCGAAATGACGGACGATCAGCGCGTCGATCTCGGCGCGGATCTCAGCTCTCGTCTCGGCGCCGGTCATGCGATCGGCAAGTGTAGAGGGCGCCTCAGACCGCGCCCCAGACCGCGCACGCGAGCCGATACCCGCGGAACCCCGGGCTACACTGGCTCGATGGCGGATGACATCGCCGAGAGCGACGCTGAAAGCGGAGGCGCCCCGGTTGATGTCGGTGCGTTGTTCGCTGCGCTGCGCGAGGAAGTGCGCCGCTCCGGCGCCGATCCGGGCGCGGTCGCCGGCGGCTTCTCCGACCGGCGCGCGCTGCGCGACGAGGCCGAGCGCCTGTGGCCGGTTTCGGCGGATCGCTCGCTCAGGCTGCGCCCGGGTGTGCGCGGCGGCATCGGCACCCCGGTCAAGGCTGTGCTGCGGAAGCTGATGCGCTGGTACGTCGAGCCGGTGGCTTACGACCAGCGCTCGTTCAACGCGGTCGCGCTGCGGCTTGTGGACGATCTGCAGGCGCAGGTCGACAAGCTCGAGGCCGAGTTGCGCGAGCTGCGCGGCGGATCGTGAGAATCGCGGTCTGCAGGCCCCAGGTGCCGTTAGCCCGCGGGGGCGCGGAGATCATGACCGACACCCTCGTCGGCGAGTTGCGCGCCCGCGGGCACGAGGCGGACATCGTCTCGGTCCCGTTCAAGTGGTACCCCGGCGCGCGCGTGCTGACGCAGGCCTTCCTCTGGCGGATGCTCGATCTCGACGAGGCGGACGGGCAGAAGATCGACCTTGTGATCGCGACGAAGTTCCCGTCCTACGTCGTGCGCCACCCTGAGAAGCGCGTCTGGCTGATCCACCAGTTCCGGCAGGCGTACGAGCTCGACCGCACCGACCTTGGCCAGTTCAGTGAGTCACCAGAGGACCGGGCGGTGCGGCGGAAGGTGCAGGAGCTGGATCGTGTCGCGCTTGGCGAGGCGTCGCGCCTGTTCGCGATTTCCGCGAATGTCGCCGAGCGGCTGGAGCGCTCGACCGGGCTCGTCGCCGAGGTCGTCTCGCATCCGCCGCAGTCGCTTGCATATCGGTGTGATAGTTACGGCGACTTCGTTCTTTCTGCCAGTCGTCTCGACCGAGCGAAGCGCATCGACCTGTTGTTGGAGGCTGTCGCGCTCGATTCGAGCCTGCGTGCGGTTGTCGTCAGCGACGGGCCTGATGGTGAGCGGCTGCGGCAGATTTCGGACGACCGCGGCCTGAACGGGCGCGTCGAGTTCCGTGGCCGTGTCTCGGCCGACGAGCTCGCCGACCTCTACGCGCGCTGCCTCACCGTCTACTACGCCCCCATCGACGAGGACTTCGGGATGGGGCCGTACGAGTCGTTCCTCTCCGAGAAACCCGTGATCACGACGACCGACGCCGGCGGGCCGCTTGCTGTCGTCCACGACCGCCAGACCGGGCTGGTCGTCGCGCCAGAGGCTGCCGCGATCGCGCAGGCCGCCGCGTGGCTCCGCGATCACCCGAGCGAAGCCGCCGAGTTCGGCCGCTCGGGCAAAGCGCTCGCCGCAGAGGTGACCTGGGATCGCGCGATCGCGAGGCTCCTCTCGTGAAGGTCGCGTACTTCTCGCCGATGCCGCCTGAGCGGTCGGGGATCGCCGACTACAGCGCGCTGCTACTGCCGGAACTCGAGCGGCGGGTCGATGTCGCGGTCGTTCGCCGCCGGAAGAAGAAGCCGCCTCGGGGGACAGACATCTGCCTCTACCAGGTAGGCAATAACCCGGACGCCCACGGCTGGATCGTCGAGGCGCTGCGGCGGACGCCGGGCGTCGTCGTGCTCCACGACTTCGTCCTCCATCATCTCGTGGCGGGTTTGACGATCGGGCGGCGGGATGGCCACAGCTACCTCGCCGCGATGGAGCGCGAGGGCGGCGTTGTCGGGCGGCTGCTCGGGCACGCGGTGCTCGACAAACGGATTCCGCCGCTGTGGGAGAACCGGCCGGAGGATTTCCACCTCGCGGGCGAGGTGCTCGACCTCGCGACCGGGCTGATCGTGCACTCGCACTATGTCGCCGGGCGCGCGCGGGCCGCTGGCTACGGGGGGCCGATCTGGCAGATCCCGCACCCGGCCTGGGTTGCGCCGAGCGTCGTTCCCGAGGATGTCAGTGGCGCACCGCTCTTTGGCGCGTTCGGGAACCTCAATGCGACGAAGCGTGTGCCGCAGCTGCTCGAGGCATTTGCGCGTGTGCGCACTGCCCATCCGGGTGCGCGGCTCCTGCTCGTCGGCGCGACCTCGCCGGGGTTCGATCTCGATCGCCGGCTGCAGAGGCTCGGGCTCGATTCAGACGGCCTGATCCGCGAGGGTTACGTCGACGAGGCGCGGCTGTGGAGCCTGATGGCGGCGTGCGACGCGATCGTCTCGCTGCGCGCGCCGACGATGGGCGAGACGTCCGGCACGGCGATTCGCGCGCTCGCGCTCGGCAAGCCGCTCGTCGTCAGCGATGTCGGCTGGTTCTCGGAGCTGCCCGACGATGTCGCGCTGAAGGTCGCGGTCGACACGCGCGAGGCGGACACGTTGACCGCGGCGCTCGAGCTTCTTGCGACGCGGGTCGATGTGCGCGCGGCGATGGGAGCGGCCGCGCTCGCGTTGGCCGCGAGCGGCCACAGCGTCGAGCGCGTCGCCGATCTCTACGCGGCGGCGCTCGAGGAATCGGCTGGCGGCTCGGCCGTGTCCGATGCCGTTCTCGGCGAGATTGCCGCGGCAGCGGCGGAGGTCGGTATCGAGCCCGGCGCGGCGAACGCCGGCGAGATCGCCCGCCGCCTCGCCGAGGTCGAGCTTGGTCGCTGAACCTAGCCGCGGGACGTCGCCAAGGGTCTGGGTCGCCGCGATCGTCGTCGCCTCGGCGGTCTTCCGCATCGTCCTCTCGCGCAAGATCCCTGGCCCGTTCATCTTCACCGACGAGCTGACGTACTCCGAGCTCGCGAAGAGCTTCGCTGCGAGCGGGCACTTCCTCGTGCGCGGCGCGCCGACTGGTGGCTATGGCGTCGTCTACCCGGTGCTGATCAGCCCGGCCTATCGGCTGTTTCACAACCTGCCGCAGGCCTACGCGGCGGTGAAGGTAATCAACAGCATCGTGATGTCACTTGCGGCGATTCCCGCCTATCTGCTGGCGCGGCGCCTGGTCTCGCCGCGGCTCGCTGTGTTCGCCGCCGCGCTCGCTGTGGCGATCCCGTCGCTTGGCTACACCGGCACGGTGATGACCGAGAACGTCTTCTACCCGCTGTTTCTCGTCGTCGTGCTCGCGCTCGTTCAGATGCTCGAGCGGCCGACGTTCGGGCGCCAGCTATGGCTCCTCGCTCTCGTCGGAGTCGCGTTTGCGACGCGCGCTCAGGCGGTCGCCATCGTGCCGGCACTGCTCGTCGCGCCGCTGCTGCTTGCGTTCTTCGAGCGGAAGGGCGTTCGGGCGACGTTGCGGCCATTCGTCCCGCTCTACGCGATCGTGGTCGGCGGCGGGGCGATCGCGCTCGGCGCCGAGATCGCGCGCGGCCACTCGCTGCGAGACTTGCTGGGCGCGTACTCGGTCGTCGGCAGCCGCCACTACAGCGTGCGCAGCATCGCCGACTTCGCGCTTTGGGGAGCCGCCGACCTCGACCTGTACCTCGGCGTGATCCCGTTTGCCGCGGCAATTCTGCTCGTCGCTCGCGTTCGCAGCGAGTCGCGCCCGGTGCAGGCGTTCATCGCCGCGGGAATCCCGCTCGCCGTTTCGTTCTCGCTCGTGGTCGCGGCGTTCAACACGCAGTTCGCGAACAACCGGATCGAGGAGCGGAACCTGTTCTACCTCGCACCGCTGCTGCTGATTGCGTTGCTCGCGTGGGCCGAGAAGGCCGCACCGCGGACCCTGCCGTGGCGGATCGGTGCGGTCACGCTTGCCGCGCTGCTGCCGTTGACGATCCCGTTCCACCGGTTCGTCGGCGACCCGGTGCGATCCGATTCATCGGCGCTCGTGCTCGTCTGGTCGGCCTATCGGCACCTCGTCGCTGGATCGGTGTACCTCACTGTCGGGCTCGTCTGCGTCGCTCTGGGTCTGCTTGTCGTGATCGTGCCGCGGCGGGCGGCTCTGGCGTTGCCGCTGGTCGTTGCGGCCTGGTTCGTGGCGACGTTCGTGCCGATCTTCCACGGGCCGCACGGCTTCGAGCGCTCGGCGACCGGCGCCGTCTTCCAAGGCATCCGCGGCGTGAATCGCGACTGGATCGACAGGGCGGTGCCGCGGGGTGCCCGGGCCGCGGCGGTGTGGAGCGGCGGCAAGCAAGACATCGCCACGGTCTACGAGAACGAGTTCTTCAATCGGTCGGTCGGCCGGGTGTACGTGCTGGAGCCGACCGGAACGGACCTCGCCGAGACGCGCTTCCGGTTCGGCCACGACGGCTTCGCGCGCACTACGACAGGCCAGCTGGTGCGCGCTCAATACGTGCTGACCGACGGCTCGATTCAGCCCGATGGCGTTCGGGTCGCGCGTGATGCGCCGCTCGACCTCACCGTCTGGCGCTTGAACGGGCCACTCTTCCAGACGACGACCGTGACCGGTCTGTATCCCGGCGACAGCTGGTCGGGCGCGCACGTCACGTGGCTGCGGCGACGTTGCAGCGGCGGCACGCTCACCGTCATGTTGAGCAGTGACCCGAACCTGTTCCTGCGGCCGAACAAAGTGACGGCAACGACTGGTGCCAGCTCGCATGGGAGGACCGTGATCGTGCCGGGGCACGGTTACGCGACGCTGCGTGTGCCGGTTCTCCCGACGGGCGGAACGTGTGTCGTTGAATTCGCTGTCGACCCGACTCTCGTCCCGAACGCGATCACAGGTGGCAAGAACCCGGATCCGCGGCGGCTCGGCGCGCACTTCAATAGCTTCGACTTCAAGCCCAGCCAATGAGAATCGCCTTCGATGTGTCGCCGCTCTCGCATCCGCTCGCGGGGATCGGGAACTACATCCGCGGGTCGCTTGCCGGGCTCGCGGCGGCGGCCGGCGACGAGCACGAGATCGTCGCGTTCGCGCCGACGAGCCCGCGCGGCCGGCGCACGATTCCCGCGGCGCTCGACGGCATCCCGGTCGAGCTCCGGGTACGCGTGCTGCCGTTCTCGCATGCGTTCCGCATGGCCTGGAGCCGCCGCGGTCGCCCGCCGATCGAGCGCTTCCTCGGCCCAATCGACGTACTTCATTTTTCCGACTGGATGTACCCGCCGCAGGCCGGAGGCGTGCGCGCGACGACGATCCACGACCTTGTGCCGCTCCGCTTCCCCGACCTCGTCACGCCGCGAACGTACGAGATGCACAGCGAGAAGTACGCGAACGCGGCGCGCACCTGCGACGTGCTGTTCGCGAACTCGACGCTGACCGCCGCCGACGTGGTCGAGCTGCTCGACGTGCCTGCCGAACGCGTCCTGGTTGCGCCGCCCGGTTTGCGCGAGGGCCTCACGCCGGACGGCCCGGCGATCGATCTCGGCCGGCCGTTCGTGCTCGGTCTCGGGACGCTCGAGCCGCGGAAGAACCTGGCGCGACTCGTCGCGGCGTGGCGGCTGCTCGGCGGCGACATTGGCCTGGCGCTGGTCGGCGGCGAGGGCTGGGGCGAGCTGCCGGATCTTGCCGATCCACGGATCTCGGCGCTCGGGTATGTCTCGGATGACGAGGTCGCGCGGCTGTTTCGCGGTGCCGCGGTCTTCGTCTACCCGTCGCTCTTCGAGGGCTTCGGGATGCCGATCGTCGAGGCGATGGCGTGCGGCGTTCCCGTCGTCGCTTCGGCCGATCCGTCGATGGACGAGGCGTGTGGCGACGCGGCGGTGCGCGTCGATCCAGAGGATCCTGCGGCGATCTCCGCCGGGATCGAGGATGCCATGCGGCGCCGCGACGAGCTGGTGCCGAGGGGGCTCGCGCACGCGCGACAGTTCACGTGGCGACGAGTGGGCGACACCTTGCTCCGCGGGTATCTGGAGGCGCATGCGCGTCGGTCTTGACGTCTCGCCGCGTGCGCAGACGAAGGCCGGGACAGCGCGAGTTGTCGACGGCCTGGCCGGTGCGCTCGCCGGGCGACCCGACCTCGATGTCGTGCCGCTCACCTTCGGTGGTGGCGGCCGCGGAGCCACCGCGGTTCGCGATGCGATCTGGTACCCGCTCGGCATTGCGCGCGCGGCGCGCCACCTCGACCTGCTCCACTGCACGACGTTTCGCGGGCCGATTCGCGCGCGTGTGCCGGTCGTCGTCACGGTGCACGACCTCGCGCTGCTCCGTTACCCGGAGGCGTTCCGCCCATGGCATCGCGCAACGGGCCGGCTGGCGCTGCGGAGCTCGGCCCGCGCGGCTGATGCCATCGTCGCCGTCTCGGAGTTCACGCGCGACGAGCTCGTCGAATTGTTGGCTGTACCGGCGGAGCGGATCCGCATCGTGCGCAACGGGATCGAGCCCGTCTTCTCGCCAGACGGGCCGCGTGCCGAGGGCGACTATGTGCTCGCCGTCGGGACGCTCGAGCCGCGGAAGAACCTCGCGCGCGTCGTCGAGGCAGCGCGGCTCGCGGGAGTCGACCTGCGCGTTGTCGGCGCGGCCGGCTGGGGTGGTGTCGAGGTTCCAGGCTGGGTTGGCCGCGTGCCGGATGAGGATCTTGCGCGGCTGTATCGCGGCGCGCGCTGCGTCGTCTACGCGTCGCTCTACGAGGGTTTCGGCCTGCCCGTTCTTGAAGCGATGGCGAGCGGCGTACCGGTAGTGACGAGCCGCGGCGGCGCGACCGAGGAAGTCGCCGGCGGTGCGGCGGTTCTCGTCGACCCGCTCGACCCAGAGGCGATCGCGGCCGGGATCGCCGAGACCACGACTCGTCGCGATGAGCTCGTTCCACGCGGGCTCGCCCGCGCCCGCGAGTTCACCTGGGCCGCGGGGGCCGACGCTGTCGAGACACTGTGGCGAGAGTTGACATGAGCGCACCGCTCGTTGTGATCGACGCCGATGTCCTCGGCCGCCAGCGCACCGGGGACGAGACCTACGTCCGCAACCTGCTGCGCGAGCTGCCGCCGCTTGCCGAGGAAGCTGGCCTCCGGCTCGCCGCGGTCGTTCGCAGTTCAGACCTCTTGCCGGCCAATCTCATACCGGCAACCGTCGAGCCGCTCGTGCTCACGTCCAGTCGGCAGGAGTGGCGGCTTGCGTGGGCGCTCCCGCGCTTGCTGCGACGGGTGTCAGCCGCGCTTGTCCACACGCAGTACGCCCTGCCCGTCTCGTGCCCGTGCCCCGCCGTCGTCACGATTCACGATCTCTCGTTCGAGCGCGATCCGACGCTGATGGGGAAGAAGGATCTCGTCGTGTTCCGCCGCCTTGTGCCGCGGGCCGCGCGCGGCGCGGCCCGCGTGCTGACCGTTTCGGAGCGCACGCGCGTCGACCTCCAGGAGCTGTACGGGATCGCGCCCGAGCGCATCGTTGTGACGCCGAACGGGGTCGACCCCGCGTTCTCGCCCGGTCGCCTAGGCCACGGTCGCGATTATGTGCTCACGGTGGGCGCGATCCAGCCGCGCAAGAATCAGCTGGCGGCGCTCGCGGCAGCGCAGGAGGTCGGGTTGCCGCTCGTCGTCGTTGGCCCGCCGAAGGATCAGGCTCTAGCAGAGGAGCTCGCGCGGCGTGGTGCACGTATCGAGGGCTACGTCGAGACCGGGCGCCTGGTCGAGCTGTACCGCGGAGCCGCGTGCGTCGTCCAGGCCTCGCGCTATGAAGGGTTCGGCCTGCCCGTGTTGGAGGCGATGGCCTGCGGCACGCCCGTGGTGACGGTGCCCGAGCCGGCGCTGCTCGAGGTCGTCGGCGATGCCGCAATCGTGGTCCCGGAGGAGCAGCTCGCGGACGGGATCCGCCGTGCGGTGCGCGACCACGATCGACTCTCGTACGCGGGGCTCGAGCGGGCGCGCGCGTTTTCGTGGGTTGCCTGCGCGGAGAAGACGCTCGCGACGTACCTCGATGTCCTGGCGCGATGAGAATCTCGGCGATCGTTGTCTCGCACGGCCACGCGGCTGAAGTGGCGGCGCTGCTGCCGGTGCTGCGTCCGCAGGTCGACGAGCTCCTCGCAGTCGCGAACCTGCCTGGCTCGGTCGGTGAGGTTCCCGAGGACGTGCGCCTGCTGCAGAATCCGCGGCCGCTGTCGTTCGCCGCGAACATCAACCAGGGAATCGCCGAGACCACGGGTGAGCTGGTCCTCGTAGCAAATCCGGATGCGATCCCCGAGGCTGGCGCGGTTGCGGCGCTCGCCGCGTTCATGGCGGAGACTCCGCGCTGTGGGATCGCCGGGCCGCAGCTGCTGTGGCCGGATGGGACGTGGCAACCGTCGCGACGGCGCTTTCCGACGGTCACCGGGACGATCGTCCGACGGACGCCGCTGCGTCGCCTGTTCCCGCCGCTCGAGCGGCAGCGCGCGCACTACAACCTCGACGAGCGGCCGACCGAGCCGGCACGCGCCGACTGGCTGCTGGGCGCGTTCCTGCTGATGCGGCGGACGATGCTCGACGAGCTCGGCGGCTGGGACGCCGGCTATCGCCACTACGTCGAGGACATCGACCTGGGCTACCGCGCGGCACGCGTCGGCTGGGAGAGCTGGTACGTCCCCGCCGCGGTCGTCCGGCACGAGTACGCGGCGGTGATCGACCGCAAGTTCCTCTCGCGACACACCCTCTGGCACGCGCGCGGGATGCTCCGCTTCGTGCGCAAGCACCCTGAGCGGCTCGTCGCGTTTTAGGTTCCGGCGAACGAGTAGCTGACGCGCGCGCCGAAGTTGCGCCCCTCGCTGCTGCGCGGGTCGAGCAGATGCGGGCTGAACGTCGGCGTGATCGAGACCTCGATCCGGAACGGCTGGCCCGGGTTCTTGAACAGGAGCTTGGTCGAGCAGAGGAGCTTCGTCGGATCGATGCAGGAGTGGATCGCAAAGCTGGGCTTCGTTTCGAGGACGCGGCCGATCGCGGGCTGCTTGTCGGGGCCGATCACGAGCGTGCCGAGGCGCACCGTGACGTGGCCGGGAACGTCGGTGCCGTTCCAGGCGATCCGATCGAGGCTCACGACCGCGAAGCCCGGGCCGAGCGAGGCCGCGTCGAAGCGGTTGTACGCCGAGGTCGCGGGCGACGTTGTGTCGGGCGCGGTGATCCAACCGTCGCTCTGGACGCCGGTCTGCGAGAACGCGAGCCGCAACGGCTTGCCGTCGAGGCGGTAGAGCGTCGTGCCCGGGATCGTCGGTGAGATCGGGACGATCGGCGCCTGGAGTGTGACGCCATTGATTGCGAGCGCGAACTCGGTGCCAGGTGAGGGCGTCAGCGTCCCGTCGGCGCTCGCAAGGTCGGGATCGAGGCCGTGGCCAGGCGGGGGCGCGGGGTCGGTGGGGTCGACGGTCCAGACCTTGATGATCGACTGGTTCCAGAACTCCGTCAGGTTGTAGGGGTTGTGATCGCTGCCCCACTGCTGCCCGACGAGCACGGTCCTGCCACCCCCGGTTGTCCGGTCGACCCAGTTGGGCGGGTGGACGAAGCTCGTCACGAAGTTGTGCGATAAGCGGTACTCGCCGTTCGCCGCGTAGGTCTCGGCGGTCAGGTTCCAAACGATCAGCGCGGCGCAGACAGCGGCGATCGTCGCGCCCGCCGCGCGGCCGCGCTGCGGTAGCCGAGCGAGCAGAAGGACGAGCGCCGTCGAGACCACAACAAGCACGATCAGCGTCGTTTCGATCGGCCCGCTCGCCCAGTGGAAGATGCGGTTCGCGAACGA
>JANYJX010000086.1 GCA_025358355.1 Actinomycetes bacterium | reverse complement strand
GGCGGCGTCGGCGTGTCGTCGGATGTCCTCGCCGGGCGCGTCGCCAGCGCTGCTCTTGCACGTTTCCGACGCTGACCGGTCACGCTCGACGCAGACCTTGCTCTAGGCGCTACGCTTTTCGTAGCTACTAGCCCTACTGATAGCCCTACCGATACCCGAAGCGAGAGAGGCCCATGACGAAGCTACTGCTGGTTCCCCTGGACGACATCGTCCTCTTCCCCAACATGAGCGCGACGCTGACTGTCGATGTCGGCGACGAGACGCGCGTCCTCCTCGTGCCGAAGCACGAAGGCGAGTACGCGAAGGTCGGAACGGTGGCCGAGGTGACCGACACCGTGCGTCTCCCGCACGGCGGCCACGCGGTTGCGCTGAACGGCCTGCACCGAGGAGTCGCCGGTGCCGCCGAGACCGACGCGAGCGGCAGGCTGTTCGTCGAGGTCGACGAGCGCCCCGACGACACTCCGACAGGCGACGCGATCCGCGACCTGGAGCGCGAGTACCGCGCCACCGTCGAGGAGATCCTCGAGTTGCGCGGCGACGACGGCCGCATCCTCGCGTTCGTCCGCTCGTTCAAAGAGCCGGGTGCGCTCGCCGACACGTCGGGCTACTCGCCCGATCTCACCTTCGAGCAGAAGGTCGAGTTGCTCGAGGCACTCGACGTCAAGGAGCGCCTAGAGCTCGCACTCTCCCTGCAGCGGGAACGCCTTGCGCTGATGCAGGTGCGCAAGCGCATCCAGGAGAACGTCGAGTCGGGCGTCGAGAAGCAGCAGCGCGAGTACATCCTCCGCCGCCAGCTCGACTCGATCCGCAAGGAGCTCGGCGAGGACGAAGGCTCGGTCGTCGAGGAGTACCGCACGAAGATCGCTGAGTCTGTGATGCCCGAGACCGTGCGCGAGCAGGCCGACAAGGAGCTCGGCCGCTTCGAGCGGATGGGCGAGACCTCGCCCGAAGCCGGCGTGATCCGCAACTACCTCGACTGGCTGCTCGCGGTGCCGTGGGCGAAGCGCTCCGAGGAGCGGCTCGACCCGCAGCACGCGCGTGAGGTGCTCGACGCCGACCACGCAGGGCTCGAGGACGTCAAGGACCGGATTGTCGAGTACATCGCGATCGCGAAGCTGCGCAAGGAGCGCGGCATCGAGGCCGACCGGCGCTCTGGCGCCATCCTCACGCTGATCGGGCCGCCGGGAACGGGCAAGACGTCGATCGGCGAGTCGGTCGCGCGGGCGCTCAACCGGGAGTTCGTGCGCATGTCGCTCGGCGGCGTGCGCGACGAGGCCGAGATTCGTGGCCACCGGCGCACGTACATCGGCGCGCTGCCTGGTCGTCTCGTCCGCGCGCTCCGCGATGCCGGAACGATGAACCCGGTGATCCTGCTGGACGAGGTCGACAAGGTCGGCGCCGACTGGCGCGGCGATCCGTCGGCCGCCCTGCTCGAGGTGCTCGATCCGGCGCAGAACCACTCGTTCCGAGACCACTACCTCGACGTCGAGCTCGATCTCTCGGAGGTCGTCTTCATCGCCACCGGGAACGTCGCCGAGACGATCCCGAGCGCGCTGCTCGACCGCATGGAAGTGATCCGCTTCGACGGGTACACGAACGACGAGAAGGTCGCAATCGCGCAGGGCTACCTTTGGCCGCGCCAGCGCGAGCGGAGCGGGCTGCTGGAGGACGAGGTCTCGATCGAGGCCCCCGTTCTCGAGACCGTCATCTCGGAGTACACCCGCGAGGCAGGCGTTCGCCAGCTCGAACGCGAGCTCGGCAAGGTGCTGCGCAAGACCGCGACGCAGATCGCCTCGGCCACCGTCGAAGCACCGATCGCTGTCGGCATCGACACCGTGCGCGACGCGCTCGGGCGGCAGAAGTTCTTCCGCGAGTCGGCGGAGCGCACGGCCGTCCCCGGGGTGTCGACCGGGCTGGCCGTCACCGGCACCGGGGGCGACGTCCTCTTCGTCGAGGCGACGACCACGAAGGGCGGCGAGAAGCTCATGCTCACGGGTCAGCTCGGCGACGTGATGAAGGAGTCGGCGCAGATTGCCCTCTCGGCAGTGCGCGCCCACGCGAGCGAGTTCGGCCTCGACGAGGAGACGTTCGAGGATCGCTCGTTTCACATCCACGTTCCCGCGGGCGCGATCCCGAAGGACGGGCCAAGCGCCGGAATCGCGATGGCGACCGCGTTCGCCTCGCTGCTCTCCGGCCGCCCGGTGAAGCACACGGTCGGCATGACCGGCGAGGTGACGCTGCAGGGCCGTGTGTTGCCGATCGGCGGGCTCAAGCAGAAGGTGCTCGCGGCGCACGCGGCGGGGCTGACGGATGTCGTTATCCCGGAGCGCAACCGCGGCGACATCGACGACATCCCGCAGAACGTCCGCGACGAGATCACCTTCCACCCGGTGATGTCGCTGGCCGAAGTGCTCGACGTCGCGCTCGAGGCGAAGTCGGTCTCCAATGTCGCGGTGTAGCCACTGCAGGCCGGTGCCCGAGGAGGTCCGCCGAGCGGCGGGCCTCCTCGAGCGGCGCTGGACGGTTTCGATCCTGTGGGCGTCGTACGAGGGCGCCTCGCGCTTCAACGAATTCCGCCAGTCGGTGGGCGAGATTCCGCCGACGACGCTTGCGCAACGCCTCGTCGAGCTGGAGGACGCCGGCTTGCTGGAACGCGCAGTGATCGACGCAAGGCCGCCGCGGGTCGAATATCGGCTTACAGAGGAAGGTTTGCGGCTCAAGCTCGTTGTCGACGCGCTGTCCGCGTGGGCGCTCGCGTAGCCCTCGAAATCGGTTTCGGGCCGAGGGCTATAGCTCGAACGAGGGATTGCCGATAGAAGCGCCGTGGAAAGTCTCGCCGTCCCCGCTCTGCTGATCGGCGCGCTCTTCGTCGAGAAGGGCTTGATCACGCAGCAGCAGCTCGATGTCGCGCTGGAAGAGCAGCAGCGAACGGGCACGCGCCTCGGCGAAGTCCTTGTCGAACGGTTCGGCGTTTCGCGGCTCGATCTGGCAAGTGCGCTGGCCGAGCAGTGGGCGGAGTACGAGCGTCAAGGCACCACCGATCAGCACGCGCCTCACGCGGAGATTCGTGATCAGGCGGCGGTTTCCGAGGATGGGAACGGTCCGATGGAGGACTCGGACGAGACAGAGGATGTCGCGCCGAAGCAGCCGATCGGCGAGATCTTCCTGGAGCGCGGCATGGTCTCCGAGCAGGAACTCGATCTCGCGCTCAACGAGCAGCGCGAGAGCGGGCGCCGGCTTGGCGAGATCCTCGTCGGAAAGGGAAATCTCTCGCGGCTCGAGCTCGCGAGCGCGCTCGCCGACCAGTGGGCCAGCTTCCAGAAGCTGCGGCCGCCGGGGGCCTCGAACGGTGCCACCTCGCCCGAGGAGCCCGTGCCATCGCTCGTGATGCCGACACCTGAGGCCTCTCCGTCTGCGATGATCCCTGGCGCGACAAGCGATCAAGTGGACGCGTTGCGTGCCCGTCTCGAGGCGCTTGGCGGCCAGCTCGACCGTCTTTCTTCGACGACGCGTGAGTGGCGCGAGCCGCTCGAAGAGCTTTCCGCGTCGGTCGACGAGCGCCTGAACGCCGTTGCGCACGCGTCCGACGAATCGAGCAAGGCGGAGATTGCCTCGCTCTCGACGCGCGTCGACGAGCTTGCCGCGACGATCGCGGCGGCGCCGACGACCGAACCGCTTCCGGCAGATCTGCCCGATCGCGTTGCGCAGTTCGGTGCAGCGATCCAGCAGCAGGAGTCGCGGCTCGCGGAACTGGCGGCGGCGAAGGAGGAGTCGGAAGGCAAGAATCGCGGCGGCCGAAAGGCAATCGCCGCACTCGAAGAGCGTCTGGACGATCTGGTGAGTCAGCCGGTCGCCGGCCTGGACGAGCTTCGCGCGTCTGTCTCGGAGTTGGCGTCGCGCGTCGAGCAGCCGGTCGTGTCGGACGAGTGGCGTGAGCCGCTGGAATCGCTGGCGAATGATCTGCGGGAGCAGATCGCGGCGGTGTCGACGTCGGGCGAGCCCGTTGAGGGTGTTCGTGACGAGCTTGCGTCGTTGGCCGCGCGGATCGATGCGATTCCGGCGCCGGTGGAGGATTGGCACGAGCCGCTTGAGTCTTTGGCGAATGATTTGCGGGAGCGGGTCGGCGCGATGTCGTCGTCTGCTGAGTCGGTCGAGGGTCTTCGTGGTGAGCTTGCGTCGTTGGTGGAGCGGTTCGATGCGGTTCCACTGCCGAGCGAGGAGTGGCGCGAGGAGATCCAGGCCGTGGGGTCACGGCTCGATGAGATCAGCGCGAGCACACCGGCCGGAATCGACGAGCTGCGAACGGAGATTGCGGCGCTCGGCGAGCGCTTGAACGCGATCCCGGCACCGACCGATGAATGGAAGACCGAGCTTGGCGATGTCGCCGGGAACTTCCGCACGCGGTTCGAGCTACTCGAGGCTGATCTTGCGGCGCGAGCCGACAATGCCGCGGTTGCCGAGCGCCTCGACGGCATGCGCGGAGAGCTCGAGTCACTGTCCTCGCAGGTCGCTGCGATCCCGGCGCCGAGCGACGAGTGGAAGATCGAGCTCGGCCAGGTCGCCGAAAATCTGCGCACGCGGTTCGAGCGCGTTGAAGCCGCGCTGGCGACGCAGCCCGAGGCTGGCGCAGATCCAGAGAATGTGCAGGCCCTGTGCGGACAGGTGGACGCGTTGTCGTCGCGCGTCGACGCGATTCCCATGCCGAGCGATGAATGGAAGACGGAGCTTGGCCAGGTTGCCGAGAACTTGCGGGCGCGCTTCGATCGCGTCGAGAGCGACCTCGCTGCTCGTGCGGACGATGGCGCGGTCAACGAGCTGCGCCACGCGTTGAGTGATCTCGACTCCCGGGTCGCTGCGATTCCGCAGCCGAGCGAGGAGTGGAGTGAGGGGCTGCGCGAGCTAGCGACGCGGTTTGACGAGCTGCCCGTGCCGAACGAGGATTGGCGTGAGGTGCTCGACGCGCTCGTCGCGCGGATCGACGCGATTCCGGAGAACCTCCGGGTGCGGCTCGACCGCGTCGATTCCGATCTCGCTGCGCGGGTCGATCCGAGCGCGATCGCCGAGCTTGCTGAGCGCCTCGACGGTCTTGCCAACGGCTTGCCCGAGCGCTTTGGTGAGTTGCATGCGTCGCATAGCGAGCTGAGCGAACGCGTCGCCGCGATCCCACCGCCGAGCGACGAGTGGCGTCACAAAGTTGCGCAGGTCGCCGAGAATCTCCGGATCCGTGTCGAGCGCGTGGAGGTCGGCCTGGAGCAGCGCCCGAGCCTCGACCTGATCGCCGGTCTGCGAGACGAATTGCAGGCGCTCAGCGGTCGTATCGACGCGGATTTGCACGAGCGTGACGAGCGTGACGAGCGGGCCGTTGGGCAGGGCACGCACGTCGACTGGCTTGCCGGGCGGATTGCGCAGACCGAGGAACGGCTGGCGCAGACCGACGAGATCGAACAGCGGCTGCGGAACGAGCTTGCGCCGATGGTGGACGGCGCCGTGGCGTCGGTCACCAATCGGCTGGCCGGAGTGGAGTCGGCGCTCGAGGAGCACAAGACGGGTGGTGCCGATGTGGCTCCGCGGCTCGATGAGCTCACCGAGCGGATCGAAAAGCAGGCGCGTCGGATCGAGAAGCTGCGGGACGAGGGGCCAACAGCGGCGCAGGTCGCCGAGGCACTCGGGGCGCGGCTGGAGGCGTCGGAAGCGGTGGCGTCGGATGCGTACGCGTCGCTCGACGAGCGGCTGACCGCCCTCGGTGGCCAGATTGCATCGTCGTCGGACCGTGCGGCGTCCGATGGCGATGTGGTGCGGCGCGAGCTCGACGAACTGCGCGGCATCTCGGCTGCGACAGCGGAGGCGTCTGCTACCAACGCTGATCAGCTCGCCGAGCGCCTGCGGGCCGAAACGGCGACAACGGTCGCGGTAGCGCTCGCTGAGACGGACAGCCGCGCGGCGGCCGAACGGCTCGAAGGGCTCGTCGCGGCGCAAGCGGCGGCGTTCGAAGCTCTGCAGGCTGGTTTGGGCGAGCGCGAACGACTGGCGGACGAGCGGCTCGCTGCGCTCGAGAAGTCGCAGTCAAAGCGTTCCGATGTCCGCGATCTGCGCGAGGCTCTCGTTCGGGTCGAGAAGCGCATCACGGCGGAGACCGCGCAGGAGGATACGCGTGTCGAGGCCGTCGAGGGCGCGGTGCGTGACGGGCTCGCAGGGCTTGCGTCCCGCTTGGCCGAGTCTGAGGGCGCGTACTTCCAGGCAGGCGATTCGCTGCGCCGCTCGATCGAGCACCTCGGTTCAGCGCTTCGCGGCGCGGACGCGCATCGTGCTTCTGACCCGGAGATTTCGGAGGTTGCTTCGGCCGCCAAGTCGTTCTTGGCATTCGCGCCAACCTCGGAGGGCTATCGCCTGGTCGAGCTCGAGGGTGTGGCTCCTGGCGTCGGTGCAGCGGTTGAGGTTCCCGGCTGCGAAGTGGCGCTGTCGGTTGCGCGGCTCGGCTCGTCGCCGCTGCCGTTCGATCGGCGGTCGTGCGTGTACCTCGAACTGTCTGCGTAGCGGTCGTAAGCTAGCTGGGTGCGCTGGTTGTTCCCGCTCGTCGCAGCTCTCGTCGTCGGTTGCGGCTTGGCGAGTCATGCGTCGGCGTCGACACCGACGGACGCTCAACTTCTAGCGCGCTATGCGCCGATCCTCGTGCTCCACCCGGACGAGCGCTTTCAGCCCGAGGCGGTCGACGGCTATCTCGCCGATGCGGATCTCGTCGGTGGCCATTACGACCAGCGCCTGTGCAAGAGCGTCGACGGGCCTGCCGCGCTCGATTGCTACGCGAACGCCGATGCGGCCCATGCGCAGCCGCCGGCGGTCTACGGTGCGGTGCTCCGGCGCGGGAATCGGATCGCGCTCGAGTATTGGCTGTTCTACGCGTTCGACTTGTACGCGCCCGCGAGCGAGATCTGGCAGGACCACGAAGCGGATTGGGAGGCGATTACCGTACTGCTCGACGCGAAGCGCCGGCCGCTGCTCGTCGGGACGAGTCGTCATTGCGGCGGCGCGCGACGCGACTGGTCGGCGGTGACGAGGCGCGGGACGAGGCCGGTCATATACGTGGCGCTCGGCTCGCACGCGAACTACTTCTCGCCGGGATCACCTCCGCTCGAGCGCCGGTGCTGGCCGGATGTGGCGCTGGCGGTGTTCAAGGCGTACAACGTCGCGCTTGTCGATCGTCTGGCGGTTGGTCGGACGATTGCCGGCGCGCGGGTCGTCCCCGTCACGGCGACATCGCCGTCGTGGATAGCGTTCGCGGGTCAGTGGGGCGAGACGCAGTACGTTCACTTCTCGAACAACGCGCCGTTTGCGTTCGGCTTCGGGCCGAGCGGTCCGGCGTCTCATGCGTTGTGGCGACAGCCGGTCGGTACGGTGCTCGGCTGGCCGCGCGGCTAGATGGTTGATGCCACGGGGTTAGGCGGTGTAGTCGGCGATGGCGCGGCTGGGTCGGCCGAGTTGGTGGTTGAGTTGGATGCAGGCGGCGAGCGCGAGTAGCCGTGTTGCGATGCGGGCTCGCAGGTTGCGTGGGGTGC
>JANYJX010000081.1 GCA_025358355.1 Actinomycetes bacterium | reverse complement strand
TGCGGCGTCTGGCCGATCGCGACGAAGCCGAGCTGCCCGGTCGCGCCGTAGGTCAGCGCCGCGCCGAAGAGCAGGATCGCCGAGCCGAAGCTGCCGACGATCAGGTACTTGAGCCCGGCCTCGAGCGACGCCTTGCGGTTCGTGTCGAGTGCCGACAGGACGTACAGCGCGATCGAGAACCACTCGAGACCCAGGAACAGCGTCATCAGGTTCCCGGCCTGGACGAAGAACATCATCCCGGCGGCGGCCGCGGCGAGTAGCGCGTAGAACTCGCCCACGTGGTCGCGGCGCTTCTCGCCCCACGCGACGAGCACGGCTATGACGCCGACAGCGGCGATCATGATCTGCGCGAGCGCCGCCCAGCGGTCACGGCTCATCGAGTCGGAGATCAGCGTGAGCGCGTTCGGCGTGCGGTGGTCGACGACCGCGGCAAAGGCGCCCGCCGTGACGAAGCCGGTGGCGGTCACGGTGGCGGCAAACGCGTGCCTGATCCAGGCCGGGACGAGGACGGCGCCTAGGAGGGCGACGCCCGAAGCCCCGAGCAGCGCGAGCGACGGCGCTAGCGCGAGCCAGTCGACGTGCGGGGTGGGGATGGACGCGCCGATCACTTGCACCACACGACCCCGTCAGGCCCTTCGCAGAGCACTGTGCGAAGAGCCTTGTTGGACCACGGCGGGCTCTTCGAGTGGCCACTGACTGCGTTCGGCCACACCGAGAGAGCGAACAGGCAGGCGATGAGCGGTACGACGAGGACGATCTGACCGAAGCGCAGATCGGGCGAACCCGGCGTCACTGCGTCGCCACCTCGATCATGGAGCACGGCGGAGATGACGCGCAGCGTGTACATCGCGGCGAGCACGATCGCGACCGCCCCGACCGCTGCGTAGCCCCACCCCACAGGGAAGATTCCCGCCAGAATAAGGAACTCACCTGCGAAGTTCGTCGAGCCTGGAACCGCGAGCGTGAACATGCCGGTGACTAGAAGGAGCGTTGCGAGGATCGGTCGGCCGCGTGCCGCGCCACCGAGCCGAGCGAACGAGTCGGTTCCCCACTGTCTTTCGACCATGCCCGCCAGCAGGAACATCGCCGCGGAGACGAGGCCGTGGCTAATGGACTGCAGGACCGCCCCGTTCATTCCGAGCCACGAATAGGCGAAGATCCCCATGATGATCAGGCTCATCTGCGCGAGCGACGAGTACGCGATCACGCCGCGGATATCCGGCTGGCGGAACGCGAGTACCGAGCCGTAAGCGAGGCCGATCGTGGCGAGCACGAGGATCGTCGTGCGGAAGTCGTGCACCGGCCCAGGGAAGTGCGGCAGCACGATCATGATGAAGCCGAAGACGGCGGCCTTCGAGACGACGCCCGACAACACTGCCGCCACCTCCGGCGACGCCTCCGTGTACGCCTGCCGCAACCAGCCGTGGAACGGGAACAGCGGCGCCTTCACCGCGAACGCGAGCGCGAAGCCGAGGAAGATCCAGTCGTTCCCGCTCGTGCCCGAGTCGACCAGGCTGAACGTGTGTTGCGAGATGCCGAACGCGACGATCGAGGCCAGCATCAGCAGCGAGCCGACCATCGTGTAGATCACGAACACGACCGTGGCGCGCACGCGGTTCGGCCCACCCCAGACGCCGACGAGCACGTAGAGCGGGATCAGCATCGCCTCGAAAAACGCGTAGAAGAGCAGCAGATCCTGCGACGCGAAGACGCCGACGACCGACCCGGTGAGGAACAGCATCAGCCCGAAGTAGGCGCGCGCGTGCTCGCGCTGCGCCCACACGCCGTAGCCGATCGCGCAGGCGCAGACGACGACCGTCAGCCCCGCGAGCCACAGCGAGAAGCCGTAGAAGCCGACGTGATACGAGACGCCCAGGTCGGCGAACCAGTTGTGACGCGCCGAGAACTGGAGGCCGCCGGAAAAGTCGAAACGGATCGCCGCGCGGATCCAGATGCCGACCTCGACAACCGCGGCGAGAATCGCGAACGGCCCGGCGTACTCCCGCGGCAGCGGTACGAGCCACAGGAACAGCGCGGCCGCGAACGGGACGACGATCAGGGCGGTCGTGAGCATCGGCTAGCGCACCGCCAGGAAGACGATGCCGAGAACGACGAGCGACGCGGCGATCGCGAACGCGTACACGCGCAGGAGGCCGGTCTGCATCCGCCCGACGAGCCCGCCGGCCTGGCCGCCCGCGCGACCGATCTCGCTGAGCGCGCCTTCGACGTACGGCGTCTCGACGTCGCTACGGAGCCGCTCGGCGAGAAGTTGGGCGGGCCGCGAGACGAGCCCGTCGTACAGCTCGTCGAAGTAGAACTTGTGCTCGAAGACACGCTGGAGAGCGGGCACGGAGGGAACCGCAAGGCGGCCGGTGCGGTACATCGCCCAAGCGATCCAGCTGCCGACAAGCCCGACCCCAACCGTGATCGCGCTGATCACCCAGTCCTGCGACGTCGTCGGCTCGACGAGCGGCGCGCCGGTCTGCGCGATCCAGCGGCCAAACGGATGCCACGCGCCCGCGACCTGCAACAGGCCGCCGACCGTCGAAAGCACGGCGAGGATTGCGACCGGCAGCGCCATCGTGAAGGGCGCCTCGCCGTGGCTGTGCACGCTGTGGCTCATTGCGCTCTCGGCGCCGTGCTCGTGGTCGCCATGCGCGCTTCCCGCGTGCTCGAGGACAAGCTCCGAGGGCTCGCCGTAGAACACGCGGAAGAAGAGACGGAAGGTGTAGATGCCGGTGAGGAGCGCCCCGAAGAGCGATGCGACAAGCAGGATCCAGCCGAAGACTCCGCCCCGGGCAAGCGCCGACGCGATCAGCGCATCCTTCGACCAGAAGCCCGCGAACGGCGGGATCCCGACCAGCGCGAGCGAGCCGATGAGGAACGCGAGCCACGTCTGAGGCATGAACTTCTTCAGCCCGCCCATCTGTCGGATGTCCTGCTCGCCGGCGAGGTGGTGGATGATGATGCCGGCCGCGAGGAAGAGCAGCGCCTTGAAGAACGCGTGCGTGACGAGGTGGAACATCGCGTTCGCGTAGGCGCCGAGTCCCGCACCGAGGAACATGTAGCCGATCTGCGACATCGTCGAGTACGCGATCACGCGCTTGATGTCCGTCTGCACGAGAGCGATCAGGCCGGCGATCACGAGCGTTGCCGCGCCAAGCCCGGCCGCGAGATCCTCGACGTGGTGCGCCTGCTCGAAGATCGGATGCGTGCGCACGATCAGGTAGACACCGGCGGTCACCATCGTTGCGGCGTGGATCAAGGCCGAGACAGGCGTCGGGCCCTCCATCGCGTCCGGCAGCCAGGTCTGCAGCGGCAGCTGCGCCGACTTCGCGACTGCGCCACCGAGCAGGCCGAGCGCCACGAGATTGACTGTCGTCGACGAGAGATGCGGCGCGGCTGCGAACGAGGCGCCGTACTCGAGCGTCCCGGTCTTCGCGATTAGCAGGAAGAAGCCGAGCGCCATCGTCGCGTCGCCGATCGCATTCATGATGAACGCCTTCTTGGCCGCTGCGACCGCCTCAGGCCGGTGGTGGTAAAAGCCGATCAGTAGGTACGACGCGAGGCCGACGAGCCCCCAGCCGACGAGCAGCAGGAGCAGGTTGCCGCCCTCGACGAGCAGCAGCATCGCGAAGACGAAGAACGCCATGTAGGCGAAGTAGCGCCGCTCCTCGTCCTCCCCGTCCATGTAGCCGATCGAGTAGAGGACGATCAGGCCGCCGACGCCCGAGACGACGAGCATCATCACGATCGATACCGGGTCGACGAGGATCGACATGCCGACGTGGAACGTGCCGGCCGAGAGCCAGGTGAACGGCGTCGACAGCTCTGTGCGCTGCGGGGTTTCGCGCCCGACCATGGCGAAGAACGCGACGACGGCACCGCCGAACGCGACGAAGACCGACGCGGTCGAGAGCCAGCCCGCTGCGCGTCGCGTCAGGCGCTTACCCGCGAACGTGATCGCGAGCGCGCCCGCGACCGGCGCGAGCAGGCAGAGCCAGGCGGCGGCAATCATCCGCGCAGCTCCGAGAAGAGATCGACATCGAGCGTGAGCTTCTTGCGTGCGATTGCGACAATCAGACCGAGCCCGACGCACACCTCGGCCGCAGCGACGGCCATCACTGAGATCGCGAACACCTGCCCGTCGACGGTCCCGAAGTGGCGCGAGAACGTGACAAGGGCGAGGTTCGACCCGTTGAGCATGATCTCGAGCGACAGCAGCACGATCAGCGGGCTCCGTCGCAGCAGCACGCCCAGCGCGCCGATCCCGAACAGGCAGCCGGAGATCGCGAGGTAAAACGGGACGCTTGGGCCCATCACGCTGTCGTCTCCTCCTCGGGCGACGGCTGGATACCGAGCACGACACCGCCGATCGCAGCGACGAGCAACACGATCGATGTGACCTCGAATGCGAGCAGATGGTCAGTGAGGAACGAGCGGCCGATCTCGGCCGGGCTGCCGAATGTCGGCCCAACCGCCGCGGAGTGGCTCAGCCGGCTCGACTTCCACAGGAGTGCGACGAGCGTCTCGGCGAGCAGCGCGCCGCCTGTGACGACGGCCGCGATGCGAAACAGCTTCGAGCCGCCAGCCCACGGCGCGTCGGCCCGGCCGCCGAGATAGGCGATCACGAACAGGAACATCACCATCACCGCGCCCGCGTAGACGAGCACCTGCGCGGCGGCCACGAACTCGGCCGACGCGAGCAGGTAGAGCACGGCGAGCGACGAAAGGTTCCCGATCAGCCCGAGCGCCGAGAAGAACGGGTTCGTGAGCGTGACGACCGCGATCCCGGAGGCGAGGCACGCCGTCGCGGCTCCGACCCACACCATCCACACCAAAACATTTCCGACGCTTGCGATCACGAGTCGGTCCTGTAGGCCGGCAGCGGCGTGTCGAAGAGCGCCGGATCCTGGATCGGCACACGCTTGATCGGCTCGGCGAGCAGCATGTCCTTCGTGTAGATCAGGTCGTCGCGCGAGTACTCGGAAAGCTCGAACTCGTTGCCGAGCGTGATCGCGTCGAACGGGCAGGCGAGCTCGCAGTAGCCGCAGAAGATGCAGCGGCTGAGGTTGATCTCGTAGATGCGGGCGTAGCGCTCGCCAGCCGAGACGCGGTTGTCGGCGGTGTTCTCGTCGGCGACGACGCGGATGCAGTCGGCCGGGCACGCGGCGGCGCAAAGGGAACAGCCCACGCACTTCTCGAGCCCGTTCTCGTGCACATGGAGCCGATGCCGTCCACGGAAGCGCGGGTACAGCGGCCGCTTGTACTCGGGGTACTGCTGCGTCAGAGGCTTCTTGAACATCTGCCGGAACGTGACGGCGAAACCTTTCAGCGTGCCGAACGGCTGCGCGGTCATACGGCGACCACGACGATTGCGGTGATGACCGCGTTGAGCGTCGCCACGGGCAGCAGGACCTTCCAGCCGAAGCGCATCAGCTGGTCGTAGCGGAGGCGCGGCAGTGTTGCGCGCATCCAGATGAAGACGAAGATCAGCGCGCCGAGTTTCAGCAGGAACCAGATCGGCCCGTACGCCTGCAGCCACGGCCCTGGGATGTGCCAGCCGCCGAGGAACAACGTCACGGCGAGCCCGGAGAGCGTGATCAGGTTGATGTACTCGGCCATTGTGAAGAGGCCGAAGCGCATGCCGCCGTACTCGGTGTGGTAGCCGGCGACGAGCTCCTGCTCGGCTTCGGGGAGGTCGAACGGGGCGCGTGCCGTCTCGGCAGTTCCGGCGAGCATGAACACAACGAAGCCGACGAACTGCGGCACCGCGTAGGGCAGGTACCACCACTCGTGGTACTGGCGGTCGACGATGTCGACGAGCGAGAGCGAGCGGGACATGATCACGACGCCGAGCACCGACAGCGCGAGCGACACCTCGTACGAGACAAGCTGCGCGCACGTGCGCATCGACCCGAGGAGCGCGTACTTCGAGTCGGACGACCAGCCGCCGACGATGAAGCCGTAGATCCCGATCGAGCCGACGGCGAAAATCAGAATGAGCGCGATCGGCACGTTCGCGACGTAGCCGGTCACGTAGTAGCCACCGATATGCCAGCCGGGGCCCCAGGGAATCACGGAGAACGTCGACAGCGCGGCGAACGCGGCGATGAACGGCGAGAAGATGTAGAGGACGTCGATCGCCGCGGCCGGGAAGAAGCTCTCCTTGCGAACGAGCTTCACGAGGTCGGCGATCGGCTGCAACAGGCCGAACGGACCGGCGCGGTTCGGTCCGTAGCGGAGCTGCATCCGGCCCATGATCTTCCGCTCAGCCAGGGTCAGATACGCAAACGTGACGAGGACAATGTTGATGATGATCGCCGCTTTGATCAGGCTGATCCACCAGGGCTCGGTGGTCGCGGCGAGAAAGAGCGCGCTCATGGCTTGACGACCTCGACCGTCGGGTGGAGGTCGGCTGCGTGCTCGTCGGGGACGCGTACGACTCCGGCGGCGAGCTTCCTGTTGATCCGCGCGCGGAGCTCTACGGACGTGCCGTTCGAGCGGACGAGGACCGTGTCGCCGGCCGCGATCTGGCGCTTTTCGGCGTCGGCGGTGGCCAGCTCGAGCTCGGCGCCGGGCCGTTGGAACTGCAGCTCCGCGACGCGCTCGACCTGGGGACCGGAGAAAAGCGGGCGGTAGCGGACGAGGCGGAGTTGGCCGAGGAAATGGTCTTCGGCCGGACGGGGCGGGACGGCGGTTGCCACAGCCTGCGCCGGGGCGGGCGCCTCGTACGGGGTCCTCGCCGGCAGCGTCGCGTGGTCGGCGGCGGTCGCGCCGTCGAAGCAGCGAGCAGAGATCTCCTCGAACAAGACCGACGAGTGCGGTGAGAGATCGACGTCGAATCGACCCGCGAGCTTTGCGATCCAGGCGAGCTCGTCCGGCACCGGCGGCACAACGGCGCGGCGAAGCCGCTGAAGCCGACCTTCGATGTTGAGCAGTGTTCCGTCGCGTTCGAGTGCCGCCGTCGCGGGTAGGACGAGATCGGCCCAGCCCCCGGCAAGTCCCTGGAACATGGTTACTGCGATCACGGCCTCGGCGCGCTCCGCCAACGCACGAACGCTTGGCGACGCTGCCGCATCGTCGCCAACGACGACGAGCAGGCCGATCGGCTCCGGATCGGTCTCGTCCTCATCAGCCGCTGCTGCCCAAGCGATTGCAACCCCGCGCCCGTTCGGCGTGGCCGGCAAGTGGAAGGCGCCGCAGCCGGGCTTGTCGTCGAAGCTGAGTGAGTGCGCAGCCTCGGCAACCCGAGCGCCGCCGCCGCCGCCGGGGCCGCACCAGATCAGGATCGCGCGGTCGGATGCGCGTAGCCGCTTACCGAGAGCGCTGTCCGGCTCGGTGAGATCGTGGAGCGCGGCCATCGCGCTACCGGCCTCGCTGCTCGGCCCGTACGAGATGACCTCGGTGCCGTTTCGCTGCGCTTTTCGCAGCCAGAGGTCGACGATGGGCGCACGATCGACAACCTCGTCGTCGCCGACGACCACGACGATCTCGGCAGCGGCGATTCCGGAGAGTGGCAAACGGAAGGCGTCGAGCGCAGACGATGTCGACTCCGGCAGCACGGCCGAGTGCGCGCCGAGACCGCCCCGCAGCAGCCGCCCGAGCGCGTACGCCTGCTCGATCGTCTCCGACCCCGAAAGTGCCGTCACGATTCGTCCCTCTGCGCCGCGCAACAGCTTCTCGGCCTCGTCGAGCGCGTCATCCCACGAGATCGGCTCGAGCCCAACGCGCTGCAGTCGCCGCAGCGGTTCGCGGATGCGGTCGGTCGCGGCGAGGTGCGGCAGTGTGTAGCGGCCCTTGTCGCACAGCCAACCGCCGTCGATCTCGGGATGATTGCGCGAGAGCACGCGCTTCGCCTTGCCGTCGCGCGTCGTCACCGACGTGTTGCATCCGACGGGACACAACCCGCAGACGGTCGGAATCTGCTGGATCTCCCACGGCCGCGCCTCGAAGCGGTACTGCGTCGAGGTGAGCGCGCCCACCGGGCACAGCTCGACGACGTTGCCGGAGAAGGGCGCGCGGTAGGGATCCTCGCCGAACGTCGTGATCATCGAGTGGTTACCGCGGTTGCGCGCGACGAGCTGCCCGTCCTCGGCGACGTCCTGCGAGAAACGCGTGCAGCGGTAGCAGAGGATGCAGCGCTCGCGGTCGAGCGCGATCAGCGGCGAGATGGGAATCGGCTTGTCGAACGTCACCTTCGGGAACGTCATCCGCGTCGCACCGGGCCCGTAGCGGAACGTCAAGTCCTGCAGCGGGCACTCGCCGCCCTTGTCGCACACCGGGCAGTCGAGTGGATGGTTGACGAGGATGAACTCGAGCGTCGCGTTCTGGCCCTCGGCCGCCTTCGCCGAAGTCGCCGCGGTCTTGATGACCATTCCGTCCTGCGCGGTCAGCGTGCACGCGGCCTGCAGCTTCGGAAGCCCTTCGATCTCGACGAGGCACATGCGGCAGGCGCCGACCGGTGGGCCGAGCCGTGGCTCGTAACAGAAGACCGGGATCTCGATACCTGCGGCGTCGGCTGTCTCGACGAGACCTGTGCCTCTCGGCACCTCGACCTCGCGACCGTCGACCGTGACTTTCAAAAGCTCGGTCATGCGTGTGCCACTTCGTGCGCGGCGTGGTGCATCGCGACCGGCGCCAGCACCGCTTCGAGCGACGACGAGCCGCCGAGCGGGCAGCCGCCGTTGTCGATGTGCGCCTGGAACTCGTCGCGGAACTTGTCCACGTAACTCGCGACGGCAATCGCATCGGAGTCGCCGAGCGGGCACAGGCACTTGCCGAGGATCCGGTCGCACACGTCGAGCAGCAGGTCGAGGTCGGACTGCGCGGCGCGGCCATCCTCGATCTTCTGCAGGATCTGGGTCAGCCAGTGCGTGCCGACGCGGCACGGCGTGCACTTGCCACACGACTCGTGCTCGTAGAACTGCGAGACGCGAATCCCGAGCTGCACCATGCAGCAGCGGTCGTCGATCGCGATCACCGCGGCCGAGCCGATCGCCGTGCCAAGCGACGTAAGCGAGTCGAAGTCGAGTGTCGCCTTCTCGACCTCGGCCGGGGTGAGGATCACGGTCGACGAGCCGCCCGGAATCACAGCTTTGAGCTTCCGCCCGTTCGCGATCCCGCCGCCGACTTCGTAGATCAGGTCCTTCAGCGGGAAGCCGTGCGGCAGCTCGTAGTTGCCGCCGTTCACGACGTTGCCGGAGAGCGAGAAGACGCGCGTACCGGTCGAGTTCGGAACGCCGAGCTTCGCGTACTCCACCCCGCCCATCTCCATCACTGAGGTCGCGGTCGTGATCGACTCGACGTTGTTCACCGCAGTCGGCGCGGCGTAGAGGCCGGCGATCGCGGGGAACGGCGGCTTCGTGCGCGGCTGGCCGCGGCGGCCCTCGAGCGACTCGAGGAGTGCGGTCTCCTCGCCGCAGATGTACGCGCCGGCGCCGCGGTGAAGGACGATCGTGACGCCGCCGAGCACCTTCTTCTTGTGCATCGCCGCAAGCGCGTCGCGCAGTACCTCGAACTCCTGCTCGTACTCGCCGCGGATGTAGATGAAGACGTGCTTCGACTGGATCGCGTACGCCGCGATCAGGCAGCCTTCGAGGAAGCGGAACGGGACGCGCAGCATGATCTCGCGATCCTTGAACGTGCCCGGCTCCGACTCGTCGGCGTTGACGACGAGGTAGTGCGGCTTCGCGATCTGCTCCGGCTTCGGGACGAAACTCCACTTCCGACCGGTCGGGAAGAAGGCGCCGCCGCGGCCGCGCAGTTGCGACGCGTTCAGCTCCTCGATCACCTCGTCGGGGGCCATAGCGCGCGACTTCTCGAGCGCGCTGAAGCCGCCAGTCGCCTCGTACTGGGCGATGTCAGTGACGGCGCCGCCGTCGGTGTGGGCGAAGACGACCTCAGGCGTCGCCATTGCTCACCTCGCCGCGGAGCTCTGCGGCCAGCGCTGGAACATCCGCGGCGCTGACCCGCAAGCGATGTCGGTTGTTGACGGCGACGATCGTCGCCCAACCGCAGCCGCCCAGGCACTCGACGGCCCGGAGCGAGAACTTGCCGTCGGCGCTCGTCTCGCCGGCGTGTAGGCCGAGCTCGCGCTCGAACGCTTCGACCACGCCTTGCGCGCCGGCGAGACCGCACGAGATGTTCGTGCAGACCTCGACGACCGTCTCGCCGACCGGCTCGAGCCGGAACATGTCGTAGAAGGACGCGATCGAAAGGCAGTACGCGGGCGTCAGATCGAGCGCGTCCGCGACCTCGCGGAACGCCTCGCGCGGCAGCCAGCCACCGTGCTCGACCTGCGCAGCCTGCAGCGCAGGCATCACCGCCGACAATTCGTCCGGATAGCGACGGCGAATCTCCTGGATCCGCTCGAACAACGCGGTCACCTGTCGACCTCGCCCATCACACCGTCGAGCGAGCCGACGATCGCGATCAGGTCGGCAACGGCCGCGTCCGTCATGCAGGTCGCGGTCGCCTGCAGTGCGACGAAGCTCGGCGCGCGGAACTTCACACGCCACGGCTTCGGCCCGCCGTCCGAGACGAGGTAGACGCCAAGCTCGCCACGCGGCGACTCGACCGCGAGGTAGATCTCGCCCTCGGGAACCGTGTAGCCCTCGGTCACGATCTTGAAGTGGTGGATCAGCGACTCCATCGAGGTGTGGAGCTCGTGTCGCGGCGGCAGCACGACCTTGCGATCGTCCGCGATCCATGGCTCGCCTTCCATCGTCTCGAGCCGGTCGAGGCACTGGCTGATGATGCGCACCGACTGGCGCATCTCGTCCATGTGCACCTTGTAGCGGTCGTAGACATCGCCGCCGGAGTACACGGGAACGTCGAAGTCGACCTCGTGGTAGGTGAGGTACGGCATGTCGCGCCGCAGATCCCAATCGACGCCGGATGCGCGCAGGATGGGGCCGGACTGTCCGAGCGCGATCGCATCGTCGGTCGAGAGGAGCCCCACGCCGACCGTCCGCTCGAGCCAGATCTTGTTCGCGTCGAGGATCGTCTCGTAGTCGTCGACACCCTTGATCATCTGGACACAGAACTTGCGGGCGACGTCGTAGAAGCCGGGCGGGATATCCCCGGCAAGCCCGCCCGCCTGGAAGTACCGCGTATGCATGCGCGCGCCCCCGACCATCTCGGTCAGCAGCACGATCTCCTCACGCTCGCGAAAGGCGTACCAGAGCATCGAGATCGCGCCGAGCTCGAGCGCGGAGGTGCCGAGCCAGATCAGGTGCGAATGCAGCCGGTTCAGCTCGCCGAGGCACATCCGCATCCAGGTCGCCTTGCGCGGAACCCCGATCTCCAGCAGCTTCTCCACCGCGAGCACGAACGCGAGCCCGTTGTACTGATACGAGACGTAGTCGATCCGCTCCGGATACGTCATGCACTTCCACCACGTCTTCTGCTCCATCGTCTTCTCGAAGCCCGTGTGGAGGTAGCCGATCACCGCGCTGATGCCAGCGATCGCCTCGCCATCGAGGTCGACAATCAGCCTGAGCACCCCGTGTGTGGAGGGATGGTTCGGGCCGAAGTTGACGGTGAGGATGTCCTCGAGGTCGTGCTTCGCCGGGTCGACCTGCAAGATCGTCGGGATCGGGCTCGGGATCCGCGTGCCTTCGTAGATGCGCGTTTGTGGGGAAACGGCCATTACTCCTCCCCTGAGAAGCGCACTGGCTCGCCACCGATCGGGTAGTCCTTGCGCAGCGGGTGGCCTTCCCAGTCGTCGTCCATCAGGATCCGGACGAGGTTCGGGTGACCGCGGAAGCGGATGCCGACCATGTCGAAGGCTTCCCGCTCGTGCCAGTCGGCGGTCGGCCACACCGAGACGACCGAGTCGACCTCCTCCGCGTCGTCGAGCCACACTTGCACGCGCACGCGGCGAGGTGCAGCCGACATCGCGAGCAGGTGGTAGCTGACCGAGAAGCGCTTCGGCTTCGGGTCGGGGACGCGCGAGAGCCCTTGCGACCCGGGCGCGTGCATGTCGCGGCCGGCTGCGGTGCCGATGTAGCCGGCGACGCCGACCGCCCCCCAGCCGAAGTAGTCCGCGGGAGAAAGATCGGAGAGGAACGAGAACCCCTCCTCGTCGCGCAGGTAGATGCACGCCTCGACGAGCCGAGCGGGGTCAACGACGAGGGTCGTCTCGCCGTACGCCTCCCTCGTCTCCACGACCCCCGGAACCGCCTCGTACGCCACTACTCGGCTACCCCGCGGATCTGGTAGGCGGGCGGGATGCCGGCCTTGATCTTCTCGTGCAGGCGCACGATCCCCTCGAGCAACGCCTCGGGTCGCGGCGGGCAGCCCGGCACGTGGACGTCGACCGGGACGACCTTGTCGACGCCCTGCAGCACCGTGTAGTTGTTGAACATCCCACCGGAGCTCGCGCAGGCGCCCATCGCGATCACCCACTTCGGCTCGAGCATCTGGTCGTACACCTGGCGCAGCGGGCCGGCCATCTTGTGCGTAACGCGGCCGGAGACGATCAGCAGGTCGGCCTGGCGCGGCGAGGAGCTGAACTTCTCCATCCCGAAGCGCGCGACATCGTGGTGCGAGCCGACGATCGAGATCATCTCCATCGCGCAGCACGCGAGGCCGAAGGTGTCTGGCCAGATCGAGTTCGACTGCAGCCACGCGACGGCCTTCGCGACCGTTGTGAGGCCGAGCGCGTCCTCGATGTTCGCGATCTCCTCCTCGAAGACGCCCGGGCCTTTCGTCGGCCAGAGAACGCGTTCCGAGTTGAGCCCCGCCCGCGCGAGCGGCCGGTCGCTGATCAACGGCAGCGGACGATCTAGTGCCATTCGAGTGCGCCCTTACGCCAGATGTAGACGTATGCGACGACGAGGATCGCCATGAACCCGAGGAACTCGACCAACCCGAACCAGCCGAGTGCATTGAGCTGAATCGCGAGCGGGTACAGGAACACGATCTCGATGTCGAAAAGGATGAAGAGCATCGCTGTCAAGTAGAAGCTGACGGTGAAGCGCCGATGTTGGCTAGGCGGGCCGGCCGAGACGCCGGACTCGAACGGGATCATCCGCTGGCGCGTCCTACCCGTCGGACGCGTGGCAAAGATGAAGGAGAACGCGATCATCGAAGCCGGGATCACTGCCGCGAAGAACCCGTAGATGAGGAAGGGCAACCAGTTCGCAAGCACGCGTTTCTCTCTCCCAGCCGTGGAGGTCCGCCGAAACCTACCACCTCGGCCGGAGGCGCACGAAGCGAAGGGAAAACCGAATGTTCAAGCGTGAAACAGCTGTCACAAAGTCCGTCGCTCGACCTGAGCCGACACCCGTCGGCTACGATCCGGCCATGGAGATCGCCGAGCGCCCCACCGAGAGGCTGATCACGCTTACGCCCTTCGCAGCCGCGAAGGTCAAAGAGCTAATGGCGGAGGAGCCCGACGCGGAAAGCCTTGTGCTCCGCATCGCAATCCAGGGTGGCGGGTGCTCGGGCTTCCAGTACGGGCTCGGTTTCGACAACGGCGCCGCCGACGGCGACCAGGAGTTCGAGCTCGAAGGCGTCCGCGTCGTTGTCGATCCGCACAGCGTCCCGTACCTTCAGGGCGCCACGGTCGACTTCCTCACCGGGCTCCAGGAGTCGGGCTTCAAGATCGAGAACCCGAACGCCGTCTCATCGTGCGGCTGCGGCCACTCCTTCCAGGTGGAAGAGGGCTCAGGTTCAGAGGGCGCCGAGCTGCCGGAAGGCACCCACATGGGCGGCTGCGGCGACGGCTGCTCGCACTAGTTCTGCCGCTCGGCCCGTGCGCCTCTGACTAGATTGGCCAGCTAGATGGCTAGCTTGAGCGACCGCCCTCTTCGCGTGGCCGTTGTCGGCTCTGGGCCGGCTGGGTTCTATGCCGCTGACGCGCTTCTGAAGAGCGAGCAGCCGGCCTGTGAGGTCGACATGTTCGACCGCCTGCCGACGCCGTGGGGGCTCGTGCGGCTCGGCGTTGCGCCGGATCACCCAAACATCAAGGCGGTTTCGCGCGCGTTCGAGCGGATTGCGGAACGGCCCGGGTTTCGCTTCTTCGGGAATGTCGAGATCGGCCGCGACCTCGCGCACGCCGACCTGACGCGGCTCTACGACGCGGTCATCTACGCGGTCGGTGCGCAGACCGATCGGCGGATGGGGATCCCAGGCGAGGATCTTCCCGGCTCGTGGCCTGCCACCGCTTTCGTCGCCTGGTACAACGGCCATCCCGACTTCCAGGATCTGGACTTCGACCTCTCGGGTGAGCGCGCGGTTGTCGTCGGCAACGGGAATGTCGCCGTCGATGTCGCCCGGATGCTCGCGCTCACCGCAGAAGAGCTCGCGCCGACGGACACGACCGATGCGGCCATCGCCACGATCGTCGGCTCCGAGCTTCGCGACGTCGTGATGCTCGGCCGGCGCGGCCCTGTTCAGGCGGCATTCACGACGCCCGAGCTGCAGGAGCTCGGCGAGCTCGCGGGCGCCGATGTCGTCGTCGATCCGGCCGATCTCGACCTCGATCCGGCCAGCGAGGCCGAGCTCGAGGCCGGGACGGCGATCCCGCGTCGCAATCTCGAGTTACTTCGCGAGTACGCGACGCGCGAGCTATCGGGCAAGCCTCGAACGGTGCGCCTGCGCTTCAGGGTTTCGCCGGTTGCGATTCTCGGCGACGGCAAGGTCGAGGCGGTCGAGGTCGTGCGCAACACGCTCCTCGTTGACGGCTCGGGCCAGGTTCGAGCGGTTGCCGGCGAGGAACGCGACGAGATTCCGTGCGGGATCGTCTTCCGCAGCGTCGGTTACCGCGGTGTCGCGCTGCCAGATGTGCCGTTCGACGAGCGCCGCGCCACGATCGCGAACAGCGACGGCCGTGTCACCGGCGCGGACGGCAGCCACGTGCCCGGCGTCTATTGCACGGGCTGGATCAAGCGCGGCCCGAGCGGCGTGATCGGCACCAACAAGAAGGATGCGGCTGAGACCGTCGAGCACCTGCTCGCCGACGCGCGCGCCGGCCTCCTGCCGCAGGCTGGGGGTGGCGACGTCGAAGCGCTGCTCGGCTCGGGTTTCGTCCCTTATTCAGGTTGGCAGGCGATCGATGCGGTCGAGCGCGCGAACGGCGAGGCTCAGGGTCGTCCAAGGGTGAAGCTCTCGCGGTGGGACGAGCTGCTCGCGGCGGCTCGTGGCTAGACTCGATCCGATGAGTGGCAGCAAGCTTTGGGGCGGCGAAACCGACAAGGCGGTCGCCAACTTCCCGGTCTCGGGCGAGCCGATCCCCGCGTCGGTCGCGCACTGGCTTGGCCGGATCAAGGCAGCCGCCGCCCGCGTGAACGCCGATCTCGGGTTGCTCGACGCCGATCTCGCTGCGCGCATTGCCGCCGCCGCGGATCGAATCGCGGCAGGCGAGTTCGACGACCAGTTCCCGATCGATGTCTTCCAGACCGGCTCGGGAACCAGTTCGAACATGAACGCGAACGAGGTGGTCGCTTCGCTCGCCGGCGAGGGCGTCCACCCGAACGACCACGTCAACATGGGCCAGTCGTCGAACGACGTCTTTCCGTCGGCGGTGCATCTCGCGGCGCTCGATCGCGCGGTCAACGAGCTCGTGCCGGCGCTCGCGCAGCTCGCGACATCGCTGGAGAACAAGGCTCGCGAGTTCAACAATGTCGTCAAGTCCGGCCGGACGCACCTGATGGACGCGGTGCCGGTGACGCTCGGCCAGGAGTTTGCGGGCTACGCGGCGCAGGCCCGGCAGGGAATCGCGCGCGTGCAGGACGCGCTGCCACGGCTCGGCCAGATCCCGCTTGGCGGGACAGCCGTCGGCACCGGCCTGAACACGCATCCGGAGTTCGCCGCGAAGGTGCGCGCGCTGCTCCACGCTGACACTGGCCTGCCTATCTCAGCGCCCGCCGACCCGTTCGAGAGCCAGGCTGCGCGCGACGGGCTCGTCGAGCTGTCGGGTGCGCTGAAGGTTGTCGCCGTCTCGCTGACGAAGATCGCGAACGACCTGCGCCTGATGGGCTCCGGCCCACGCGCCGGCCTCGCCGAGATTTTCCTGCCGGAGCTGCAAAAGGGCTCGTCGATCATGCCCGGCAAGGTCAATCCGGTGATCCCCGAAGTCGTAACGCAGGTCGCCGCGCAAGTGATCGGCAACGACACGGCGATCACGGTCGGCGGGATGCAAGGGCACTTCGAGTTGAACGTCTTCGTGCCGTTGATGGCACGCAATCTGCTCCAGTCGATCGCGCTCCTCACGAGCGCGGCCAGGCTCCTCGCGGAGAAGTGCGTCGACGGGATCGAGGCGAACCGCGAGCAGTGCGAGAGCTACGCGGAGCTGACGCTTTCGGCCGCGACGGCGCTCAACCCGTTCATCGGCTACGACAAGGCGTCGGAGATCGTGAAGACCGCTGCCGCCAGCGGAGGATCGCTTCGTGATGCCGCGCGCGAGGCGGGGGTGGCGGAAGATGTCCTCGACGAGGCGCTCGACTACCACCGCATGGCCAAGCCGCACGGCTGACGCCATTCAACGCGTTCCGAGCCTCGTGTGGGTGACGTCCGGTCTGGCGTACTGCGCTTCCCATCGGGGAGCAGTACGCCTACGATGTGTTTAGCGTGCGATTGTGTGCGCGAATCAAAACAAGGGGGAGAACGCAGATGCACGGAATACGCTGGGTTTCCGCGCGCCGAGGGAAGCTGCTAGTTCTTGCCGCGGTGGTCGTCACGACAGCCGTTGCAACAGGTGCCTCGATTGCCGGCGCGAGCAACTCGGGCAAAGCCGTCTATCAGAAGCTGAAGGCGGGGCCGTCGGCGCGCCTGAGCGCCGCGACGGGGACGTCCTCGACCGATCTCAAGACCGAGATCCGGTCGGAGGTCGACCGGGCGGAAGTCAACCGCTCGATCCCGAACGCCCACAGTGCCGGCAACGGCAGCCCACAGGGTGCTCCGCAAGTCACCGGTAGCGCGGTCCTCGCGGCCGGCTCTGACGCCACGGGCTTCGACGGTCTCAATCACAGGGACCAGCGACTGGCAGGCACCGGGGCGTACACGGGCACGCAGTTCAGCCTCGAGCCGCCCGACCAGGCGCTCTGCGTCGGTGGCGGGTACGTGGTCGAGTCCGTGAACACTGCTCTCCGCGTTCGCTCTGCAACGGGCGTGAGCCTCACTGCGCCGACCGCGATCAACCAGTTCTTCGGGCTTGCGCCTGAGATCGACCGAGCTCTCGGCGTGTTCGGCGACTTCACCAGCGATCCGAAGTGCCTCTACGACCCGGGGACGGGCAAGTTCTTCCTCACCGTCCTCCAACTCGGCGTCGCTCCATCCACCGGCGCCTTCACGGGCGCTGCGAACCAGCTGATCGCTGTGTCGCAGACGGGGAACCCGACGGGCGCCTGGAACACGTTCAGCTTCGCCACAACCGACGATGGCCAGAACGGGACCCCGACGCACACGGGCTGCCCGTGCTTCGGCGATCAGCCGCTGATCGGGGCCGACGCGAACGGGTTCTACATCTCGACGAACGAGTTCTCGATCTTCGGGGACGCGTTCAACGGCGCGCAGATCTACGCGCTTGACAAGGTCGCGCTGGCCGCCGGAACGCTGCCGACGGTCGTTCAGCTCGAGGGCGGGCCGCTCGAAGAGGGCATCTCGTACACGGTGCAGCCGGCAACGACACCTGACGGGAGCGGTAACTCCACGGCCAACGGCGGAACCGAGTACTTCCTTTCAGCGCTCGAGTTCGCTGGTGGCTTCGACAACAGGATCGCTGTGTGGGCGCTCTCGAACACCTCGACGCTCGGCAACGTCTCGCCCGACGTTCACCTGACGCACGCCATCGTCGGGAGCGAGGTCTATGGCGCTCCCCCGCCGGCCGAGCAGGACCAGACCGGCCCGGCGCCGTTCGGCCAGTTCGGCATCAAGCAGTTCGGGTTCGGCAACGGCTCGGAGCCCCTGGCGCTGCTCAACTCGAACGACGACCGGATGAATCAAGTCGTGTACTCGAACGGTAGGCTCTGGGGCGGGCTGAACACGCGGCTCCAGGCAAGCGGTGGGCCGATCGGCACGGGCATCGCCTGGTTCGCGGTGGCACCGTCTTCGGGCGGTTCCGCAACCAGCCCGACCGTGTCTGGTGCGATCGCCAAGCAGGGCTACGTGGCCGTCGCCCAGGCGAACGTCATGTTCCCTGCGATCGGCGTGAACAGCACGACTGGTAAGGCTGTAATGGGCTTCACGCTCACGGGTCAGCACTATCACCCGTCAGCCGCGTACGTTCATCTCGACGCTACCAACGGCGCAGGGCCTGTTCGTGTGGCGGCCGCAGGCCAGCTTCCGGCCGACGGCTTCACCGGTTACAAGGCGTTCGGTGGCGATGGCGTCGCCCGCTGGGGCGACTACTCGGCCGCCGCAACCGACGCCAGCGGCAACGTGTGGTTCGCCACCGAGTACATCCCGAACGCTCCGCGGACGCTCTTCGCGAACTGGGGCACGTTCATCAGTACGGTTCGACCCTAGGACGACGGTTCGAGCCGGGCCGGGGAGCTTCGCTCTCCGGCCCGGCTTTCTCGCCTCCGGTGGAGGCCCTCGGCGGTTCGCGCTACCGTCATGGGATGCTTCGCTCCGCTACGGCTGCCGCTCTCGCTGTTTCGCTGTTCGGGGCGTTGGGGTCGGCTGGATACGGGGCGGCACCTAACGTCCGGGGATCCGTGCTCCGGGGCCCGACAACACCTGTCTGTCGGGTCGGTACTCCCTGCAGCGAGCCGGCACGGTTCGTCCTGCTCGTCTTCAGTCATTCGGGCGCCGATGTTGCGCGGACGACGACCGATCGGTACGGCCGGTTCGCGCTCGTACTTCGCCCTGGAAGCTACGCGGTGCGCACGGGACAACGCAGGGCTTTCGGCGGTCTCCCGCCGCGGTCGTTCCGGGTTCGCCCTGGTCGAACGACAGCCCTCAGGCTTCTGATCGACACCGGTATCCGCTGAGCTTGCTAGTGGACTGTCTGGCAACGTTCGCCGGTTTGCGGCCCGCGATAGCACTTCGCCAAGCGTCGTCCTCGGTCGGCCCGATACCTTCGGGTATCGAGGCTCCCTGCGTTCTAGCCTCGCTCGGTTCTCACGACCCGCATTCCCACCATCGTTGAGAGACAGTCCACTAGTACGCAACCGCGCCGAGGCCGGTGTCGGCCGCGTGCTTCTGCTCGTCAGCGCGGTAGCTCGAGCGCACGAGCGGGCCCGCGAAGACCGAGCCAAAGCCGAGCGCCTCACCCTGCTCGCGCAGCCAGCCGAACTCGTCCGGATGCACCCAACGATCGATCGCCGTGTGCTGTGACGATGGCTGGAGGTACTGGCCGATCGTGACGACATCGACGCCATGGCCGCGCAGGTCAAGCATTGTCTCGACGATCTCGTCGTTCGTCTCGCCCAGGCCGACGATGATTCCGGACTTCGTCAGCACGGGGTAGTCGGCGATCTCCTTCGCGCGCTGGAGCAGCCACAGCGCCGTGTCGTAGTTCGCCTTGGCGCCGCGCATGCGCCGATGGAGCCGGCGGACGGTCTCGATGTTGTGGTTGAAGACTTCCGGGCGCGCCGCAAGCACCGTCTGCAGGGCGTCTTCCTCGACGCCCAGGAAGTCGGGCGTGAGCACTTCCACCGAGCAGGCCGGCAACTTGGCCTTCAGCGCACGAATCGTCGCGGCGAAATGGCCGGCGCCGCGGTCGGGGATGTCATCGCGATCGACCGACGTGACGACGACATGCGAGAGGCCCATCTGCGCGGCGGCCTGCGCAAGCCGCAGCGGCTCGAGCGGGTCGGGCGCGTGCTCGGGCTTGCCGGAATGGACGTAGCAGTAGCGGCAGGCGCGGGTGCACGTGTCGCCGAGGATCTGGAACGTCGCGGTGCCCTTCCCCCAGCACTCGGCGATGTTCGGGCAGCGCGCCTCTTCGCACACGGTGTGCAGGCTCGCGCCGTGGATCAGCTTCTTGACGTCGAAGTAGCGGCCGTCGGAGCTCGGCGCACGTACCTTCATCCACTCGGGACGGCGGGGCCTCTCGGCGACGGGAAGGCTGCTTTCCACATCTGTCAGTCTACGGACCGTGGTCACTGAGTCGCCGCTTCGGATGACGAAATACGGCCTGGCACCGGAAGGCGAGGGTTGGATCGCGGTGAACGAGCGCGACATCCATTGGCGCGACACTGGCCCGCTCGGTGTCTACTGCTCCTTTGAAGGAAAGCGCCGCTTCCCGCAACTCGGGATCAACGTCAACGTGCTCCAGCCAGGGCAGCGCCTATCGATGTATCACCGCGAGAACGCGCAGGAGGGATTCCTCGTTGTGGCAGGGACATGCCTGCTCATCGTCGAGGGCGAGGAGCGGCAGCTCCGAACGTGGGACTTCTTCCACTGCGCGCCGCGGACCGAGCACGTCGTTGTGGGAGCCGGCGACTCGCCGGCGGCGGGCGTCGCTGTCGGCGCGCGAGGTCGTGGCCGGAAGGGGATCGTCTACCCGGTGGCAGAGGCGGCGTCGAAGCACTCTGCTTGCGTCGAGCGGGAAACCACGGAGCCGAGCGAGGCCTACGCGGGTCGTCCGAGAGCCCGCTGTGTCTATCGAGACGGCTGGCTGCCCGAGCTCTGAGGTCAGTGCGCTAGCGGGACTCGGCGAGCTTCGTGTGCACGGGCTGCGACCAGAGGCCGTGGCCGTCCTCGGCGGAGAGCTCTTCGAACTCGAGACCGAACACTTCGCTGATCGCCGCGGCTGCTGCCGGTCGAACTTCATCGACCGTGATTGGACGACCAAGCTCGAGCGCCATCGTTGTGAACGCTGCGTCCTCGAGTCCGCAGGCGGTGATCCAGTCGGTGAACGGAGCGGGATCGAGATCGACGTTGAGCGCGTAGCCGTGCGTCGTCACCCAGCGCGACACGTGGACGCCGATCGACGCGATCTTGCGCGGTGGCGACTCGAGCCAGACACCAGTGAGCCCGTCGATCTGAGTGCCTTCGAGGCTGAAGGCGGCGAGCGCCCCGATCAGCGCCGTCTCGAGATCGCGCACGTACTGCTTGACGTCGCGGCCGTGGCGGTTGAGGTCGAGGATCGGGTAGCAGACGAGCTGGCCCGGGCCGTGATACGTCGACTTGCCGCCGCGATTCGTCTCGACGACGTCGACCTCGGCATCTTCCGGAAGGTGCAGTTCGGCGTCGTCAGTGCGCCGACCGAGCGTGACGACCGACGGGTGCTCGAGCAGGACGACGGTCTCCGGAATCGCGCGCTGCGACACGGCGCCGGCGAGCGATCGTTGCAACTCCGCCGCCTCCGCGTACGGAACGATGCCGAGGTTCAGGAGGTACGCGCCGGCCATTCCTTCAGCCTAGCGTTCGCCCGTTGCGACTAGGCGCTCTCGTCCCAGCCTTCGAGTCGCTGGCGCAGATCGCGCAGGAACTGGCCGCTGTACGCGCCGTCGACTAGCCGGTGGTCGTACGTCAGCGTGATGTTCATTAGCGGCCGGATCGCGATTACATCCTGGCCGAGCGCGTCCTGCACAACCCACGGCCGCTTCACCAGCGCGTACGTGCCGAGGATCCCGACCTGCGGCTGGCTGATGATCGGCGTCCCGTGGAAGGTGCCGAAGCCGCCGGGGTTTGTGATCGTGAACGTCCCGCCCTGCACGTCGTCGGGAAGCAGCTTCTTCGTGCGCGCGCGCTCGGCGATGTCGGCGATCCCGCGTGCCATGCCGAGCAGGTTGAGCCCCTCTGCATGCTTGATCACCGGCACGATCAGCCCTTTGCCGTCGGCGAGCGCGACTGCGATGCCGAGGTTGACGTAGCGCCGCGTCAGGATCGCGTCACCGCGCAGCTCGGCGTTGATCCACGGGTAGTCGCTGAGTGTGTCGACCGTGGCGCGCGCGATGAAAGCGAGAAACGTCGGGTTGACGCCGTACGACTCCTGGTACTCGCGCTTCAGCTTCGCACGGGCCGCCACGATCTTGGACATGTCGACCTCGATCGCGCTCGTCACGTGCGCGGACGTGACGAGCGACTTGCGCATGTGCTCGGCGACGCCGCGGCGCATCGCGGTCATCGGCTCGAGCGTCTCGCCCGGCTCGGCGAGCACAGGAGGCTGAGCGGGCGCTGCGGCTGCGACCACTGGCGTCGGAGCGGGCGATGGTGGCGCGACCGGTGTGACTGGTTCGGCAACCACCGGAGCAGGTGCCGGCTTGGGAACGACGACCGGTTCCGGTGCGGCGCCAGACTCGATGAAGCCGAGGATGTCCTTCTTGGTCACGCGGCCGCCAGTCCCGGTACCCGCGACGCGGCCTGGGTCGACGCCGTGCTCGGCCGCGATGCGCGCGACAACGGGCGAGACGAACAAGCGGCCGTTGCCCTCAACGCTGTGCACGACAGCCGGAGTGTCCGACGCTGGCGCCACCGCGGCGACCGGTGCAGAGGCGGACTCGGGCTCGGGCGCCAGCGGCTCGGGCTCCGGCTCGACAACAGGCGCAGCGGCAACCTCAGCCGGCCCGATCACGGCAAGCACAGTTCCAACGTCAACGGTCTCGCCTTCCTGAACCAGGATCTCGAGGACGACTCCTTCGCCCGGGCTCGGGATCTCGGTGTCGACCTTGTCGGTCGAGATCTCGAGCAGCGGCTCGTCGAGCGCGATCGCCTCCCCCGGCTGGCGCAGCCACTTCGTGACCGTGCCTTCCGCAATGGAGACGCCCATCTGCGGCATGACAACCTCGGTGCGGGTTCGGGTAGCCACGTCGCCTCCTCTAGTACGCCATGAGCGCGCGGAGCGCCTTGACGACATCGTCGACCTGTGGGATGAACGCCTTTTCGAGCGGCGGCGAGAACGGCACGGGGCAGTCGGGGGCCGCAACGCGGCGAACCGGTGCATCGAGATGCTCGAACGCCTCCTCCGCGATGGTGGCAGCGATCTCGCCGCCGAAACCGCCTGTGCGCGTGTCCTCGTGCAGGACGAGCACCTTCGAGCACTTCCGAACGCTCGCGAGCACGGCGTCGCGGTCCCATGGGATCAGCGTGCGCAGATCGAGGACCTCGACCGAGACATCGTCCGCTTCGAGCTGCGCAGCGGCCTCGCCGGCGATGTGAACCATGGCACCCCAGGTGATCACCGTGACGTCCTCGCCGGCGCGATGGATGCGGGCCTCACCGAACGGCGTTGTGTAGCGCTCGTCCGGCACCTCGCCCTTGATCCGGCGATACAGGTGCTTGTGCTCGAAGAAGAGCACCGGGTTCGGATCCTCGATGGCCGAGATCAGCAGGCCCTTGGCGTCCTCGGGCGTCGCGGGGCACACGATCTTCAGCCCGGGAATGTGCGCGAACGAGCTCTCCGGATTCTGCGAGTGGAACGGCCCGCCCGAGAAGCCTCCGCCGGATGGCAGCCGCAGCACGATCGGGATCGGCGTCCCGGCGCGGTAGCGCTGTTTCGCGGCGACGGTGACGAGATGATCCCACGCACACGAGACAAAATCAGCAAACTGCATCTCGGCCACGGGTCGCAGCCCCATCAGCGCTGCTCCGGTCGCGCCAGCGACGATCGCCGTCTCGGAGAGCGGCGCGTCGATCACGCGCCACGGGCCGAACTCCTCCTGGAAGCCGAGCGTCACCTTGAAAGCGCCACCGTAGACGCCGACATCCTCGCCAATCACGAAGACGCGCTGGTCGTGCCGCATCTCCTGGCGGAGGCCGTCGCTAATCGCTTGCAGATAGGTCTTCTCGGGCACGCGCGTTATTTGTGGTGGGGCGTGTCGAGTTCTTCGGCGCTAGCGAACACGCCGTCGAGCAGGGTTGCGGGATCCGGCAGCGGCAGCACGATCGGGATCGGCGTCCCGGCGCGGTAGCGCTGTTTCG
>JANYJX010000106.1 GCA_025358355.1 Actinomycetes bacterium | reverse complement strand
GGATCCGGCAGCGGCGATTCCTCCGCGCGCTGGACAGCCTCGTTGAGCAGCTTCTTGACGCCGGAGGTGATCTCGTCCTCCGCCTCATCGGTCATCGCGGCGTACGTGTGCAGCCAGGTGCGGTAGCGGTCGATCGGGTCGCGCCGCGCCCACTCCTCGAACATCTCCTTTGGGACGTAGTACGCGTCGTCGTGCACCGCGTGGCCCTCCATCCGCAGCGTGACCGACTCGATCAGCGTCGGCCCTCCGCCTTCGCGCGCCTTCTCGATCGCGCGTCGCGCCTCGCGGTAGACGGCGAGGATGTCGGTGCCGTCGACGACGACTCCCTCAAAGCCGTAGGCCGCGGCGCGATCGGCGAGATGCTCGACTGCGTACTCGAGATGCGACGGGGTCGAGTACGCCCACTGGTTGTTGTCGATCACGAAGACGACCGGCAGACGACGCACACCGGCGAAGTTCATGCCCTCGTGCGCGTCACCGCGCGCCGCGGCGCCCTCACCGCACCAGGCGATCGCCACCCGCTTCTCCTCGCGAATCCGAAACGCGAGACCCATGCCCACCGCGACCGGGAGCATGGCCGGCAGGTGGCTGACCATCGCGTGCAGCCCGAGGTTCGCATCGCCGATGTGGACGTTGCCGTCGCGCCCGACGGTCGGCCCGTCGGCGCGGCCCATGTACTGGGCGAAAATGCGCCACGGCTCGACGCCGCGCGTGATGTGGACGCCCATGTCACGCTGCAGCGGGCAGCCGACATCGTCTGCAGCCATCGCGGTCGCGATCGCGACGGACGCACCTTCATTCCCGCGGCCCGTGTAGAAGGAACCCGGAATCTTCCCCTGCTTGTAGAGGATGTGGCCGCGCTCTTCGATGCCGCGCGCGATCAGCATGTTGCGGTACATGCCCAGCAGGTCCTCGTGATCGAGGCCCGCGTCCTTGATTTCCTGGAGCGAGCCGACCGGCTCAGCTTCGCGTACCGCCATGCGTCCTCCTCTCCGGGGCGAGGTCGGGTGGCACTGTACCGAGAGGCTCGGCGTGCCCGTACTACAGTGCGGCGGTGGCGAAACCGAAACGCAACTGGATCCAAGAAGAGCGGCGCAAGACGCTCGGCGACTGGGTCGCGTTCTGTCTCCGCTGCGGCTTCACGCTTCGCTTCTTCGAGGAGAGCGAGGCCGAGTTGCCGGCGGCGTGCCCGCAGTGCGAAGGTCTCCTGCGCCATCGTTGCCCGGCGTGCAGCGCGCCGATCGCCTCGGCGTTCGCGGTCGAGTGCGAGGAGTGCGACGCGCAACTCCGTCCGGCAGAGCTCTTCGGCAGCCCGATCCGCAAGCCCGGCCGCTAACGATCTAGAACATCGTTCCTGTGATCTGGCTGAAGCGGATCACCGTGACCGTTTCACTTTCGGTCACTTCGCGGTTGTAGAGCTGCGAGAGCCAGCGCGCGAGCTCGTCGACTCGGCGGATCTCGGGGTTGTCGTGCTCGATCTCGCGCGGCGACAGCTCGCCGAGTTGCTTGACCTCGACCTTGTCGATCACGGCGTCGAAGATCTTCTCGCGCTGCCCATAACGCACACCGACGAGGACGGAAACGATCATCCCTTTCTTGTACTTTCCGGACTTGTCGCCGAGGCGGATCGTGGCGGTCTTGCGTTGGTTGCGAAGCTGGTCGGCGACCAGCGGCGAGTAGAAGTTGAGCGCGAACATCGCCACCGGCGGCAACTATAGAGCAGTCGGTGGCATGCAACGATTCGGCGAGCCTGACGCCGGATATGAGCCGCTTCGACTCAACTTCCCGCCTGGATTAGGCGTTGCCGTGCTATGGTCGGCCTGGCACTCTCCTACCGAGAGTGCCAATAACCACAACCACAGTCTCTCGAGGAGGCATGTGCATGAAACTGCAGCCCCTTGGTGACCGCCTGATCGTGGAGGTCCTCGAAGAGGAACAGACCACTGTCAGCGGCATCGTGCTGCCCGATACCGCGAAGGAAAAGCCGCAGCGCGGCAAGGTCCTTTCGGTCGGCCCCGGCTCGCGTGACGAGGACGGGAAGTACATCAAGATGGATGTCGAGAAGGGTGACGAGGTCATCTTCTCCAAGTACGGCGGCACCGAGATCAAGGTCGGCGCTGACGATGTTCTGATCCTGCGCGAGTCGGACGTTCTCGCCAAGGTCATCTAGCGGCGAGGCTTGCCTCGTCCTGTCCGTTTGAATCACTAGGAGGAACTGAGAACACATGGCTCACAAGGAGCTGAAGTTCAATGAGGATGCGCGTCGCGCGTTGGAACGCGGTGTGAACATCCTCGCCGATGCGGTCAAGGTGACGCTCGGCCCGAAGGGTCGGTACGTCGTGCTCGACAAGAAGTTCGGCGCACCCACCATCACCAACGACGGCGTGACGATCGCCCGCGAGATCGATGTCGAGGATCCGTTCGAGAACCAGGGCGCACAGCTTGTGCGTGAGGTTGCGACGGCGACGAACGATGTCGCCGGCGACGGAACGACCACCGCCACCGTGCTCGCCCAGGCCATCGTCCGCGAAGGCCTGAAGAACGTCGCCGCCGGTGCCAACCCGATGTCGCTCAAGCGCGGCATCGAGAAGGCAGTCGAGGCGGTTGTCGCGGATCTCAAGAAGCAGTCGACCGAGGTCGCCGGCAAGGAAGACATCGCCCGCGTCGCCACCATCTCGTCGCGTGAGCGCGAGATTGGTGATGTCATCGCGGACGCGATCGAGAAGGTCGGCAAGGACGGCGTCGTGAACGTCGAGGAGGGCCAGACGCTCGGCCTCGAACTCGAGTTCACCGAGGGCATGCAGTTCGACAAGGGCTACCTCTCGCCGTACATGGTCACGGATGCCGAGCGCATGGAAGCCGTGCTCGAGGATCCGTACATTCTGATCGCGAATCAGAAGATCGGTGCCGTCAAGGACATCCTGCCGGTGCTCGAGCAGGTCATCCAGGCCGGTCGTCCGCTCTTGATCGTCGCCGAGGACGTCGAGGGCGAGTCCCTCGCGACCATCGTCGTGAACAAGCTGCGTGGCACCTTCCAGGCCGTCGCCGTCAAGGCGCCGGGCTTCGGCGATCGCCGTAAGCGCATGCTCGAGGACATCGCGATTCTCTCCGGTGGCGAAGTGATCACCGAGGAGATGGGCCTCAAGCTCGAGAACACGAAGCTCTCGCAGCTCGGTCACGCCCGCCGCGTCGTCGTCGACAAGGACTCGACCACGATCGTCGACGGTGCGGGTGACTCCGACGCGATCAAGGGTCGGATCAAGCAGCTGAAGGCGGAGGTCGAGAACACCGACTCCGACTTCGACCGCGAGAAGCTGCAGGAGCGGCTGGCGAAGCTCTCCGGCGGTGTTGCAGTGGTCAAGGTTGGCGCTGCCACCGAGACCGAGATGAAGGAGAAGAAGCATCGCGTCGAGGACGCGCTGCAGGCCACCCGCGCGGCGCTCGAAGAGGGCATCGTGCCGGGCGGCGGTGTCGCACTGCTCAACGCGGCTGCTGCGGTCAAGGCTGCTGCGGAGTTGCTCGAGGGCGATGAGGCGACCGGCGCGAGGATCATCCTTCGCGCGCTCGAGGAGCCGCTGCGGCAGCTCTCCTACAACGCCGGCCTCGAGGGCTCGGTCATCGTCGACAAGGTTCGCTCCGCGAAGCGCGGCGAGGGCCTGAACGTCGACACCGGTGAGATCGTGCCGATGGTCAAGAACGGCATCATCGATCCGACCATGGTCACGCGCTCGGCGCTGCAGAACGCTGCGTCGATCGCGAAGAACATCCTCACCACCGAGGCGATCGTCGTTGACGCGCCGGAGAAGTCATCCGGTGGCGGCGGCATGTCGGGTGGCATGGGCGGCATGGACGGGATGATGTAAGGAGCCGTTCGGCTTAGGCCGACTGGTTCAGCAAGACAAGAGGGCCGGCGAAAGCCGGCCCTCTTTGTTTGACTTCTGCGGGCGGCTCGCGGTCCGCGGCCGTTCTACTTCGTGAAGTACGGGTAGATGTTGTTGAAGCCAGAACCGCGGAGCGCTCGTGGATCGTTGTTCGGGTCTTGCTGTCCGCCCCACGCGACGTTGTAGCCCGCAGCCTTGTAACCAAGCGCGAGCGGGTTGTCGCAGGTGAGACCGACGCCCTCGACCCAGTTCGCCGCCGGCGCGGCGAAGTAGGAGCTTGTCGAGTCGTTCCAGACGTTGACAGGGATCTCCTGGAAGAGCCCCGTTGTGCCGTCGCTGCGTTTGAGTGCAATACAAACACCAACATCAGCAGGCTCGGATGTGATTGCGCAAGCACCGATGCCAACAAAGTTGGTGCTATATCCAGGGTTGAGCAATGTTGCCGGATTCCCCGCAGCAGGGAGCACGATGGCGGTAGTGCCAGTGGCAGTCCAAATCCCAGGATAGAAGGAGCCATCGGAGAAGCTGATAATCAAGTCGGCAATTCCCGCCGGTAGCGAGAGACTGCCGCCTTGGACGGACGCGCTCGCCGAAAGAGTCGTGCTCACTCCATTCAGGCAGTAGACCCTCCCTGGTGCAGCGGTCGCCGTGCCGGTCGTCACCAACATCGCGGCGACGATCGCAGGCACGATAGCCGCGATCAGAATCCTTCGAAACATCCCCCACCTCCGCAGAATTTGAGAGTCAGCCTTCGGCGTTGGCTTCGTTCCTGGGGGTGTCAAGAGCAGAGCGAGAAAGACCGGGACCACAAAGTGAAACGGCCGCCTGGGGGAGCGACCGTTTCGGGGGATGGCACTACTTCTTGTAGAGCCAGGGGTCAGCCTTCCTCGTTCCGACGCCCGATTTTCGGCGACGCCGTGCATACTTCGTGGAGGTATGAGCGATTCCGTGACCCTGACTGCGGTTTTCACGCCGGACGAGAACGGCTGGACGATGGCCCAGCTCGCTGAGTGGCCTGCGGTTGTGACATGTGGGCGTACGGTTGACGAGGCGCGAGACATGCTGCTCGACGCTGCACGTGAGATGATCGCGTCTTATCACGATCAGGGCCGGCAGCCGCCGATTGGCGGCGGACACGCCGAGCAAGTCACGATCGATCTCGCCGCGGCTTGAGCCGCCGAGACCTCGAACGCCACCTCACCGATCACGGGTGCGAGCTCTTGCGTGAGGGCGAACCACACGATTTGGCACGACCCGTGCGCGATCTTCGGGCGCCGTTTCCGCGACACCGCGAGATTCCCGTCGGCACCGCGCGAGCGATCTGTCGACAACTCGGGGTTCCGCCGCCCGAGGCGCGCTGAGACCGATTGACAGCATGGAAGCGCACAAAGTGAAACGGTCGCCTGGGGGAGCGACCGTTTCGGGGGGATGGAACTACTTCTTGGGGGGAGGGGGTGCCAAGAGTTTCGGCGCCTGAGCGTTTCGGCTCACCCCTCATTCGGGTGATTCGTGTTGGCAGGGGCGAGCGGGGCTAGAAGCTGTAGCGCTGCTCCTTGAACGGGTCGGCGTCGTTGTGGTAGCCGTAGCGCTCCCAGAAGCCCGGCCTGTCGGTCGCGGAAAGCTCGATCCCGCGCAGCCACTTGGCACTCTTCCAGAAGTACTTGCCGGGGACGATCAGGCGCATCGGCCAGCCGTGCTCGAGGGTGAGCGGCTCGCCGTCGGCGTGGGTCGCGAGCATCGCGCCTTCGAGATCGAGGAACGACGCAGGGACGTTCGCGGTGTAGTCCTGTTCGGCGTGGGCGATCGCGAAGCGCGCGCTCGGGCGCGGGCCGACGAGCTCGCGGATCGTCGACCACGGCACGCCGGTGAATGTCGCGTCGAAGCGGCTCCAGCGGGTGACGCAATGGATGTCCTGCGTCACCTCCACCGTCGGCAGAGCGGAGAGCTCCTTCCACGTCAGCGTGAGCGGCGAGTCGACCTCGCCCCACACCTTGAAGTCCCAGCGGTCAAGGTCGATGTGCGGAATCGAACCGGCGTGCAGTACCGGCCATTTCTCCGTTAGATACTGGCCCGCCGGCAGGCGAGCGGGGTCGTAGCCCAGCTCCAGCACCTTCTTCTCGGCTTTGCTCCTGAACATGGCCCCTACACTAGTTCCGGTGAGCTCTTCTCCGTTACAGACCGCGGATCGGCCACGTTCGTTTGTGCGAGTCGCTGGCGCTGATGCCGCGTCGCACTTGCAGCGGATGCTCTCGAACGATGTCGAGGCACTGTTGCCCGGGGACTCGTGCGAAGCACTGCTGCTGACGGCGAAGGCGCGCGTGATCGCGACTACGACGGTTTGGCGGCGCGGTGTCGATGACTATCTGCTGCTAACGGAGCCGGATCTCGCGCATGCGCTGTTGGGCGAGCTGCGGCGGTTCCGGTTCGCTGCCAAAGTCGAGCTCGAGCCAGAGACGCATCGCTCGACTCTTGTCCTTGGCGCCGATCCGCCAGCGGGCGCGATCGCGAACGCCGACTACGGGCTGCCCGCGTACGAGCTGCTCGATACCGACCCGCCGGAGGGGGCGGTGTCGATCGGCGCTGACGCGCTCGAGCTCCTGCGGATCGAGGCCAAGACGCCGCGGATGGGTCGCGAGATCGACGATCGCGTGATGCCTGCCGAGGCGGGACTCGACGATCGCGCGGTCAGCTTCACGAAGGGCTGCTACCCAGGCCAGGAGCCGGTGGCGCGGCTGCACTATCGCGGCCATGCAAACCGTGGGCTGCGCGTGCTCGAGATCGAGGGAGACGGACTACCGGAGTACGACGCGCCCCTGACCGACGGTGACGCGGTGGTCGGCAGGGTCACGAGCGCGGTCGTCGCCAACGGCGGTGTGGTCGCGCTCGGCTACGTGCGCCGCGAGGTTCTGGACGACGCAGAGCTCACCGTCGCCGGCACGCGTCGGGCTCGCCTTCTGTAAACCCGTCGAGCAGACGAAGCGTCGGGCAGCTCTAGCGCGTCGCGGTGAGGAGCGGCCTGCTCGAGGCGAGCACGTCCGCGAGCTGCACGACCTCTCCGACCACGAGCAGCGCCGGGGAGCGGAGGCCGACCGCGGCTTCGGCGATCGCGTCGAGCGGCGCGGTTGCGACTTGCTGATCGGTGCGCGTGCCTCGACTGACCACGGCGGCGGGTGTGTCGGCGTCGAGACCTGCATCGATCAGCCCGCGGGCCAGCTCGTCGAGCCGGCCGAGGCCCATGAACAGGACGAGCGTTCCGCCGGTTCGGGCGAGCGCGTCGTAGTCGGGCTCGCCCCCGTCTTCGCCGTGCGCGGTCGAGAGCGTGACCGTTTGCGACAGGCCCCGATGGGTCACGGGGATCCCGGCCGAAGCTGGCACGGCCGCAAGGGACGAGATGCCTGGGACAACCTCAAACGGCACGCCCGCCGCGGCGAGTGCGAGAGCCTCCTCGCCGCCGCGACCGAAGACGAAAGGGTCGCCACCCTTCAGGCGGACGACAGCGAGCCCTTGCGTGCCAAGGTCGACGAGCAGGTCGTTGATCTCGTCCTGATCCAGCAGTTCGCGCGAGAGGCGGATCGCGCCTGCGGGAACCTCGTCGACAAGCTCCGGCGCGACGAGCCGGTCGTAGACAACCGCGTCGCAGGCGCGCAGGAGCGCAAGCCCGCGAACGGTGATCAGCCCAGGATCGCCGGGGCCGGCGCCGACGAGTGCGACGGTCAAGCGAGCGCCTCCTTGACGAGTGCCGCGAAGTAGTCGCGGCGCGCCTCATACGTCGGCAGGTGGGACTTTGCCCACGGCCGCAGCTCGCGCAGCTGATCGGCGAGGACGGCGTGTTCGGGGCGGACGACCGCGGCGATGTCGTCGCGCAGTCGCTGCGCGAGCGCGGGTGACGCGCCGCCAGTCGAAACCGCAACAGCGATTGGCCCCTGGCGGTGGACGGCCGGCAGGATGAACGAGCACAGCTCCGGAACGTCGGCCACATTGCACAGCAGCGAGCGCGCCTCGGCTTCGCGGAACACGCGTCGGTTGACCGACGAGGTCGACGTGGCGGCTACAACAAGGAAGCGGCCGTCGATGTCGTCGGTGCGGTACTCGCGACGGATCAGCTCGACCTCGCGCAGCGCCAGCTCGGGCATGGTCTGCGGCGCGACGACCGTCACGCGCGCGCCTGAGACAAGCAGCCCGTCGACCTTCTCCAGCGCGACGCGGCCGCCACCGACGACGAGGACGCTTCGCCCCGTCAGGTCGAGGCAGGCCATGTAGTACGCGTCGGGCACGAGTCTCTAGGCCTCCACCGAATGGAGTCGGGCGCCCTGCCGGTCGAGCCGCACCGAGAGCTGGATTCCGTCCGCGCTCAGGGCAACGGTGAACGCGCCAGGGCCGGCAGGATGGATCGCGATCGAGTCGAGGGTACGGCCGCGCAGTGACGAAAGCGCCTCGCCTACCTCGGCTGCGCTTGCCTGAACAGCACGCCCACCCGGCAGCTTTCGATAGAGCCGCAGCGCAGCCTGTTCGCCGCCCGGCCCATAGACACTGCGGATCCGTCCGGATTGGAGCCCGAGCGAGACGATCGGCTCGAGGCTTTCCGCCTCCGCGGCGTCGACCTCGCCGGCTTCGAGCGCGGCCACGACGGCTTCGAGCCGCGCGCGGTACGCCTCGTCGCGTGCGTTCTCGATGACGGCGCGCACCTCGTCGAGCGCCACCTCGCGCTCGGTCGCCGACACCTTGATCGGCTCAGTCATGCGCCTCGTCGCCAAGGATCGCGTGCAACTCGTGCTCGAACCCGCCGGTCTCGATCGAGCAGTGCATGCCGCATTCCTTCGGCGCGTTCGACTCCCACCACCAACGGCCCGCGCGCTTCGGCTCGCCGACAGCAACCGCGCGCGTGCAGGGCGCGCAGCCGATCGACGTGTAGCCCTTCGCGTACAGCGGATGCACCGGGACGTCGTTCTCGCGGATGTAGTCCCAGACCTCGTCTTCGGTCCACTCGGCGAGCGGATTGAGCTTGACGATCGCGCCGTGGTCGTGGTCGAGCTCGACCTTGCGGATGTCGGTCCGACTGGCCCACTGGTCTCGCCGCAACCCGGTGATCCATGCGTCAACGCCCGCGAGGTAACGGGTGAGCGGCTGCACCTTGCGGACGTTGCAGCAGAGCAGCCGCTGCTCGACCGAGCGCGTGAAGAGGTTCGGCCCGTGGCGGTCGACGAGCCGCTGCAGCTGACCTGCGTTGGGCGCGAGCAGCTCGAGCCGCAGGCCTGTGTAGCGCTCGCGGAGTTGCTCGATTAGCTCGAACGTCTCCTGTGGCAGCCGGCCGGTGTCAATCGAGAACACGCGGATGCTCGGATCGATCGCGTAGGCCATGTCGATCAGGGCCACGTCTCCTTCCTGGAACGCGGTCGAGATCGCCAGCGTGTCGCCGAAGTGGCCGAGCGCCCAGGCGAGCACATCCTGCGGCTCTTGCCCTTCGAACTCGACCGACAGCTCGCCCGCTTCCAGGTCGTCGAATAGCTCCATCGCTGTCACGCGGCCACCTCCTCGTCTTTATCCGCTCGATTGCGCGCCGGCTCGCGGCCGACGATCGCTCCGAGCTCGTCATCTCGTAGGCGGTCGCAGAACGACCGGAAACTCTCGCCTTGGTTGCGCTGCTCGAGCCAGCCGGCGATCAGCGCGATCGTCAGCTCGTCGAGCTCCTCGCTCGGAACACGGCGGAACACGGCTCGCGCGATCGCCGCCTGCGGGCCGAGTGCGCCACGCAGGAAGATGTCGTACGCCTCGCGGCGCTTGCCCTCGGCGTCGCGCACGGTCGAGCCCTGGAAGCCGATATCGCCGACCCAATGGTGCGCGCAGGCGTGCGGGCAGCCGTCGAGATGCAGGCGGAGATCGTCGACCTCGGCGCCGAAGCGCTTCTCGAGGCTCTGGATCAGACGATCGAGCCGCGTCTTGGTCTCGGTGACGGCGAAGTTGCAGTGCGGCTCGCCGGTGCAGGCAATCGAGTGACCGCGAAGCCGGTTGCCCTCGATCGCGAGGCCGATCTCGGCAAGGCGCGCCGCCGTGCTCGCGGCTGCGTCCGCAGGAACGTTCACGAGCATCAGGTTCTGCTGGCGTGTGATGCGGAACTCGCCACCGAGCGTCTCGGCGAGATCGGCGGCCTGCAGCATCTGCTCGCCGGAGACCAACCCGAGATGGACGGGAATCCCGATCGAAACGAGCCCGTCCTGCTGCTGCGGCCGGATGCCGAGGTGATCCTCGGGCTCGCGATCGAGCGTGGCCAGCGTGTAGCTCGGCAGCGCGTGGCCGAGGCGCTCCTCGAGTTGGGCGCGCACGCCTTCCGGGCCGTAGTCGTCGACCATGAACTTCATCCGCGACTTGACGCGAGACACGCGGTAGCGCAGATCTTCGCGCCAGGCGTCGAGTAGCGCGCACAGCACCGGCATGGCCTGCTCCTTGCTGATGAAGACGCCCAGGTCGCGCGCGATCCGCGGCACCGACGACAACCCGCCGCCGACGAGTACCGCATAGCCCTCGACGCCCTCGTGGACGACGCCGACGAGCGAGATGCAGTTGATCTCCGGCGCGTTGCAGCGGTCGGCGCAGGCGGCGATCGAAATCTTGTGCTTGCGGGGCAGATCCGAGTAGTCGGGGTGGCCGGTGAAGAAGGCGTGGGCCTCCTCGAGCAGCGGCGTCGTGTCGAACAACTCCTCGTGCGAGACGCCGGCAGCGGGGCAGCCGGTGATGGCGCGCACCGCGTCGCCGCAGCCGCCGAGGCTCGTCAGCCCGACGCGTTCCAGCTCAGCGAAAACCGTTGGCAGGGACGAGAGTTCTAAGAAGTGCAGCTGGACGTTTTGGCGCGTCGATAGCTCGGCCTCGCCACGGCCGAACCGTGTCGACAGTTCGCCGATCGTGTGCAGTTGCTCGGGAGTCGTGCGCCCGGCTGGCAGCTTGATGCGCAGCATGAACGTCCCGATCTTCGGCTTGTCGTGGTAGAGGCCCCACCACTTCAACCGCACGAGATCTTCCTCGGCGACGTCCTCGTAGCCGGTGGCGATCAGCGCCGGCAGCTCGCCGAGCATGCCGAGCGGGCTCTTTTCGCGCTTCAGGCGCTCGACCGGATTCCGCTTCAGGACGAGCTCGAGTGACGGTGGATCTTTCAGCGGCCGCTGGCTTGCGGTGGTCACGGTGTTTCTCTCCCGACGCCGGTTGGCTTGCGTGAATCCCCGGAAAACGGCTGAGGCCCCGGCTGTGTCCCCGGAGCCTCGGATCGCTTCCGCCGTCGGCGGTTGCTGCGCTTTCCCATCTTCCCGCTTACCGCTCCGGGACGGGCGGTTCGCGGCTGGACGTCGCACCTGACAACCCCTAAGGATTCGGTTGCGGCGGCTTCAAAGGGCCAGGTCCCTCAGCCGCTCACGATGGGTAACGCTTCCGGATGTATAGCAATGTCACTTTCCAAAAGCAAGCAACTGTACAAATGTAAGTGACTCGCGTCCGAACGTGCGACCGAAGCTTCCGTCCTTCAGACTGCCTCGGTAGCCGTCGAGGAAGTCAGCTCGGCCGCTGGTCTTCTGGCGAGCATGGCGCCGAACACCACCCAGCCCAAGCCGAAGAGCGCGTTCGACAGGATGCCGTACAGTCGATACCACTGGAATGTGTCGAGCGTCTCGAGCGGTATCACGTTCATCAAGAAGGCGCCGCTCAAGAGAATCCCCAGTGCCAACAGCGCGACCAGACACGTGGTCGGCAGAGATGGTCGTGCCGGTGAGCCGCGGCGAGAAGAATCAACCCGATCGCCGCGAGGGGCATGAGGAGAGGCGGGATAACCTCGCGACTGGCCAGGTCAGCCACGGCCGGGACGCCCAGCCCGATCATGATGAGCCCATAGCCCATAGCCCATAGCCCATAGCCCATAGCCCATAGCCCATAGCCCATAGCCCATAGCCCATAGCCGATACCGGCGAGGCGACCACCACGCCCCGCCAACACGGTGCGATTGCCGTACAGGCCAAGGACGATCAGCAGAGTCGCGGGGGCCATCATGCTGCCCCAGAAGCCGGGGCCCTGGCCGAGCCAGTGGCCACCCTCGCCGACGGATGTCGGGCCATGCAAGGTCGTGTAACGCGCCCACATGGGAACCATGAGCAGGCCGCCGGCGATGAGCGCCAGATTCGGCCAGGATGGAGGTGGTGGAACCGAACGGCCATTCACGCCGACCAGTATTCCTCGATCGCAACGGAAGACAGGTCAAGTTCGGTAATGCGCCCGGCATGATTCGAACATGCGACCTCTGCCTCCGCAGGGCAGCGCTCTATCCCCTGAGCTACGGGCGCCGGGGGATCCCCAGTCTACGGGGCCGCGTAGTCTAGCGGCGTGCCCCTCTATCTCTCGGAAGCCGATGTCGGCTCGCTGATCACGACGGCCGAGGCGGTGCCGGTGCTTCAGGAGTGCTTTCGCCGTATGGCTGACGGCGAGGTCGAGAACGTGCCGCGGCGCCGGCTCCCGGTTGCCGGCGGGTTCCTGGCGGTGATGGCCGCGACCGACTCGGGGCTTGGCTTCGCCGGGCAGAAGAGCTACTCGGTCGTGAACGGCACCGCAACGTTCGTCGTCTGCCTCTTCTCGCTCGCGGATGGTGCTCTGGCTGCTGTGATCGAAGCGGACAGGCTTGGCCAGGTGCGAACGGGAGCGGCGAGCGGAGTTGCCGCCAAGCATCTTGCGCGGGACGGGGCCGAAACGCTCGGCATCATCGGCTGCGGCACTCAGGCGGTGACGCAGCTCGAAGCGATTCGCGTTGCGGTTCCGTCGGTCGAGCGTGTCTTCGCGTGGTGTCGCACTCCGGAGACCCTGACCGACTTCTGCATGCGCACCGGAGCGTGCCCGGCGGCGAGCTCGCAGGATCTCGCGGCCTGCGACATCGTCGTCACGATGACTTCCGCGCAAGACCCGGTGCTGCGTGGCGAGTGGCTGCACGAGGGCGCGCTCGTGTGCGCCGCCGGCGCGAACCGCCCTCGGGCGCGCGAGCTCGACAACATCGTCTTGCAGCGCGCTGCCTTCGTCTGCTGCGATTCGAGAGAGAACGCGAAGATCGAGTCCGGCGACCTGATTGACCCGATCGAGGCCGGTGTGCTCGACTGGCTCGAAGTCCACGAGCTGCAGGAGGTCGTCGCCGGGAACATCGCGGGCCGACAAGACGACACCGACATCGTCGTCTTCAAGTCGAACGGCCTCGCCGCGTGGGACGTGGCGATCGGAGCCGAGGTCTTGCGGCGGGCGCGCGACTTAGGAGTCGGCCGGCAGCTTTAGCGCCGCAATATCGTTGGCGCCGAACGCGTGCACGATCTCGGGCCGATCGAGGAGGCGGGCGCGCTGCTCCGGCGTCTCCAAGCGATTCTCGACGAAGTGATCGGCGAGTATCTCGTCCAGCGCGCGACCCCGCGAATGCTCGCGGAGGACGTACTGCGCGACGCGCTCCTCGGCGACTGGACGCTGGAAGAGGAACGAAAAAAGATTCTTCAGCACGACGGGCGCGATTCTACCGAGCGGCCGGCCACTTCAAATCCTGTGTCGGGATCGGGTCGCCGTGCGGGTCGTGCGTCGGGTAGCCGAGCGCCTGGTCGATCCGCGCTTCCAGCTCCTCGGACAAGACGTGCTCGAGCTTGTCGGCCTCGGCGTGGACGTTGTCGATCGGGATGCCGAGGGTTTCGGCCAGGTACAGCTCGAGCAGGCGGTGATGGCGGATCACTTCCAGCGCGACGCGTGTGCCGTCCTCAGTCAGCCAGACGCCGCGGTACGGCGCGTGCTCGGCCAGCCCGAGTGCGGCGAGCTTCTTCACCATCGCGCTCGCCGATGCTGCCGTGACGCCTTGCCGATGGGCGAGCGCAGTGGTCGACACGCGCTGGCCGCCGTCGCCGAGCTTGTAGATCTCGCGGACGTAGTCCTGGATCGCCTCGGTGAGCCGCGGCACCCAACGAGCGTAGCGCGAACGACCGGTTGTCCGCCCGCCGCCGGCGCACACGTTGCTAGCGTCCTGCCGCGTGCGGATCCGCGTTGGACACAGCCCCGATCCCGACGATGCGTTCATGTATTGGGCGCTGACGACGGACCTCGTCGACACGCGCGGGTTCGAGTTCGAGCAGGTGCTCGCCGACATCCAGACGCTCAACCAGTGGGCGCGCGCCGGCCGGCTCGAGGTCACCGCCATCTCGCTCGCCGCGTACCCGTTCGTGCAGGAGGACTACGCGCTACTGCCGCACGGCGCGAGCATCGGGACTGGCTATGGCCCGATTGTGGTCGCGCGCGAGCCGCTCGAGGTCGACGCGTTGCGCGATCTCGAGATCGTCGTTCCCGGCGCGATGACGACGGCGTTCCTCGTGCTGCGGCTCGTGCTCGGCGACTTCCGCTATCGCGAAATGCCGTTCGAGGAAATCCCGGACGAGGTCGCTTCGGGACGCGCCGCTGCCGGGCTGCTGATCCACGAGGGCCAGCTGACGTTCTCCGACCTCGGGCTGCACAAGGTGCTCGACCTCGGTGAGTGGTGGCTGCTCGAGACGGGCCTGCCGTTGCCGCTGGGCGTGAACACGGTTCGGCGGGATGTTGGCGCCGACCGGCTTGGCGCGCTCTCCGAGGTGCTACGCGACGCGATTCGCTGTGGCCTCGAGAACCGGGCCGAGGCGCTCGAGTACGCGTTGCAGTTCGGCCGCGGGATCGATGCCGCGGCCGCGGATCGCTTCATTGAGATGTACGTCAACGATCTGACCGAGGACTACGGCGACGAGGGGCGGATGGCGGTTTCGGAGTTGCTCCGGCGCGGCGAGGCGATCGGCGCGTTCCCGCGGCCCGTGACGATCGACTTCGTCGACTAGGTTTCTTCTGTGGCACTGGAGATGAAAGGCGAGTGCGAGCGCTGCGGCGTCGCTCTGCCCGAGCTGTCCGAGCAGGCCACGGTCTGCAGCTACGAGTGCACGTTCTGCGAGCTTTGCGCCGAGGAGATGCTGCACGAGTGCCCGAACTGCGGCGGCGAGCTTGTGCGCCGGCCGCGTCGTCGCGCCAAGGTCTAGCCGTGTCTCGCGTTGAGGAGCGGCTCGATGCGATCTACGCGATCGGCGGCGGGCCTGGGGCGAACCGGGTTGGGTACACGGCTGAGGAGGATGAAGCCCATTCGTTGGTTGCCGGGTGGATGCGCGAGGTCGGGCTCGAGGTGGAGGTCGACTCGGACGGAAACCTCATCGGGCGGTTGGTGGGTGAGGAGCCGGAGTTGCCGGAGGTGTGGTCGGGCTCGCATCTCGACTCGGTGCCGCAGGGTGGGCGGTTCGACGGGCCGCTTGGCGTCGTTGGAGCGCTCGAAGCTGCGGAGCGGTTAGGGCGTCGCCGACGGACGCTAGGGGTCGTAGCGTTTCGTGAGGAGGAGCGGGGCTGTGTCGGTTCTCAGGCGCGGGTCCGGGGCGGCGGACTCCCGAGCGCGTGGATCGAGCTGCATCACGAGCAGGGACCGCGGCTTGCGCTGCTCGGTGCGCCGCTTGCCGTTGTCACGTCGATCGTCGGCTACGTCCGCGGCGAGCGGGTTGTCGACGGGCGTGCGGGGCATGCAGGGACGACGCCGATGGACGCGCGCGACGATGCGCTTGTCAGCGCGGCCGAGGAGGTCATTCGCATTCGCGACATCGCCCGCTCGATCGATGGCGCGGTGGCGACGGTCGGCTCACTGACTGTCGAGCCGGGCGGGATCAACGTCATCCCGGGTCGCGTGCGATTCACGATCGATGCGCGCGCTCCCGATGCGGAGCGCCTCGAGCGGCTGATTCGTGAGCTCGGTCTCGACGGCAGTCGGGCGGTGGCGCCGACGCCGCTCGGCGGCGCCACCGCCGATGCGTTGCGTGCTGTGTTTGAGGTGCGAGGCTTGCCGCTGGTCGAGCTCGCCTCGGGCGCGGGCCATGACGCGGGAGTGATGGGGCGGGCTGGAGTTCCGTCGACGATGCTCTTCGTGCGAGCCCAGAATGGCGGCGTCAGCCACTCGCCGGACGAGCACACGACACCCGAAGATGTGGCGCTCGCGGTCGACGTCCTGACGGACGCGCTCGACCGCTTGGCGTCGTAGCACCGTGCTTCGGTCAGATGGTCGTTCCATGGCGAGATGGGCGGCGTATGGGATCGCCGTTGTAGCGATCGTGGTCGCCGCATTCGTGGTCGCGGGTCGCACCTCTCCGGTACTCGGTCCGGGAGAAACGAGCGGCTGGCACGCATTCGACACTGCTTGGACGAAGGCATTTGCGAGCGAGTTCCGTACCAGCACGACCGGTGTCGTCTGCGACTATCCGCCGCTAGCGGACACGTCGGCGGCAACGCACCGTCAGCTCGTGCGCGTCGCTCGCTGTCTGAGTCGACGTGCTACCTATCGGCAGAGGATCTAGCGAGGCTCGAATCCGACAAGAGCTTTCGAGTGAGCGACGCCAACTGGTTCAACAACGTCGTCCAGCGATCGAAGACGGGCAATTCAGAGACCTTCGTCGCCGCTACGGGGGTCCAGGTGAAGGTGGATCCGAGCAGATTCCTTGCCATTCTCGGAGGTGGCCTCGCGGCGCTCGGGGCAGTTGCCATCCTTGATACTCGACACAGGCGAAAGCGACGATCCAGTTGACCTAGCGGGCTAGACCTCGTGGAAAGTGATCTCCTGAGCGCCTTCCCACAGGAACTTCTTCCCGAGTGCGCGCAGGTTCTCGTTTCCGGAGACGATCGTCGCAAAGTGGTTCCCTGCTAGCTGGCCGGCCTTCGACGCGAAGTTGACGTAGCCGTAGGCGAGCAGGATCTCGGTCTCGCTCACGCCGCCCGGGTAGAGGACGATCTCGCCGGGGGTCGGGTAGCACGTCGCGTTCTCGGGGCCGATGCCGAGGTCGAGATCGCCGAACGGGATCCAGCCTGCCTCGCCGCTCCAGCGGACATGGATGATCCGCGACTTGAGCGGCAACAGGCGGCGGAAGGCGGCGACGGTGCTGGGCGCGGTCTTGTCTTCGAGGCGCGCAGTGAACTCGAACCCGCCGGCGGTGATCTCAAGCATCGGGCGATCCTAACGTCCTGCGACGGTCGAGACATACGCGGCGACTGCGGCGATCTCGGTCTTGCTCAGCTTGCCGCTGAACGGCGGCATCCCGCCCTGGCCGTTCGTGACTCGCTCGATCACGAGCGACGCGGCCGGCTTCGCCTGATCCAGGTTCGGGCCGACGGTCGCGGTCGCCGCGGCATCACCGAGCGTGTGGCACGCGACGCAGTTGCCTGCGAAGACCGCCTTCCCCATAGCAGCGGCGGCGGGTGTCGCCGGCGTGCTGCTCTTGGCGTCAGGCGGGATCAGGACAACAGCTAGCACCGTGATCGCCCCAGCAGCAGCGCCGAGCATCCACCAGTGCGTCCGCCCGGCGTGGCGCAAGTTGTAAAAGTGCCGCACCCACGCGCCGACGACCATCAGCACGAGCAGGATCAGCCACGCGTGTTGCCGTCCGGTGAGGAACGAGAAGTGTCCGGCGAGCATCGTCGCGAGGACGGGGAGCGTGAGGTAGTTGTTGTGTACGGAGCGGCGCTTCGCCTCGATTCCAGGAGCGGGATCGGGCTCGCGGCCTGCTTCCTTCGCGTGGATCAGCTCCCAATGCGCCGGGATGATGTTGATCAGCACGCTCGCGGCCATCACGGTGCCGAGCATCGCGCCGGTCTGCAGCCAGGCGGCGCGCGGGCTGAACAGCTGTCCGTTTCCCCATGCCGCTAGCGCGGCTCCGCCCAGGATTGCCACGCCAAGGAGAAGCTCACGCCCGCGCAGCAGCCGACACAAAACGTCATAGACGAGCCAGGCGAGTACAAGCAGCCCAGCGCTGATCGCAACAGCCGTCCACGGGCCGATGTCCGCGACGGTCTTGTCGATCAGGTACGCCCGAGCGTCCAGCCAGTAGAGAAGGACGAGCAGCGCGAAGCCCGAGAGCCACGTGGCGTACGCCTCCCACTTGAACCAGGCCAGCTGATCGGGCAATTCGTGCGGTGCGATTCGGTACTTCTGGACGTGGTAGAAGCCGCCGCCGTGTACCTCCCACAGCTCGCCGCCGACGCCGGCTTCGCGGTCGGCGACATCTTTCGGGAAGCGCAGCGACTGGTCGAGGTGGACGAAGTAGAACGACCCGCCAATCCAGGCGATCGCGGCGACCACATGGAGCGAACGGATGAGCAGGCTGAGCCAGTCGCGCAGGTACGGGTCAATCGCGAGCGCGTGGCTCATCCCCGGCGCCAGCGGTCTTCGGCGATCGCGACGAGCTGGCCGAGCGCGGTGTTGAGCTCCTCGTCGGTCGGCAGGCCGATGCGCGAGCGGAGCACGTCGAGGATCTCGGACTTCGGGCGGCGGTTGACGAAGACGACGAAGCGAAAGCCGTGTCGCTTTTCGTAGTCGGCGTTCAGGCGCGCGAGCTCGGCGAGCACTACCGGGTCGTCGTCGGAGCCTTGCTCGGCGGCCGAGCGCTTGGAGAGCCCCTTGCGCTGGCCGATCGCCGGGTGTGCGTCGAGCACCTCGCATTTCTCGTCGAGCGAGAGCTCGCGGACGAGCGTGCGGGCCCGCATCAGCGGGTCGGCTTGGCCGGCGAGCCGCTCGACGAAGCGCGTGCGCCCCTCGAAGAGCTCGGCCAGCTCCTCGACGCTTAGCTGCCCCGGTAGGTCGCGCATCCGTAGGGGGAGACGAGGAGCGGGACGTGATGGTGGCCGTCGCCGAGCTCCACCTCGAGCTCGACGCGGCGGAAGAACGGCGACGGCGGGTGGAAGACAAGGCGGTACGCGCCGGGCTCGAGATCGTCGGCGAGCCGGGCGCGGCCGTCGGCGTCGGTGCGGGCTGAGGCGATCTGCTCGGTGCCGCGGTGAAGCTCGACTGTGATGTCTGGGGCGGGTTTGCCCACTGCGGTATCGAGAACGTGGGTCGAAAGGGATGTCACGGGAGGAATCTTCGCGCCTGGACCCGCTGGGCCTGCGCAATCTCCTGTTCGTCTGCGCGGACGAGCGCGCCGCCGCGGACGACATCTTCGCCGCCGACGACGAGCCGATCGACGCGATGCGGGCCTGCGAAGACGAGTGCTGCGACGAGGTCTTCTGCTCCTCCGAGCTCGAGGCCGTCGGTGCGCCAGACGGCGAAGTCGGCGCACTTGCCCGGTTCCAGCGAGCCGATGTCGCCGCGACGCAGGACGTCGGCGCCGCCGCGGGTGCCGAGCCGCAGCGCGTCGCGCGCGGTCATCGCGTCAGGACCGCCGCGGCCGCGCGCGACGAGCAGCGCTTGCTTGACCTCCATGAACAGGTCGCTGCGCTCGTTCGACGCCGAGCCATCGACGCCCAGGCCGACACGAACTCCTGCGGCGACCAAGTCGTGAACCGGAGCGACTCCCGCACCCAGGCGCAGATTGGAAGTTGGGCAGTGCGCAACTCCGGTTCCGGTCGCGGCGAACTCGGCCACCTCCGCCGCGGACAGGTGGACGCAGTGCGCGCACCACACGTCGCCGGCGAGCCAGCCGAGCTGCCCGAGGTACTCGACGGGTGTGCAGCCGTACAGCTCCTGGCAGTACGCGCTCTCCTCGGCCGTCTCGGCGAGGTGCGTGTGGAGCGGCAGCCCGAGCCGGCGGGCGAGCGCCGCAGACTCCTCCATCAGGCGCCCTGTAACCGAGAACGGCGAGCACGGCGCTACCGCGATCTGGATGCGAGCGCCAGGCCCGGATTCGTGCAGCGCGCCGACGAGCCGCTCGGTGTCGGCGAGGACGGTGTCGATCTCCTCGACCAGCTCATCCGGCGGTAGCCCGCCGTCGGAAATCCCGAGATCCATCGAGCCGCGCGACGCAACGAGCCGCACGCCGAGCTCGCGTGCCGCCTGCACCTCGGCTTCGATCAGCCCGTCGCGACCGCGCGGGAAGACGTAGTGGTGGTCGAAGACGGTCGTGCAGCCGCTGAGCGCGAGCTCGGCGAGACCGGTGCGCGCCGCCGCGTACTCCGATTCGGCGTCGATCCGCGACCAAACCGGGTACAGCTCGCGCAGCCAGCTGAAGAGGTCGGCCTCCTGCGCGCGGGCGCGCGTGAGGGTCTGGTAGAGGTGGTGGTGCGTGTTGACGAGGCCGGGCGTGACGACGGCTCCGCCGAGGTCGACGCGCTTCTCGGCCAGCGGCTCGGGGCCGTCGCCGACCGTCGAGATCATCGCGCCGTCCGCGAGCAGCCAGCCGCTCGCGTGCTCTGTGCCTGCGTCGTCGCACGTGACGATCCAGCCGTTGGCGTACAGCGTTCTCAATGAGCGAGCACCGTACCGCGGTCGGCCGTCTATCGTGCGCCGCATGGACGCTCTCGCCCGCCGGATTGCTGTGGCCCGAGGAGACGAGCGGGCTGACGTCGTTGTCCGAGGCGGCCGTGTCCTTTCCAGCTTCACGCGCGAATGGCTCGACGCGGACGTAGCGATCGTGGACGGTGTCGTGGCCGGCGTGGGTCGCTACGACGGCGGCGAGACGGTTGATGCGAGTGGGCGTTTCGTCGTTCCCGGCTTCATCGATGCGCACATGCATCTCGAGTCGGTGAAGCTGCTCGTCGACGAGTTCGCGCGCTTGGTGCTGCCGCTCGGCACGACCTCAGTTGTCGCCGATCCGCACGAGATTGCGAATGTCCTCGGCGTCGATGGAGTCCACTGGCTGCTCGACGCGTCGTCCGGGTTGCAGCTCGAGGTGTTCTTCATGGCGCCGTCGTGCGTGCCGGCGTCGCCATTCGAGTCGCCGCGGCGCGCGCTCACCACGGGCGATCTCGAGTCGCTGATGCGCCGCCGCCGCGTGCTCGGCCTCGCCGAGATGATGAACTTTCCCGGTGTCGTCGGCGGTTTGCCGAGCGAGCTCGACAAGCTCGCGCTGGAAGGCGCCGCGCACGTTGACGGCCATGCGCCCGGCCTGCTCGGGAAGGAGCTGCAGGCGTATGCGGCGGCCGGGATCACGTCCGACCACGAGGCGCTGACGGCCGAGGAGGGCCGCGAACGGTTGCGCGCCGGGATGTGGCTGCTGATTCGCGAGGCGTCGATGGCGCGCAACCTGCAGGCGTTGCTGCCGCTCGTGCACGAGTTCGGGCCGAGTCGGATTGCGTTCTGTACCGACGATCGCGACCCCGAGGACATCGCCGACGGCGGCCATGTCAACGGGATGGTGCGCGACGCG